>JBBQVY010000300.1:0-5345 GCA_038211085.1 Chitinophagales bacterium | reverse complement strand
GATGTTGTGTAGTTGGTAGGTGTTTTTTTTTACAGCCCGGTCTTCTTCGGGCAAAGGGCTGGCACCGGCAGTCCAACCTTCGCCATACACAAAAATGGTGGGGTCTATTTTGTGCAGGGTATCGCTGATCCTATTCATGGTAGCGATGTCGTGCACACCCATCAGGTCGAAACGAAAGCCATCGAGGTGATATTCGTTTGCCCAATACGCCACCGATTCTACAATAAACTTTTGCATCATTGCCTTTTCTGAGGCGGTTTCGTTGCCACAGCCGGTAGCATCCGAATAACTGCCGTTGGCATTATAACGATAAAAATAACCCGGCACCAATTGGTTAAAAGCAGCTTCGCGGTTGGCCGTGTGGTTGTACACTACGTCTAATATTACCCGCAGCCCGTTTGCATGCAGTGCCTGCACCATTTGCTTAAATTCTTTAATTCGTACCCGGCCGTCGTACGGGTTGGTTGCAAAACTGCCTTCGGGAACGTAATAATTTAAAGGATCATAGCCCCAGTTGTAGGTATTCTGTTCGGTTTTCGATTCATCAACAGAATTAAAGTCGAACGAGGGGAGCAGGAGAGGGTGTTATGCCCAATTCTTTTAAATGATCGAGGCCGGTTGAAAGGCCTTCGGCGCTTTTTGTACCGGTTTGCGCAAGTCCTAAGAATTTGCCTTTGGCTTTTATCCCCGAATTTTTGCTAATAGAAATATCCCGAACGTGTGTTTCATAAATGATGATGTCGGTAAAACTTTTCTGCAAGGGTTTTTTGTCGGTTGTCCAGTTAACGGGGTTGGTAGCGGCCAGGTTGACCACCATACCTCTTTTACCGTTGTATCAGTTAAAGGGAAACTGCGGTTTGATTACTTTGTTTCATTCTATAGGTCTTTATAATGGCAACCATTAAAAGAAGAGCCAAAGCAATAATTGAATTTGAAACCAGCTTATTGGAAATGGAGAAATGAAATAACTGCTCTGCATAATGATTTAAAAAATTCCCCTGATAGGTTTGTAATCCACCCAAACCCCTGCAATAATTTTCACCAAAAGTTAAGGGGCATACACCAGAGGTAAAATGAAAACCAGCAGCAATACTAAAAATAACCAGGTGAATTTTTAAATACCAAACGGGTACGTTTTTACGAAATAGCATGATGGGTAGCGATAGCAAATACATGGCAACAAGACTATGCAGCAACGCAATAACAATCACCAGCAAATAATATAGGTAAGCCATGTGGCGTAAGATAAAAAGAAAAAGGGTAACGTTCCGCCATCAAAGATTTTGGAACCACAGTGGCACGGCGGCAGGGAGGTGAACAGAGAATTGCCACGAATGCACGAATAAATGTCGCTACACATCATACATTATCCAGGAGATCACAGCTAAATACATCTTTTCTTCCAAGTTGCAGGTACAGTAATTGCTTATGGTTGAAAAAACATTATATGGCGCTGTTAGGGGGTATCATTAAAAAAGCAATTGACTTTAGAGGACTATTAACCAGCGAGCCGGATCCATTTAAAGCACAACAAGAAGTGTTGGAAAAATTGCTGGAAAAGGCAAAGCTTACTGCGTTTGGTATGAAGTACAAGTTTAACGAAATAATAGAGAGCAATGATTGCATTAGTGTCTTTCAAAAAAATGTTCCCATACACGATTACGATGCTTTGTATAATGAGTGGTGGCATCACCTGCTCAACGGTCACCAGAATGTTACCTGGCCCGGTGGTCAGGATTATTTTGCATTGAGCAGTGGCACCACCAGCGATAAAAAATACATACCTGTCACTGGTGATATGATTGATGCAATTAAGAAAGCCGGCATGCAACAGGTACTCAGCCTGACCAACTTTGAACTGCCCTCCGATTTTTTTGAGAAACAAATTTTAATGCTGGGCAGTAGTACCAGCTTAATACAAAAACAAGATCACCAGGAAGGCGAGATAAGCGGCATAAGTGCTGCCAACATACCGGGCTGGTTTGGTACATTTTACAAACCAGGTGCCGAAATCGCCTCAATAGAAGACTGGGACGAAAAAGTAAAACGTATAGCAGAAGAAGCGCCAAAGTGGGATGTGGGTAGTATATCCGGGATACCCTCGTGGGTAGAGCTGATGCTAAAAGAAATTATTGAACACAACAAGCTGCAAACCATTCACGATATATGGCCCTCCTTAAGCGTGTATACTTCGGGCGGAGTGGCTTTGGATCCCTACAAAAAAAGCCTGGAAAAATTACTGGCCAGGCCGCTGATTTATATTGATACCTACCTTGCCTCAGAAGGATATATAGCCACGCAAAAAAGACCCGACACCACGGCTATGTCTTTGATAGTTGATAACGGAATTTTCTTTGAATTTGTTCCCTTTATCGAAGAAAATATGGATGAAGAAGGCAGGGTAAAACAAGGTGTGGCGGCACTTACTTTAGAACAGGCAGCAGAAAACACGGAGTACGTTTTACTGATATCTACGGTTGCAGGTACCTGGCGTTATATGATTGGCGACACCGTCATCATCACCGATAAGGAGAAGTTCGAAATAAAAATTAGTGGCCGCACCAAACACTATTTAAACGTGGTTGGTGAGCAGCTCTCTGTACAAAAAATGAATATGGCCATTGCAAAGCTGGAGCAGGAATTCAACATTGAGATAAAAGAATTTGTTGCAGCCACCATTTTTAATAATGAAGAATACCAGTTGCAGTGGGTAATCGGTACCAATACTGAGATAGATGCTGCAAAAGCTTCACGCATATTAGACGAAGAACTGTGCGACAATAACAAAAATTATAAGGTGGCGCGAACCAAAGCATTGAAAGGTGTACAGGTAGAAGCCGTACCGGTAGCAAACATTTATAAATGGAGCGAAACCTTTAAGAAAATGGGAGGGCAGGCCAAAATTCCGCGTGTAATGAAAGAAGATGCTTTTAACGAATTCAAAGAGTTTATGCAGCAACTTTCTTAACGCTCTATGCCTGTAAAATACAATGGCTGCCAAGGCAAGGTATCGGTTTAAAGCTGTCTTAATGTATTTGCCCCGCAGCATCCAGCTTCTTTTGTTCAAGGGCACGCACCTGTTCAACAATTATGTCGGGCGATAAATACAGGCGGCTAATTTTGTCCTTATACGACTGCGGCAGCTCCGCATGATTTAAAATAAACCGTTTGGTGGCTACAATGTAATCACCCATTCCCCGCTCCACCGCGTATGAGTCGGCAAGCATTTCGGCATGTTTTACAAACGATGAATGAAATATGTAGTTATAGCCAAACGAGATCATGGATGTATTGCTTTTGCTCTCGTAGTCCAAAATATGCCCCAGTTCGTGACCGATCCATCCAATAAATACTTCGTCGGGAATAGTCAATATGGGCAATTGCGAATGGATCAGTTTAAACTCAGAGCTGATATTGATACGGTACCGCCGATACTTTTTTCTTCGCAATAAACTGGCATAAACCGGCTGTGCCTGCATAACCGAAGTTTTAATGCTGGGTTTAAAAACAAAATTGATGTGTGTTGCTTTCAGCTCGGGGTAAAACGATAAAGCTTTTAAAACATTTTGCCTGATAGAAGCAGGTATCTCTTTGTTTTGATCATATAGTAGTGTATCGCTTTGCGCCGTGGTATGTAATGCTTTTGCCGCCATCATAAAAACTAATAAAACTTTCAGAGTTATTCCTGGTCCACAATTTTTGCTGCTAAAGTTATAACCCATAAAACAGGAATGTGTTACACTACAACATTAATAGTGCCGATATGGTTATCGAATTCAAATAGCACACCACGGAAAGTAAACGGGGAGTTTAGAGTAATGGGGAAATACATAGAGTGTTTTTGGTAGCCGGCATTAGTAAGGATATTAAGCATTGTTGTGTTATTTTAATTCCGGTTTATCGGAACTCACTTGTACGGCAGTTTGGTAATTGAGCCAACCAGCAGCATCTCCGTTGTTATGTCTTAAGGGCAACAATCGGAGCGTGGACTACTCGGGTAAAAAAAGTTATAGGATACAACTCTTTCAACAGCGATAGTTCTAAAAACATCTTCACTGTAACTTTAGTAAAATTGTCGCACATGGCACGGTTAAAGAAGAACCTGGTAAAAACAACTGTACAAGCCGAAGCCGGTGATAAATTTATTATAGAAAGACCCATAACAAAAACCAAAGCCTTCAAGAAAATTACTAAAACAGGGATTGAAAAATGGCTTGGTCAGGAGAGTGGGTTTAAAAATGACATTCATTCTGAATTTGATATTTTAACTGCAGGACAGAAAGGAATAACCAAAAGTGCTGTTGAAAAACTGGCTGTTTATTTAGGTGTCAATCGTAAAACGATGGCTGAAAGCATACTGTCCTTGTCAGTAAAGACACTTGAAAGAAAAGACAAAAACACTTTATTGGACAAACGAACCTCTTCTCATGCTCTTGAGATTGCAAGATTGATGCAACATGGCTATGACGTTTTTGAGGATGAGGAGAAACTTAAGTTCTGGGTAAATGATCCAAATAAAGCTACGTTTGGCAAAAAACCTATTGAACTTTTCGATACCCTCACCGGGTTAAATATGGTAAATGATGTGCTTACACGTATAGAAGAAGGGGTGTATTCCTATTGAAATTTTATGCTTGTTTACCGGGTAGTAAAATTAAAATCAAGAACCAAAGATTTAAGCGGAACAGGTGCTTTTAGAACAGGTGGCCGCTGGAATAGTAAAGGCACTTACATGTTATATACCAGCCAAACCAGTTCACATACTTACTTAGAAACACTTGTTCATTTTGATGATGCCATTTACCCTCCACATTTTTTTTAAATGGAAATTGAAGTGGATGATAGTGCATCCATCCACACGTTGCCTGATAAAGAGTATCCCAAAAATTGGAAGCGACCAGGCTTATTAAAAAACCAATATATCGGCGATTTGTATATGCACAAGAAACAACATATTGGTTTAAAGGTTAAGTCCGCTATCAATACCCTAGAAAGCAATTTATTACTTAACCCCCTTTATCCGCGATTTTACGATTTGGTGACGGCAGGAAAATAACAGAGATATTGTTGGATAAGAGATTTTTTTGAGGTGCGGCAGCAGGGAATTACACAGATATTGATTTCTATAAATTAAACTATTGTAACAATTTTGTTACTCAGGAGATTCTAACATTTGTAAAAAGGATGACGCCTGGTAATACCATCTTCCTTACATCTACAGCATGATAAAGCTAAATAAGGTATAATACCTCCTTCATTTTAAACCAGAACGGTTAACTATTTATAAACAAATGAACTTTTTTATAAATAGTACAGAAACCGTATTACATTGAGAACCGAATATA
>JBBQVY010000299.1:0-5351 GCA_038211085.1 Chitinophagales bacterium | reverse complement strand
CCAAGGTCTCTTACGGTTTCGCCGATTTGTTTTTTTCGCAGGTAGTTAATAAGTGTGCGACCAAACACCGTTGTTATAACCAATGATAACAATACAGCCAATAACACACGAAATGTGATGAAAGCAAATAGCCCTATGCCCGGGAATTTCATCCCGTTTTTAGTCATCCATTCAAAAATGTGGTACAGCATGTTGTTAATTAAAAATTCAAAAGTTAAAAGTCAAAAAACTGATAGCTTGCCCAGTCTGTTGCTTTTACTTTTTATTATTATCCTGTTTTTGATCGTCTCTCCTATTGGCTTCGGCTTCGCTCAGCCAGCGACTTTCACTAAACATTATTGGCTTCGGCTTCGCTGAGCCAGCGGGCCTACTTCTCCAGCATTTCAAACATTTCATGCAGTACCGCCTTGTCATCAAAAGGATACTTCTTTCCTTTTATCTCCTGGTACTTCTCGTGGCCTTTGCCTGCTATTAAAATGATGTCATCAGGCTTAGCAAAACTTACTGCAGTCTTTATGGCTTCCTTCCTGTCGGCTATGGATATAAACTTGCGCCTTGCAGCACTGTTCAGGCTGGTTTCCATTTCTTTTAAAATCTCTAATGGCTCTTCCCCCCTGGGATTATCACTCGTAAAAATTACGCGGTCACTCAACTCACAGGCAACTTCGCCCATTACCGGTCTTTTGGTTTTATCACGGTCGCCACCGCACCCGACCACAGTTATTACCTGCTCCGTTCCCCTTCTTAATTTTTTGATGGTGCTTAGCACATTCTCCAGGGCATCGGGTGTATGGGCATAGTCCACTATTCCTATTACTTTACCGTTGCTTACTATGTAATCAAACCTGCCTTCTGCACCTGTCATCAAACTTAGTGCGGTTAATACCTCATCATTATTTTCTCCCAGGCAGGTTGCTGCACCATAAACAGCCATCAGGTTGTATGCATTAAACTCACCAATCATTCTAAAGTGAACTTCCTTTTCATTAACCGTCATCACCAGGCCTGTCAACACATTCTCCAATATTTTACCTTTAAACTCAGCAAGGGTTTTAAGACTATAATAGTATTTACGGGCCTGTGAATTTTGCAACATCACGGTACCTCTTTTATCGTCTACATTACTTATAGCAAAGGCAGCAGCCGGCAAGCCATCAAAGAATTGCTTTTTCACCTTTATGTATTCATCAAATGTTTTATGATAGTCGAGGTGATCGTGGGTGATATTGGTAAATATGCCCCCTACAAAAGATAGAGCTGTTGTCCGGTGCTGGTGTATGGCATGGCTGCTTACTTCCATAAATACATGCGTACATTCTGCCTTTACCATTTGCTGCAACAAGCTATTTAAACTAACAGCATCCGGGGTTGTATGTGTTGAAGGACTAACTGTTTTTCCTATGTAGTTTTCTACGGTACTTATGAGGCCGCACTTATAACCAAGGTGCGTAAACAGTTTATATAAAAGCGTAGCTACTGTGGTTTTACCATTTGTGCCCGTAACTCCAATAAGTTTTAAACGTGTTGATGGCTCGCCGTAAAAATGGTGTGCTATGTAAGAAACCGCTTCGTTTGTATTGTTAGCCTGCAAAAAAGTAACCCCATTGTTTAACAGCATGGGAACCTCTTCGCAAACTATTGCCCTTGCTCCCTTTTCAATTGCTGCGGTTATAAATGCATGACCGTCACTCAATGCACCCCTAATGGCAACAAATAACGATCCGCTGGTAACCTTACGGCTATCTATCTGCACATCCTTTATTTCAAGGTTGGTAGTGCCATGCACCGATTGCAAGCGTACATTGTATAATATGTCCTGGAGCTTTGCCATATAGTATGCACAACCCTTAAGAAGTGCAGATATTTTTTAACTGAGTTGTATTGTTATCGATTGTCCTCTCTTTATACCCTGCCCGGCCACTATTGATTGTGCTGCAACTTTTCCTTTACCCGAAATGGTTACTTTCAAACCCAGGTTCTCACACAGGTACACTGCATCTTTGAGACCCATACCCGCCAGTGAAGGCATGAGCTTTGACGAAATATTTTGTGTACTTACCACGCTACCTGCACCTTGCTTATACATGCGACTGTAATTGCTGGTACCCGTTGTTTCAGTAACGGGCATTTGCAGTTGTGTCGTTACCTTCTTAATGTCTTTAGTGTAACCTGCGTAATTGTACCAGGCACTATCGTTACGATTAAAAGTTGAGTATTGCAGTTCGTTACTACGGGTTACTTTGAGCGAATAAACTTTATCGGCTATTTCTTTAAACACCGGACCTGCTACGGCTGCGCCGTAAAAGAACAGGGCATGAGGCTTATTTTTTATGACAACTATAATGCTGTATTGTGGGTTGTCGGCCGGAAAGTATCCTGCAAAAGAGGACTGGTATATTTTATCAGCATAACCTCTTCTTCCATTTGCAACTAAGGCTGTCCCTGTTTTACCGGCTATCTTATATTGGTGGCTTTGCAAGGTTACACCGGTACCTTCCAACATTACGCCTTCCAAACATTCTTTCAGGCCCTTTAAAGTTGAGGCCGAACAAATGCTGTCATTAACAACTACCGGTTCAAACTTTTTATAACTAATGCCATCCTGGCTTATTTCGTTAACCAAATAAGGCTTCATCATAACACCATTATTTGCAACAGCATTGTATAAGCTTAACGTTTGTAATGGTGTAACCAACAGGTTGTATCCAAAAGCCATCCATGGTAAAGTAGTGCGGCTCCACTGGCGATTACCCGGCCTATATACCACCGGTTTTATTTCGCCCTTTACATCAATACCGGTAAGCGTATCCATTCTTAACCTATGCAGGTGATCTACAAACTTGTTGGGAGTTGTATTGTAATACGTCCAGGCAAGCTTTGCCATACCTACATTACTACTGTGTTCAAATGCCTGCTTAACCGTAACATTCTGCAACCCATGTTCTTCACTGTCGTATACAGTTTGCCCATTAATCTTCCACACACCACCCTCCAGGTTAACACTGCTGCGCAGGCTTATTTTTTTATCCTCCAGTAACGACAACAAAGTGGCCAACTTAAAAGTGGATCCTGGTTCTGACGGAGTGATTGCATAATTATAATCTTCGAAGTAGCTGCCATCTTTTGATTTTCCGAGGTTGGCAATTGCTTTTACTTTTCCTGTTTTTACTTCCATTACAATCGCACAACCATGCTCTGCTTCGTTGCCGGTCATCATCTTCATTAAGGCAGTTTCTGTAATGTCCTGAATGCTTACATCCAGTGTGGTAATTATATCTTTTCCATTCTCTGGCTCTACTTCAAAATCGTCTACCGGTACACTTGCCCCACCAGATATAAAACGGACCAGCCTCTTACCTGCCGTACCCGTAAGCTGGTCGTTGTACGTAACTTCAAGACCAACTTTATTGTTGTCTCTTAGTAAGCCGATGGTACGGTATGCAAGCATTTTATATGGATTTAATCTGATGATCTTTTTATCCGGTATAAAACCACTTTTGTTGCGACCCAACCTAACAAGTGGAAATGTTTTTAACTGCTGATAATCTTTAAACGAAAGCTTTTTTCTTAAAAGAAAATACCGGTCTTTCTCTCTATAACCCGCCTGTAGCATTTGTTTGTATTCTGCCGCTGACCTGTCTGCAAAAAGATTGGATAACTGGTAGCTTAACGAGTCGATGTTTTCTTTAAAACGCTTGCCACTTTTGTCTCTTAAGCCATCGGCCATAAAATCTATGTACATATCAAACTGTGGAATGCTGGTGCTAAGCATGTTGCCATCTTCGCTGTATATAGTGCCACGTTCAGCATCCAGCTCTACAATGCGTTGGTGTAAACTATCACTCATTCCCCGCCAGTATGTACCCTCTACCTGTTGTATATAAATGGCTTTACCAAAAATGGTAATACCTACCAGGGCCATTAAAATAAAGGCCAGGTAAACCCGCCACAATATGTCCTTTTTAACCTCCACGCTAGCTTGCTATTTATGTCCGTCTCTTTTGTAAGTTCAATTGGTTTGAGGTTGCAATGCCTTTATCCTGAATGGCGGATTACTGTCTGGTTTTAGTCCCAATGGTTCAGCAGCCTTTACCAGTTCACTCTCCCTGCTTCTAAACATCATGTCGCTTTTTACGGTCTTGTATTCGTATTGCAGGTCCTTTAGTTTATTGGCGGTTTCATTAATTCTTCTAATGCGGTTATCAGCCATATGCCCGTTTGCTATGTAAAAAATGGCCAGAACCGAAAGGAATAAGAAGAAGCTCATGTTATTTAAAATCCAACTGTAACTCAACATCTCACCAAAAGCACGTATCGAATATTTTTTTGGTGTTACGGTGCCTTTGGTGCTGTTTGAGTTCTTTATGGTTTCTTCATTGCTCATGTATGCATGTTCGTTTTTGCTTCGGCTTCGGCTACGCTCAGCCGACGACGTTCACTAATCATTATTCATTATACCAGCTCCATCACTCCAGGCATCATCGTTGCGTCGCAATCCTTTCATCTGAGTGTTCTTTACTCATCGCATTTATTCAATTATCCTCTCTTGTTTGCCTGCTCCGTATTGTTATAACTGTACAAGAGTGCGACGCAACAATGTTTCATAGCCATTACCTGCATGGTACATCATATCCGGTCTACTGATCTATTATCTATTCTTAAAAGCCCTACAAAAAACTTTGAGTATTCGTTTTTTAGCCTGTTATCCGGGTTGTTGGTTTTTATATTTTTTCAGCTACCCTTAGTTTGGCGCTCCTGCTTCTTGGGTTTCTTTTCATCTCTTCGGCAGTTGCTACTATGGGCTTTTTGGTAATGATGCGTAACAAACTTTTCCGGTCATCATGCATCATTGGATTGTCAGTTGAGGGCTCTTCAAAATCGCCATACCTGAAAAAATCTTTTACCAGTCTATCCTCTATGGAATGAAAGGTGATGATGGCAACCCGACCTCCTGTTTTTAAAAGAGAAGGCACTTGCTGCAACATCTCTTTCAGGGCACCCATTTCATCATTTACCTCAATCCGCAGTGCCTGGAAAACCTGCGCCAGGTACTTGTTTGGGTTGCCTTTAACCATTGGCCCCAATAAAGACTTTAGCTGGGCAATTGTTTGCAAAGGCAACTGGTTGCGCTTTTCTACAATGTGTTTGGCCAGCGT
This sequence comes from Chitinophagales bacterium, assembly GCA_038211085.1. Classification (GTDB taxonomy): domain Bacteria; phylum Bacteroidota; class Bacteroidia; order Chitinophagales; family Chitinophagaceae; genus Segetibacter. The sequence continues at coordinate 195 of JBBQVY010000299.1, read as the reverse complement.
TTTAGAGTTGGTAACCTCGCCGTACTGCTCAAACAATTTGTGCAACTGGGCCTCTGTATACTTCTTTAAAATTGTTGAGGCTGTCATCTCCTGTCGCTGATCCATACGCATATCAAGTGGTCCATCAAAGCGGGTTGAAAAGCCGCGGTCACCTACATCAAACTGGTGGCTGCTTACACCCAGGTCTGCCAGTAT
>JBBQVY010000298.1:0-5362 GCA_038211085.1 Chitinophagales bacterium | reverse complement strand
ATAAAGGACATTGCGAAGAAGCTGAATATGTCTATTTCCACGGTTTCGAAAGCCTTGAATAACGATGTTACCATAAGCATTTTAACCAAGGAGCGTGTACATGAAGCCGCTAAAAAAATGCATTATGTACCTAATGAAGCTGCTCGAAATTTTAAGCAAAGCAAAACGTTTACCATCGGCCTGATCATCCCTAATTTATTGGACCAGTTTTTTGTACTTGCTATTAATGGGGTAGAGGTTGTGTCGGAAAAACAGAAGTATAATGTGATCCTGTCTCAATCGCATGAAGAGGTAGCCATTGAAGAAAAGATCATGAACGTTATGATACGTAACAGGGTTGAGGGAATTATTGTGGCTATAACAAAGAACACGGTAGACATGCAATTGTTTCATAACCTGGAGAGTATGGGTATACCAGTTGTATTTATAGCCCGCGAGCCCCCCAGTCCCGAATTTAATTATGTGGTAACGGCTAACCAGGACGGCTCATTTAATGCAACAGAATTCCTAATTAATAAAGGCCATACCCGCATAGCTCATTTAATGGGGCCGGCATCATTGCAAACAAGCCTGGTACGAATGCAGGGTTACAAAAATGCTTTGCTTGCCCATAATTTACCCATTGATGATGCCCTGATAAAGGAAGTAGATTTTACACCTGAATCAGCAGGCGCAGCCATGCAACAACTAATGGCTTTGCCCGATCCGCCAACTGCCATTTTTGTATTTAAAACTTACATAGCTCTTGATGCTATTGAATATCTTAAAATTGAATACCCTGAACGGTTAGGAACCATTGATTTTGTTGGCTTTGGAAATTTGCCGCTGTTGCAATACCTGCATTACAAACCTGTTGCATCCATTGAAGAAAATTCTTATGAAATGGGTGTGCAGGCTGCAGAGTTGTTAATCAGGATCATCAACCAGCCCGATACTGTTTTTAATGAGTCGGAACACGTGGAAATTGATTGCAGTTTGGTGGTGCATTAGCAAACAGTACTTCAAACGTTGTAGTAGCAAATCAGGTTAATTATATCAATTTTTGCCAGCTTATTATTTACATTCAAGCCTGTCGGATTTCCTCAAAATATTTTTCCAAAACGATTCTTATCTATATGTCTGCCCAACAACTTTTTAGTCTAGCAAATAAAGTAATTGTTATAACCGGTGCAACCGGTATTCTCGGAGAAGCCTTTGTAAATGGTGTTAGTGACATGGGTGCACATGTTGTTTTGCTTGGGAGAAATGAAGAAGTTGGAACTGCCAGGATGGATGCTTTAAATAATGCGGGAGGCTCAGCACTTTTTATTGCAGCAGATGTTTTATCGAAAGAAGAACTGGAAGCTGCAAGAGACCAGGTTATTGCCAAATGGGGTAAGATTGATGGGTTGGTTAATGCAGCAGGTGGAAACATTCCGGAGGCAGTAATAGCACCGGAAGCCGATGTGTTTGATATTAATATGGATGCTCTGAAAAGAGCTTTCGATCTTAATTTATTTGGAACCATTTTGCCCACTACTGTCTTTGGAAAAGAAATAGCAAAAACAGGAAAGGGTTCGATTGTAAATATATCTTCTATGGCCGCCCAATCGGCTATTACCCGTGTGTTGGGTTACAGTTTGGCAAAAGCAGCCGTTGATAATTTTACCAAATGGATGTCTGTTGAACTTGCCAAGCGATATAATGATAGCATTCGTATGAATGCCATTGCTCCCGGATTTTTTGTAACGCATCAAAACCGGAACTTACTTATAAAAGATGATGGCTACACCCCAAGGGGAGAAGCCGTTATTCGCAACACACCCTTTAACCGCTTTGGTAACCCTGATGAATTAATTGGCTGCCTTATCTGGTTGCTCAGCGACGCATCTGCTTTTGTAACCGGTGAAGTAATATGTGTTGACGGAGGTTTCAATGTATTTTCAGGCGTATAATTTCACTTCTCCTTCTAAATTCTCCAACTTATGTTATCAAATTTTAAGAGAAGAAATTTTATAAAAACATTGGTAGCAAGTCCCTTGTTAGCAACGGCACCATTCAACAAAGCAGGTGCTTTTTACAAGGCATCACCTACCTCGCATTTAAAAGTTAGTTTGAATGCTTACTCTTTTAATGAGCCGCTGCGAAACGGGAGCATGACTCTATTTGACCTGTTAGATTTTTGTGCTGCTCAAAATTTTGATGCAGTTGACCTAACCGGTTATTACTTTCCCGGCTATCCCAAAGTGCCAACTGATGAATATATTTTTAAACTTAAAAAACAGGCTTTTAAAACAGGACTTGATATAAGCGGAACGGGGGTACGTAACGATTTTTCCAACCCTGATGCTGCAAAAAGGAAGGCAGATGTTGAATTGATAAAGCAATGGATTGAAGTCGCTTCAAAATTGGGCGCACCGGTCATTCGCATCTTCTCCGGCTTGGCTGTACCTGCAGGATACACCTGGGATGCAGTAGCCAAATGGATGATTGAGGATTTAAAAGAATGTGCAGCACATGGCCAGTCTCATGGAGTAATTGTAGCCATTCAAAATCATTTTGATTTTATAAAAACAGCAGAGGAAGCAACGAAACTAATTGATGGGGTAGGATCGGAGTGGTTTGGATTGGTGTTGGATATTGGCAGCTACCGTGGTCCAGATCCATTTAATGATATTGCAGTTACAGCAAAGTATGCAGTTAACTGGCAATTAAAAGAGAAAATGTACGTGAATGAAGTAGAGCAAATAACTGATGTACTCAAAATTATTTCCCTCATTAAAGCCTCGGGCTACCGTGGCTATGTGCCCATAGAAACCCTTGGTGCAGGCGATCCTAAAATAAAAGTGCCGGTGTTTTTGAAGGAAGTGAGAAAAGCGTTGTGAGGGATAGTGGTGAGTTGTGAGTGGTGAGTTGTGAGTAGAGCGAAGAATGAAGAATGAAGAGTGTATAACAACCACACCAACTATAAACGTTTTAAACCCACCAACATCCAACAACCTTCAACCTAACAACTATCATCTGTCACTTGTCAACTTTTCTTACTAACAAAGCTTCGCAACCACCAACGCTTTTCATCCAACAACTTTCCTCCTGTCATCTTTCAACTATCAACTTTTCTTACTTATGCTTCGCAACCACCAACCACCAACGATTGACAACCACCAACGCTTCAATTTACAAATCAACCTGCTGCATTTTCGGTACCAATACTTTAAACATTAATAACCAGGCAATCAGGTAACCCAGTCCGCAATACATAAACAATATGTAGTAGCCGATTTCGATGTGTCCCAGGTTTTTATAATGATCGAAAAGAAGCCCGGCTACTTTAGCAACGGCCATTCCACCAACTGCTCCCGCCATACCACCAATTCCGATAACAGAGGCTACCAGTTTTTTAGGAAACATATCGCTAACTGTAGTAAATAAATTGGCCGACCATGCCTGGTGTGCAGAAGCTGCAAAACCTATAATAACAACGGCATACCACATACCATACTTTCCTGCTGCCTGCGATACTATTACCAGTAACGGAAAAAATGCATAGATCAGCATTGAGGTTTGTCTTGCTTTTACCACACTCCAGCCTTTGGCTTTTACAAACCACATAGGTAGCCATCCACCAAAAATACTGGCAATACCGGCCAGTGTATAAACAAAGGCGATGGGTAAACTTACCTGCATACCTTTTAAACCATATTCAGAACTTAAAAAGGCAGGCAACCAAAAGAGGAAGAACCACCAGATACCATCCGTTAAAAATTTACCTGTTATAAAAGCCCACGTTTGTTTATACTTAAACAATTGGCCATACGAAACATTGGGGCGGGTATCTTCTTCAACGGCATGGGATGGATCATCAAGGTCGCTGTGTATGTAATCAAATTCGGCTTTCGATAAACGCTTTTGTTTTGAGGGTATTTCGTAATAAATAAACCACAATATCAACCATAGAAATCCAATGGCACCTGTAGCTATAAAAGCAATCTTCCAACTGTAGTTGATGGCTAACCAGGGGACAACTATGGGTGCCAGAATAGCCCCCACATTGGTACCGGAGTTAAAAATTCCCCCGGCAAATGCACGTTCTTTTTTTGGAAACCACTCGGCTACCGTTTTAAATGCAGCAGGAAAGTTGCCCGCTTCGGTAAAACCCAGGAACGCCCTGAAAATTGCAAAGCTTAATGTACCAGTTGCAAAGGCATGGAGAATAGAAGCCACACTCCACAATGCAAGTGTAATGGCATAACCCAGTTTGGTGCCTATCCTGTCAATAATACGGCCGGCACCCACCATGCCAACTGCATAGGCAAATTGAAAGGCTATAACAATATTTGAATAATCAGTCTCCGTCCAGCTAAACTCTTTTTCTAAAGTAGTTTTAAGTAAACTTATTACCTGCCTGTCAAGGTAATTGATAGTGGTTGCATAAAATACCAGCGAACAAATTGTCCATCTGTATTTACCTATTTTACTTTGAATTCCTTTTTCAATGGCTACAGTTTGCATGCAAATAGTTTAGACGTTATGATGTACTGTTTTGTTCTTTTGCTAATCGTTAAATAAAGTGGGAAAGTAGGTTCTTTTTAAAGAATAGTAATGGCTACTTCGCTGCCTTTTTGTTCGGCCGAAACATAACCTGCATAAATGGTGGCAATAACATCCGAGGCAAGGCTGCTGTTGCTTTCAACCGGCGTACCAAACGCTACAGATTTATAAAACTCATCCATCTCATGCTGGTAACCTGCAAACCATCCTTCGTCAGGCGATATAGATGACCAGCCTTGTTTTGTTTCTGTCTTTTCAACTACATATACATCTTCAAAATATTTTTGAGCAGGAGTATATGCCTGCATGGCTGTGTTAGGGTTGATGTTGCAGATGGTGCGGTGATTTGTGGTGTTGACTTCAATCCAATTATGAACGCCGCCTAATACCAGTTCGCTTGCAAAAAGATCGGCTATGGTACCATCTTCAAACACTACATGTAACATAGCAAAGTCTTCGGTGTCTTTGTAAGTAGTTCTAAGGTGCCCTTCATCTTTAAAACCTTGCATACGTGTTATGGCATGTGTACGGGCCGATATAGTTGCAGGCCTTATCGGTTTTCCATTGCGGGCCCGGCCTTCCACATGCTTTAAATAGATGGCTGCAGAAAGCGGGTGACATCCCTTGCCGATCATAGAGCCACCACCCGAAAATTTCCATTGACCATAGGTTAACGAATGTGAACCCGAATGCGATTCTTCGCCATGCATCCATATAATTTGAGCACCTGTTTTTTCTAATAATTCTCTTTCTTTTTGAATGGCCGGTGCATACACCCAATTCTCAGCATACATAATTTTTGCACTGCTGGCAGCTTCTGCATCCAGCATTC
>JBBQVY010000297.1:0-5409 GCA_038211085.1 Chitinophagales bacterium | reverse complement strand
TTATAAAGTTTAACCCTTTCAACCAGTTTGCCCATGCGGCGTAAAGTAAGGGGTCTCCATTCTTCACCATACAATTCCCTTGATCTTTCATCTAAAATATAGTCAAGGTTTACCTGCTGTGGGTCAACGGGATTTGCTTTTGCCCTGCTTCTAACCATATTTATATCGGCAGCGGCAGATGCCAAATTATTCAAACGTACATATGCTTCGGCCCTCAATAATAAAGTTTCAGCAAGACGAATGGCATACAGGTCCTTATGGTTGTCACCCCCTCCTGATCGTGCAGGGTCGGTAAAGTGATGCACCGGATCAGCAAATTTCATGAAGTAGGGAAAAATATATTGGCTGGTGTCGTTTAAAGCGTTGCGGGTACCTGCAGCATATTTGCTGAAGTCAATCTTCTTTTTGTCGTAGGCCGAGCCTGGACTATCGTAATAAAAACTGCGTTTAATGTTATACTCTGCGTTACGGGTATCGTTGCTCCAATCGCTCTGCCATATTTTATAGGCCAGGTAATCTGTAGGACGCATCCATCCTACGGGTCGGCCCAATGTATCAGAATAGCCTGTGTATGCGCCATTAACCAAAGGGCCACGAAAAGCCTTAAAGCCATCAGGCGTATTACCCATACGATAATATGCACAACCAAAAACCCGCTCACCCTGATTAAATAAACCTCCCACTATCAGTGGCTCAACCTGCACCACCCAAATGGCTTCGGAGTTTTCGGCCAGATTTTGATTGCCATACACAAAAAGATCATAATAGGGATCGCCTGCACCAAATATATCGTTGCCCAGCCTGGTTCCAAAGCGCTTGTTCATTAACGAGTAATTGTACCCTGTAATAACTTTGGTGGCAGCATCTACGGCTAACTGGTATTTTCCTTCATTCAGGTATAATTCACTCAGCATGTGCAAGGCAGCGCCCTGGTTTATCCTGCCTGTTGCTTCCTGCTTACCGGGCAGTGGCAAATTAGCTGCAGCAAACGTCAGGTCATCTTCCATTAGTTTGTAAATTTCGGCTTTGGGTGCCCTGGTAAAATCGGTTTTTGCAGATGAAATCACTTCTTTTACAAGGGGCACATCACCATAAAATGCAACCAGTATACGGTAAGCAAAAGCCCTGAAAAACAAAGCTTCGGCCAAATAAGCTTTTTTCTGTTCTTCGTTTGCCCAGGTAGCTGCGTCAGTAGCATTAATGCCTTTAATAATTACATTAGCCCTTTGTATCAACTGGTAATTTAGGTTCCAAAAACCAGTAATGTATGAATTTGACGGATTGAAAAAAGTGGAGTAATCCGTTAAAAAACGGGCACTGCCCGGGTCTTCACCATACCAGGCAACATCGGTACCCATACCATACATCTGTGTGGCATTGTCGTTAACACCATAATACCAGCTGGATCTAACTGAGGAGTACAGACCTGCAACTCCCTGTTGAATGCCGGGCAGTGTATTGTACGCAATCTCAGGTGCAAGAAAATCTAATGGCACCTCGGTTAACACCTCTTTTTTACAGCCATAAAACATCGGCACCACCACCATTATGATTACCAGAAATTTTTGATTGATATAATATCGATACTTTCTCATTGTTTCAATTTTGTAGTTTTCTAATGAAGAATATTAATGTTAGAAACTAAGCCTTACACCGGCAATAACGTTGCGCATAATGGGCAGGTTACTTACGCCGCTTTCTGGATCCCAGCCCGACCATTTGGTCCATGTATACATATTTTTGCCTGCAACATATACCTGGCACGATCCGATGCCTATGCTTTTAAGAACGGATGGATTTAATTTGTATGTCAGCGATATATCTTGAATACGAACAAAACTCCTGCTTTCATAAACACCGCTCAATACTTCAGGGGCATAATAGATTCCGGATGAATTATTTACTCCATTATCGGGTGTCCAGTAAGGGCGAACAGCGGTAAGGTTGGTACGGATTATACCAGCCGATTCGCGGCCCTCAGGTGCCGAAGCAGCGTTTGTAGCCGAAGCATTATTAGCTATGTAATACCCATTGCCTCCCTGTATGGAATTTAGCAAAAAGTAGAGACTGAAATTATTATACGATACGGTGTTTCCTAAGCTAAAACGGAAATTGGGTGTTTGGTAACCAATAATAGACCTGTCAGTATTTGGACCAATTATGCCATCCTTATTCAAGTCAACATATTTGAACTGGCCGGGATACCATTTATTTAGAATATTGCCGGTATACAGGTCATTTTCTGTATAAACCCCACCTGACATTTTGTAATCATAAATAGCACTGATAGGCTGGCCTACAAACCACGAGTTACCAATGTCTTTGTCGTTATCGCCACCATATAATTTTGATATTTTATCCCTGTTTAGCGAAAAAACAAAATCGGATTTCCATTGCAGGCTACCCCTTAAATTGATGGTTGATAAGGCCAGCTCCACGCCTTTATTATCTATGCCACCAATGTTTGTCCATACACTCGGATAGCCCGAAGCGGGTGGAAGCGCTCTGTTGACTAATACGTTTGTTGTGTTTGATTGATACAGGTCAATTGAACCGGAAATTCTTTTGTCGAGAAAACCAAAATCTACACCCAGGTTAACCGAAGAGGTAGTTTCCCAGCCAAGGTCTGCGTTACCCAGCGTGTTAGGGTAAATGGCTATTGCCGTAGCAGATCCATAAACGTAAGCATCGGTGGCCATCCTTGAAAAACTTGAATAGCTGCCTATACCCTGGTTACCATTTTTACCATAGGAAGCCCTGATTTTTAAATAAGTCTTTTTAAAGTCGCTTAAGAAAGATTCATCCGATACAACCCAGCCCAATGAAAGCGAAGGAAAAGTGGCGAATTTTTTATTGGGACCAAAGCCGGAGAAACCATCTTTACGTACCGTACCCGTTACCAGGTACTTGCTTTTGTATGAATAATTTACACGGGCCATTGATGAAAGGCCATTTGCTTCGGATGCAGCAGAGGCAACAGTAGCAATCGTACCTAATCCCACGTTATTGTAACCTAATACCGGGTTGTCAAAACCCTGGGCAGTAAGCGTTGAGCTTTGTGCCCGGCTGTTTTCGCGGCTATATAAAAAAGTTGCATTTACCTGGTGATCGCCAAAGGTTCGTCCATAGGTAACAATATTGTTCACGATCCAATTTCTTTCTTCAGAAGGATTTTTTACGGCCCTGCCTTTATTGCCTGAACCTTCAGGGGAAGTGACAGGAAAAAAAGTATTGTTGTTTCTGGTTGTATAGGTGTTTGAATAATTCAACTCGTAATTCAATCCCTTTACCCACGGAACAGTTATTTTGGCGCTTCCTACCAGAAACAGGTTGTTCCTGATGTCGCTGTTGTTAACATATAAATTATTAAGCGGGTAAGGCATATAAATCTCTCCTGTAAGAAATTTATCATATTGCGGAGAGCCAATCCTGTTATTTGCCAGTGGACTGGCAGAACGGGCATCTAAAAGACTGGCTTCGCGGCCCGAATAATCCCGGTATGAATAAGCAGAGTTCATGCCCAACGTAAACCAGTTGGTTACCTTACTTTCAATATTCGAACGAACGGTTAAGCGTTTAAATTTATCATTCTTAAGAATACCGTTTTCATCGGTAAGCGAACCCGATATAAAATAACTGGTCCTGTCACTTTTGCCCGATAAACTTAAATTATAGTTTTGAATGGGTGCCGAATGTAACACTTCATCCACCCAATTTATCGAATTTCCTGCCAGGTAATTATCCCGCTCCTCCTGTGTTCTCAGCCTGCCTGCAACAATCGTACGATTGGTTATATCTGGCCTCACCGGTTTGCCTGTAGCTCTGGTGGGGCGGGTTTTATACCAGGTATACAAATCTTGCTGATAGTAATAATCCACCAGTCTTATAGCGTACTGTTCGGCATTCATTACTTTCATCGGATTGTTGGTCATACCCTGGTAACCGCTATACATATTAAAAGAAATGGACGGTTTTTCGGTCTTACCTTTTTTAGTAGTAATTAACAAAACGCCGTTTGCTGATCGTGAGCCATATACTGCAGCCGAACTCGCATCTTTCAATATATCAACCGATTCAACATCGCTGATGTTGATATCAGAAACACTCCCATTGTAAATAATCCCATCAACCACTATTAATGGCCGGTCGCTTGCTGATAGTGAAGTCTGTCCCCTGATAGATAAATCCGGTTCGGCACCTGCACCACCTGCCCCCTGAACATTTACACCCGCTGCGCCGCCAGACAATGCCTGGAACAGGTTAGTATTTCCAAGTGATGATTTATCATCCATGGTCACCCTTACGACAGAGCCTGTTAGATCACTTTTTCGTTGGGTTCCATATCCAACCACAACTACCTGGTCAAGTGCTAAAGCTTCACCCTGCAGGCTTACATTTAGCTCTGTGCGGTTGCCAACCAACACCGTCTCTGTCTTAAAGCCAACAAATGAAACCAACAGTGAGTCGGTGGAGGCTACGTTCCTGATCAGGAAATGTCCTTTTGCATCTGTAGCAGTACTATTAGTGGACCCCTTTACCTGGATGGTAACGCCCTGCAATGGCTGGTTATCGCCTGCCGACCTGATGTTGCCCGCTACCGAAATGGTTTGTGCATGCACAGTCATTGCCGTAAAAAAAATGCAACTTAAAACCAGTGGCAGGCACCTGCAGATTTGTAAAAGTGTACGTTTCATAAATAAGTAAAAATTTTAGAGGGCTTTAAAAAGTTGATCGATACAATTGACCTTGAAAGCGGCAAGCAGATGTATAGCTAAACTATCAATTGTTTTCAGGCTTAAGGCTGGTGCTGCAGGCGGGAGAGATGAAAAGAAGCGGTCAAACGTTTGAACTGAATTGGTCCAACGTTTGAAATTGATTACCAGAGTAGTGATACCTATTCCGTTTAAAATCCGAATAAATAATAATTCGCTTTATAGTTTCTTAAATTAGCCGAAAAGGGCGGCACCGCAGTTTAAGGCAGTAAAGTTTATCACCAAACAAAGCGTATTATATTAAAATGAAAAGAGGAGTTACCTTAAAAGATATTGCAACAAAGTTGAACATGTCCATTTCAACTGTTTCAAAATCGCTCAGCAATCATAAGTCGATAAGTGTATTAACAAAAGAGCGGGTAAAAAAATTAGCTAACGAATGGGTGTACATACCCAATGAGTCTGCAAGACATTTTAAACTGAGTAAAACTTTTACAATAGGCCTGATACTGCCCGACCTGCTCGACCAGTTTTTTGTAGCAGCCATAAATGGGGTTGAAGAAATAGCGGAGCAAGAAAATTATAATATCATTTTGACCCAATCGCACGAGGATGTTGCCAAAGAAGAAAAAGTAGCCAATGTAATGATCAAAAACCGGGTGGATGGCCTGATTGTAGCCATTACAAAAAATACGGT
>JBBQVY010000296.1:0-5430 GCA_038211085.1 Chitinophagales bacterium | reverse complement strand
AGTGGAGGGTGTTAACAATGCTGCATTTTTACTAAGACTGTATTTAAAAACAGTCATCTTGTTTTTTAGGGCATTAAAGGTTAATAGCTGGTTGATTAACACATCACCTTTACCTGTAATTAGCTTAATTACTTCTGTAGCTTGTAGTGTACCTATAATGCCCGGAAGTACCCCCAGCACCCCTGCTTCGGCACAATTCAACACCTCTCCACTACCGGGCTGTTCCGGAAAAAGATCGCGGTAGTTGCCTGACCTTTCACCAGCCCCCGTTGCAGCATTAAAAACAGCTATCTGCCCTTCAAACCCGGAAACGGCACCATAAACCAGTGATTTATTTTTTAGCACGCAGGCATCGTTAACCATATAACGCGTCGAAAAATTATCGGTGCAGTCAACTATCACATCATATTCATTAATGATTGCAAGGCTGTTGTTTTTATCAAGATAAACAGGGTAACAAATAATGTTCACTTCGGGATTGATCAACCGCAGTTTGGCAGCAGCTACTTCAATTTTAAGCTTGCCAACATTAGTTGTATCGTACAATACCTGCCTATGCAAATTTGATAAAGAAACCCTGTCGTTCTCCACTATACCCACCGTGCCGACACCGGCTGCAACCAAATATTGTAACACCGGGCAACCTAAACCGCCTGCACCTATCACCAATACTTTTGCTTTGGTTAAGGCATCCTGCGCAGCAGGACCAAACCCCTGCAAAATAAGTTGTCGACTGTATCGCTCCTGTATGGTACTGGTCATTTCTTTATCCCCCTGAAAATGGTGGTAACAAAGCAATTTCTGCGTTGCTGTCTATAGCAGTTTTTTCTGTTACCACTTGTTTATCAACCGCCACTAAAAATTTTTTATCCTTTAATAATGGAAACTTTTGAAACAGGTTTTGGGTAAGCATATCAGTATCAAAAATATTTTCCAATGTAATGACTGATGCTCCTGTAAAATCTTCCAGTTGTCCATAAACCCACACCTTAATCATTATTAAATATTTTATGCACCTGTAAAAATTAGTTTATAAGAAGCCAGCAATAAAACCACGGCCAACACAATCCTCAAAACATTTTGATTGAATTTCATAGCACCTAAATAAGCGCCACAAAAGCCACCGGCAAAAGCTACCAATACAAAGCCAACCATGTGTGTATTAAAGGCGATGCCTTTTGACCATTGCCCTAATAAACCGGCAAACGAATTGACAAAAATAAACAATGCACTGATTGCCGCTGCCTGTTTCTGATCGGTCCATTTTAACAACAACAATACGGGTGATAAAATGATGCCTCCACCAATGCCAATTACACCTGAAATGAAACCTATGGCTGCACCGATAAACAACGACAAGCCTGTATTGCTTTTACGAATTTCTGTAACAGGTATGTTTGGAAAAAACAAAAACCTGATAATGGGTATGAGCAGCAACAACCCAAGGGCCGTTTTATAAATTCCAGTGTCAATCGTAATTCTTCCGCCTAAAAAAGCCATGGGTACCGAAGCTATGGCCAGCGGAAGAAAGATGCGGCCAATAAAATGTTTACCTCTGTAGAACTGGATAAACGATGTAAGCGAAACAAACAAATTAAGCAGCAATGCAGTGGGCCGCATTACCTCTTTTGCAAGATTGAAAATAGCCCCTAATGCCAGGTAACCACTTGCCCCACCATGCCCCACCGAAGCATATAAAAATGCAACTACAAACAACAGTAAATAAAATACGATCATCAACTCTGCTGTCATAATTCTGCTATGGTATTAAATGAATTTCAACCTCGTCGCCTGCCTCAATATTTGTTGCCTGGCCGGGTATTACAACAAGACAATTAGCCCTTGCATACGAATGAAGTTTATACGACTCTTGTCCATCGGGTAAATGCACCGCTTGCCCATCAAACATCCCTTTTAAAAAATGAGTTAGGCCTGCGGCTTTTGTATACGCAGATGATAGAGGCACCATCAACTTTTTTAATTGCATTGGTTGATGTGTCAGTTTTTCAAGTGCTACTAAAACGTACTCGTAAAAACAGGTAAGTACAGATGCAGGATTGCCGGGAAGACCAAAGAAAAGCACCTGGTCTTTTTTGCCAAAAAACAAGGGTTTACCAGGGCGTTGTTTTAATTTATGAAACACTTTTTTTATGCCACAGTCTTTTGAAACTTTTACTGTAAAATCATAATCTCCCACACTTACGCCACCAGTCATTAACACCACATCGCTTTGCGCAATGGCCTTATTTAATACGCTTGTTAATGCATCTATATCATCTTCACATTTGTACACTGTGGTATCTGTAAGGTGTAAGTGGTGTAATGCAGCCAGCAGCGCAAACGAATTTGACTCATATACTTTTCCAAATATTTGAGTGGTGCCGGGGTCTTGCAGTTCATTACCCGTAACAATGATGCTTACCCGTGGAAAGGGTATAACTTCTACTTCATTCACTCCCATGCCTGCCAAAAAACCAATTGCAGCAGGAGCTAACAAGGTGCCGGAAGCAAGAGCCAGATCGCCTTTTGCAATTTCAGAACCCGGAGCTCTTACGTTATTGCCTTGCTGAATGTTTTCATCGTTTATAGTAAGGTATCCATCTGCTACAGCCGTTTTTTCCTGCATTACCACTGTGTCTGCCCCATCGGGTACCACAGCCCCTGTAAAAATTCGTACTGCTGTGCCTGGTTGTAAAGGGATAAGTTGTTCATCTCCCGCTGCCTGTTCACCTTCAATTTTTAAAGACTTACCAAGGCTTGCAAAAGCAAAAGCATACCCATCCATGCCCGACTGTGCAAAGGCAGGAACGTTTACTGTTGCAAATACATCGCTTGCCAACGTTTTTCCAAAAGCAAGGTGTAGTGGCATGGTTACAGGTGGGAGTGTATGTGTTAATTGCTCAACAAATGCTTTTGCTTCATGTATATCTAACAGTTCTATTGACATGGTTATTTATGTAATTCGTAAGTTATGGTTGAATAATAAAATGCGCCAATTTTCGGTCCACCCAAAAATGAAGTGTAATAATGGTTCAGCAAATTTGTTGCACCAATTTTTATTTTGGATTGAAGCTTTGCTACCTGGCAACTCACTTGCGCATCAAGTGTTGAATAAGCAGGTGTTTCGCCATTAACTAAAAACGAACGCCAGTAGTAAGCACTCTGCCATTTATAATTTAATGCAGCTCCAAAGTTTTTAAACAACTGGTCGTTTGAAAGTCCAATGTTATTAATCCACTGCGGCGTATTAAATCCATCTTCAAGCCCATCTTCGTTGGCAGACTTGTGCAACCTTGCAAAGGAGGTGTTTGCCATCAACATATAGTTTTTAAACAATTGGTACTTTACCCCTGCTGAAAATCCATAATTGTAAACCTTTGTCTGAGAATTTGTCCACACCCGGTAAGGGCTTTGCCTGTTGCGATTATATAAAGCAAATGGTATGGAATCAGCCTGCTGGGTCAGGGGTACATTAATGTTGGCTTGCGCAATAAAATTGCGGTAGGTGTTAAAGTACACATCAATATCTATAGAAATTCTACCGCCATAGTAAATGCCTTTGTAGCCCGTTTCAATTGATTTTATTTGCTCTGGTTGTATGTACGTGTAAGGATTCTTTTTCAATAGTCCTGCATTTTTAACGATGGCAGCATTGGAAGTTAAGCCGTTGCGGTTAATGTCGTTCAAAACCGCAGATTGAAAAGTTGCTATAGAGGATTGAAGCCAGGCATTTTCAACAATTCCTTTAGACATGACAGGCAACCCACCCACTCGTTTTACACCTCCGCTGTTTATATTGCTGTAGGCTTCAAATATGCTTGGGTACCTAAATCCGCTTTGGAAAGAAGCTCTGAAAAAATGATGTTTGTCAATAGCGTACACTGATGTGAACCGAGGGTTCCAGGTTTGTTTAAAGTAATCGTTTTTGTCTGTTCGGATGATTGCTCCCAACTTTAGTTTACCGGCAAAAAGCTTTTTAGACAATGATAAAAAGCCCCCTGTTTTGCCATAAACAATGTTCTCGAACTCTTTACCCTTTACCGGGTTGACAAAATAATTTCCATCGGGTTGAATGATATAAGTTCTGTGGTCGGCACCCAATAACAGATCAAATCCGGTGCGTTTTTTAAAATTTGATAACCAGGCCTCTGTAAGATTAACCTGTACTTCGGCGTGTATAAAATTTGCTTTTACTCTAAGCGCCGCCCCGCTATCCCAGTTGTTGATGTTTTGTAATTTCTCCAGTGTATTTTGAAAGGAGGCGGCGCCCGGTTGTAACCTGTTTGCATCAGCAAAAACCCTTGCCTGTTTGTGGGCTTCGGCAACAGCAACACCTGTTTGATTTGAATTGTTGAGTGCCTTTGTATAATCGGCATACCAGTTATTATCGGTCTTAAATGCACGATCCATGTTTTCGGCCATCGATCTTAGGTTGTATGATTTACCGGTGCTTTCGTTGTTAAGATAAATTTTAGCAACTACCGAAGGGGATTGATACTGCAACCCATGTTGCTGCACAAAATAGTCCTGCAACCTAAACCGGTTGGATCGTTGGTACACATTGTTTAACAACGCCATTTTAAAAAGATAAGTTATGGTACTGTTTGCTGATGGTTTGTAATAAAGACCTGCATCGCCCTTAATATTTTGCATGGAATAGTCAACCACATCGGGTTCCTGGTAACCGGTACGGGCTACTACATACGACTTACCACCAAGGCTCAGGGTTCGCCTGTTCGACGATTCATTACCATATACATTTACTGCATCTTTAGCCGGGTTGTCCTGGCCCAATAAACCTGCGCTGGTGTTGGCAGTTGCGTTAATATCGGTTGTGTCGTTTGCCATCCAATCATACCCCTTTAAAAAATTTGCATTTATTTTAAAAGCAAATTTTGACGACAATATTGTGGCATAACGCACACTGGTTTCGGTAAACAACCGGGAGGCTGTACCAGAGTTACCTACATGATTGACACCTGTTTTTTGCTGCAAGCTAAAGCCGGGGGTTTTAAAAGGATTTTTTGTAGAAAAATTGGCCAGGCCATTGACAGTACTCATACCATATAAAGCTGAAGCAACGCCGGGTAGAATTTCTACGTTGTCAATATCAAGATCAGTTGGGCCAATGGCATTACCAATGGGACCGCCAATGTGCGGCGACTGCACGTCCATTCCATCCACCAGTTGCGCAAACCTTACATTGGTAGTGTTGGTAAAGCCACGGGCATTAATCACTTTAAAACCCAGGCTCGGCGTAATCATTTGTATCCCCTGGATGTTTTCTAAGGCATCAAAAAATGAAGCAGCAGGGGCTGATTGAAAATATTTGTTGTCGGCCTTTCGTATGGTAACCGGCGACTGCACTATTTTCTCGTTTATGCGTGAAGCAGAAACCACCACTTCGTCCAGCATCCCAAAAATGATGGA
>JBBQVY010000295.1:0-5446 GCA_038211085.1 Chitinophagales bacterium | reverse complement strand
CCTAATGAAGTATGCACGCTCCTATAAAAGCTTTGTAAACAGCCAATACCTTTACGAGGGAGTGAAGGTTACGGCCGGTATTTTAATACCTGCCTTGTTGATGAGCTATTTTGGATTACTCAATACAGGGATTCTAATTTCTTTGGGTGCCATGTGTGTAAGCATTACAGACAGTCCTGGTCCCATTCTGCATCGGCGCAATGGTATGATCGCCTGCATACTATCTGTTTTTGTGGTGAGTGTTTTGGTGGGATTTGCCGGTGGGTCTCCCTGGCAACTGGGTGTGGTAATTTTTGCCTGTTGTTTTTTCTTCTCGATGCTGGCAATTTATGGAACCCGTGCAGGTGCAGTAGGTATTGCAGCACTATTAATTATGGTGCTTGATATTAACCAGCAACAACAGGGTTGGCAGGTAATTATTCATGCCTTATACATAGTCTCCGGCGGCTTATGGTATATGTGTTATACCAGTTTAATATACACCTTCAGACCATATAAGCTGGCCCAACAATCGTTGGGAGAAAGTATTGAAAGTATTGCCACTTATCTAAGAACACGGGCAGGCTTTTACCGTAAAGACATTGATTACGAAGCCAACTATAAACGTTTGTTACAACAACAGGCAATGGTGCAGGATAAGCAAAACCAATTAGGCGAGTTGCTATTTAAAACGCGGATCATTGTGCAGTCTACTACAACAACAGGCAGAATACTGGTAATGATTTACATGGATATCGCTGATATGTTTGAGCGTATCATGACATCTTACCAATACTATGAAACCCTGCATAAATATTTTGATGAAACAGGAATTTTAAATGAATATGAATCATTGGCACTTACCCTGGCTGATGAAATTGATGAGTTAGGTATTGCTGTTAAAAGTGGTTCTCCTTCAGTAAAAAATGATCGTTTACCTGATAAAATAAAGCAGACAGGCGAAAAACTTGATACCCTTCGATCCACTTTTATGAAGCCGGAAAACATGGAAGGTTTCCTGAATCTCAGGAGAATATTAGAGAACATACAAGACATATATGCAAGGGTGAAAACATTGCATCTGTACACTACATACGATAGGGCGCTTACAGAAAAACAGCTACCGGAAGTAGACTATGAAAGATATATTTCGCACCAGGTTATTTCATTGGAGATGTTGCCGGATAACCTGACATTTCGTTCCGACACCTTCAGGCATTCGCTGCGTTTGAGCATTGCAGTTATTACGGGATACCTCTTTTCATTATTCTTTCCATTGGGTCATAGCTACTGGATATTACTAACCATTGTAGTGATATTAAAACCTGCCTACAGCCTTACCAAAAGCCGCAATATTGATCGTTTGTTGGGTACGATAGTGGGCATAGCCATAGGCATTCCGTTTATTTATTTTATACAGGATAAAACTGCATTGTTATTGGTGATGATTGTGTTAATGACGGGCACCTACGTGTTTATCCGCAAAAATTACTTTACAAGCGTGTTACTAATGACACCTTACATCATCATCTTTTTTCATCTGCTAAATCCTGCAACATTTAAGGCGGTTTTAATGGATCGATTTATTGATACAGCCATAGGGTCGGTTATAGCATTTGGGGCCAGCCTGTTTTTATTTCCTGCCTGGGAACGAGAAAAAATAAGGCCGGTTATGATAAACATGTTAAAAGAGGCAAGCGATTACCTGCACTCTACTTCCTGCTTTCTTGGTGGCGTATCCTCATTAGAACAACACAAGCATAAGGTTGCCCGAAAAGATGCTTTGGTGGCCCTTGCCAATTTATCCGACACTTTTAATCGTATGGTTTCGGAGCCTAAGCGTATGCAACATAATATGAAAGAAATACACCACTTTGTAGTATTATGCCACATGCTGATGTCATATATTGCTACCCTATCTCAATTCATTCAACGAAGAGACATTGCAGAATTGTCGGGGGAATTCTTACTGCTCATTAATTACCTGATGGACTACCTGAATAATGCCAAAGCCATGCTGGAAGGATCAACTGTTACGGAGGATGTTGAGCAAATGAAACAGGCGTTGCGGGAAGTGAATGATCATGCAAATTCCATATTGCAAAAGCGACAGTTGGAATTAACACAGGGAGTAAAAGAAAGCGAAACAAAGAAACAACTGGTAAGGGTAAAATCAATTGTTGACCAGTTCAATTTTATATATAATGCGGCATGCGATATAAATAAAACGGCAAAGCAGATTGCCGACTCCTCTTCGTAATTCCTCTGGAACCATGCAATGAAAACCAAGCCTGTGTAATAATTATTGACCTGGAGATTAAAGCCTGTTTCCATTATCAGAATCCGAATTATTTTAAACGGAGCCGGCCCTGCAGGGGCCACATATATCAGCCATTGGTGAAGCCAATGGATAAGAGTGAAGTTCTATGTAAACAGCCCTGAAAAGGTTGAATACCTGAATAACCAACAACCAAACCAAGACCCATATTTTGCAAAAGCATTATAGGCTCACTTACTTAATTTCGTGGTTTACTAAAGCACCTTCATGTACTACATCGTTTACGGATTTTTATACCTGCTCTCGCTTTTACCATGGAGGATATTGTACATACTAAGCGATGCTGTCTATGGTTTACTTTACTACATTATTGGCTATCGCAAAGAGGTTGTGATGAACAATCTCGCCATTGCTTTTCCTGAGAAGACAGAAGGTGAAAGGGTACGTATAGCAAAAGATTTTTACCACCAGTTTTTGGATACGTTTATTGAAACCATCAAAATGCTATCGGTATCTGAAAAAACCATACGCAAAAGATTTTCGTCGAACATTGAAGTGCTGAATGATATATACGACACCGGTAAAAACGTACAAATACTTACCGGCCATTTTTTTAACTGGGAGTTTGGAAGCCTGTATATGTCGATGGTAAGCCGCTTCCCGTTTATAGTGGTTTACATGCCGGTAAAGAATAAAGTTTTTGACCGGCTGATTTTAAAATTGCGCCAACGCTTCAATGGTATCATGGTGCCGGCTACTAATTTTCGCCGCAGTTTTCGCCCGTATATGAAAGGCCGTTATGCCCTAACATTGGTGGCCGATCAAAACCCCGGCAATCCGTCTAATGCGTATTGGATGCCTTTTTTTAGTAAGATGGTTCCCTTTCTCAGCGGGCCTGAAAAGGGCACAAGATCCAGCAACGATGCCGTAGTGTTTGCCCGTTTTTACAGGGTGAAGAGAGGTTATTACAGAATAGATTTCACCTTGCTTACTATGGAACCACGTAGCTACAAAGAAGGCATGTTAACCAAAGAACTTATTAAGCTGATAGAAGAAGCCATTCGAAAAAAGCCCAGCAATTACTTATGGAGCCATCGCCGCTGGAAATGGGAGTATACCGATGAATATAAAGACCTGGTGATAGAATAAAAACAATTAAGATTATCAGTTGCCAGAACCATTAGCTTCAATTCTATAAATTCAGTGCTGGTATTTAAAATAGTTTATGTGGAACACATGCCCGCTTAACGATGCCGTTATCGACGCTAACCCACAACAGGGTAATGAATATTTTGCAATTGCAGGTGTTGTTACCTGCAATTCTTTTTCCGTCACAGTGGTGTGTAAGAAAACCAAGATTAAATCTCCATTTTCATAAATACAACAGATTAAAATTTGTATTCTTCATATGACTACAGAGTTGCCAAAAAAGCTCAAACTGCACTTTAGGGAATCATACAATAAATACATAGTAACATATTGCATCCTGTTTTTCAATTTCTTTAATGGCTTTCAATATGGAGCATAAACATTTAAAAAATAAAAGGTAGACCACAATTAATTGTTTATATATTCTAGTTGCAACCCCTGGTAATTACTAACGTTCACCTAAACTAACCTTTATGAAAGCATTTTCTACTTCTGCTGCTATTCTTCTTTTTTTAATTCAATTCTCTACTTCTTTGAACGCACAAATCAGCACTTCTTCTCTGTGGACTTGGATGGGTGGCGACAATACCCCAAATATGCCTGGTGTATATGGAACCAAGGGTGTTGCATCATCAGAAAATAAACCGGGGGGGACAGGGGGACAAAGTGCCTCCTGGCGGGATGATGCTGGAAATTTCTGGCTGTTTGGTGGTTATGATTACAGCAATAGACTTCGAAATGATTTATGGAAATACAATATGGCCACCAATGAATGGACCTGGGTAAATGGAGCAAATACAACCAGTAACGCAGGCACATATGGCACCATGGGAGTTGGCACTTCCGCTAATACTCCAGGTTCAAGGTATCAAAGTACCACATGGACCGATGCAGCAGGAAATTTTTGGCTTTTTGGCGGCTATGGCCAATCGGCATCTGGTGCTTATTATTGGAATCTAAATGACCTTTGGAAATACTCTCCTATTACTAACATTTGGACGTGGGTAAATGGGTCAAATACAAACAATGACGCAGGCCTTTACGGTACAAAGGGAATACCCGCGGCAGCAAATCGCCCCGGAGCCCGATATAGTTGCGTTAGCTGGAGCGACGCTTCCGGTAATCTTTGGCTATTTGGAGGAACGGTTTATTCTGCAAGTGGAAGCGACCGATTCAATGATCTTTGGAAATATAACATTGCCACTAACGAATGGACGTGGGTGAGCGGGTCAAGTACGGTGAATCAACCTGGCGTTTACGGTACAATAGGAGTAGCCAACGCAGGCAATATGCCTGGGGCCCGAAGAGAAATGGTTAGCTGGACAGACGCGACGGATAATTTTTGGCTTTTTGGCGGGGATGCTTACACGGCTAATGGTTTAGGTTTTGCAAATGACCTCTGGAAATTTGATCCTAGCTCTAATCTTTGGACATGGATTAGTGGAGCAAGCACCACTAATCAAATTGGCGACTATGGTACCCAAGGAATTACAGCTTCAGCTAATATGCCAGGTGCAAGAATTGCTGATGGGAGATCGTTAAAAGATGAAAACGGTGATTTTTTGCTCTTTGGTAGTTATGGCTATGCAAACAGCAGTTCAAGTAGAGGATATTTAAGTGACTTATGGAAATACAACAGTTTAACGAATAAATGGACATGGATAAATGGGGCAAACACAGCTAGTGAATCCAGTGCCTACGGAACAAAGGGAATTGCGGATGTTAGTAATCATCCCGGAGCAAGGTTTTCCAGTGGTATGTGGACAGATTTAGCTGGTAATTTCTGGCTACTTGGGGGAGCGGGTTCAGGGTTCAAAAACGATCTCTGGAAACTAAGTGGGGTAACACCACTCCCAATAGCACTAACCTCCGTTAAAGCCTACCAGCAAAACAACACTATTGCAGTAGAGTGGAAAGTAGAAAACGAAAGCGGTATTAAAAAGTACGATGTTGAAAAATCAACGGACGGGGTAAGGTTTGTGAAAGCAGGGGTACGCACTGCAAAAGATAACAACAATGGTAAAGTAAGCTATAGCTGGG
>JBBQVY010000294.1:0-5568 GCA_038211085.1 Chitinophagales bacterium | reverse complement strand
GTAGGAGTTTTACCATAAGCCCTGCGATGTACCTGGTTAAGCGCATCCATTGCAGCAGCAGTGGGGCCGTTATTAGCCCGGCTGGCAGCTTCGGCATAGATTAGTAACAGATCGGCATAGCGATACCAGGGCATATCGTTACCAGCGCCTGTATTGGAAGGCGCAAGGGGGTCAATAAATTTTCTACTAAGTAAAGAAGTTGATTCAAGGCCAATATTCCATAAATACCAAAGCCCTTTCCGCAAGTCACCTGCATCCTGATTTTTATAGACAAGATTATTAGCATCGCTATGATGGGCAAAAAAACCACCTGCTCCATGAAGCCTTGTGCCTGGATGATTTGTGAACATTACCCAATAATTGCCTAAGCCACTTTGCCTGGTACAATGTATATAAAAAATTTCCTCAGGAGTGGTAATTACATCAGGCCCAAAGATTTTTTGCCAGTCATCTACGGCAGCCACACTAACTAAAGCATATTTATTTGCTTTTATCACTTCGTCGGCTTTGTCACGGGCTTCGGCATATTTTGCTAATTGCAAATACACATCTGCCAGTAAAGTTTTTGCTGCCCATTTTGATGGCCTTCCTGTTTGAGCGGGTTTATCCGGCAGGGTGCTTTCCGCTGCTGTCAGGTCGTCAACAATTAACTTATATACTTCATCAGCCGTATTTCTTTTAGCATTAATCTCGGTCATGTTGGCCTCAGTGCGAATGGGTACCCCAGCCCAGTTTCTCACTAAGAAAAAATAATCAAAGGCTCTAAGAAATTTAGCTTCCCCTACGTATTTGTCAATATCGGCTTTTGCTATAGCTTTTCCGTTTGGAGCATTTTTTATAACAAGGTTGGCGTTCCGGATGCTTAAGTAGTACAAATCCCACATGGTTCCTACACGGGTGATATTTGTTGCATCCAATCCCGCAAACTCGTTTAAAGTAGCATAACTTCCCCTGCCATAACCATAATCAACATGAGCCTCCAGTGTGGCAATAAATATAGGCATTCCGGTTGTGTTGCGATAAGGCGTATAAATAGCGTTTGTGGCGGCCTCTATTTCTGCAGCAGTATTATAAAATGTTTCTACTGCAAGAGATTTAGGTTCTTCCACTAAAGCTTTTTTGCATGAGATGGAGGGCAAAAAAAACAACGATCCGATAAAGCCTAACAGAAGCTTTCCGCTAAACCCTGAGAGGTATGATAGGTTATAGATATTTTTCATTGTTGAACTATTTATATTAATTTTTAAAGACTAATTTCTGATGAGGCTTAAAAACCTGCACGAATACCAAACGTTACCGCCTTGGAAGCTGGATAACTGTAATAATCAAATCCCTGCGATGTAGAGTTGGCGCCGCCGTTTGAATTCACTTCAGGATCCCACCAGGAATATTTAGTAAGGGTTAATAAATTTTGCCCACTTACATAAACCTGTAAGTTTCTCATACCATTTGCCCCCAGCCTTCCAACAGGTAAATTATAGGCTAACTGAATGTTTTTTAATCTTAAATAAGATCCGTCTTCCACCCACCTGTTTGATGCATTGGCAGAGGTTGTACGGCTAATGACAGGGGATTTGGCATTTAGATTATCCTTAGACCAATGATTATATAAAACTTCTTTTGGCATGTTTAAACCAAAGCCATAATCAATAGTATTGTTGATGGAGCTGACATTGTACAAATCGTTGCCTTGTGTACCCTGAATAAAGAATGTAAGTTCAAAATTTTTATACAGCATCGAAGAATTAAAACCATAAATAAAATCAGGATTAGGATTGCCAATGTAGGTTCTATCTTTTGCTGTAAAAGCTCCATCTCCATCTATGTCTTTATACTTTATCTTACCCTGGTCAGTATATCCATCCTCCACGTAACCATAAAACTGGCCTATTGGTTGCCCTTCGCGCAGAATGTTGGCATTGTCATTTACGGCCGTTACGTTTACAAAACCACCTAATATATCCTGTCCTCCATAGAGCTTTATAACCTTGTTTCTGTTAAAAGAAATATTCGCATTAATATCCCATGTGAAATTGCCGGTCAGTGGCCTTGCATCTATACCCAATTCGAAGCCTTTATTCTGGACATGTCCTACATTCTGTATGGTGCTCGTAAAGCCTAAAGAAGATGGCAGCCTTACAGTATTAAGCAGGTCGCGGGTATCTTTAATGTAATAATCAGCCGTAATAGTTAGGCGGTTTTTGAAAATCCCAAAATCCAGGCCTATGTCTTTTTGTTCGGTAGTTTCCCATTTTAAATTACCAGGCAAGCGCGTGCCCGGGGCATAAGTGGTAACAGCGCATCATCAAAAACGGTTTTTTCTGAGTTTAGCTGGTTAAGTGTAGCATAAGGACTTATTGCCTGGCTACCGGTGTAGCCCCAGCCTGCACGTATTTTAAGATTGGTAATAAAAGTTATATTCTTAAAAAATTCTTCATTAGCTACACGCCACGCCAAAGCTGCAGAAGGAAAATAACCCCACTTATTGCCTTCGCTATATTTTGAAGAGCCATCGGCCCGCATACTAATTGTAGCAAGGTATTTATTATTAAAAGTATAGTTTACCCTGCCCAGATAAGACATCAACGAAGATTTAGAATAAGATGATCCCGGTATTCCGGGTGTTATAGATGCGCCTAAATCGTACGTTTGGCTTTGATCGCTAATGAAACCATTACCACCACCATCAAGTGAAGTGTTTACAAAGTCCTGGTAAGTAAAACCGGCTACTGCTGAAATATTGTGTTTACTATTGAAAGTTTTGTTGTAGCTAACCGTATTTTCAGTTAACAAACTAATTGCCTGGTTACTGCTCACGCTGGCACTTCCCTGCGAGTTTACAAAATTCCTGGTAGTATATGCATCTGTCCGGTCATCAGCATTTTCTACGCCACCTGAAAATTTAATAACTAGTTCAGGAATAGGTTTATATGATATTGAACCATTTGCTAAAATCCGGTTTGCTCTAACTTCGTCTGTTTGTTCATTGATGAAATTGATTGGATTTCTTAATACATTGGAAATAAAAGGATAGGCTGTAGCCAATACCCTATAGGAGCCATCAGGATTAAATGGAGTAAGAGTTGGCGGCGATGAAATAGCAGCGGAAATCATAGAATTCCCGCGGTTACCGCCTCCACTATTTCTCCTGTCGCTATTGATACGAGTTAATGTACTGGATAAGCTTACACTAAACTTCTTACTTAT
Source organism: Chitinophagales bacterium (assembly GCA_038211085.1). Taxonomy (GTDB): domain Bacteria; phylum Bacteroidota; class Bacteroidia; order Chitinophagales; family Chitinophagaceae; genus Segetibacter. The sequence continues at coordinate 2,361 of JBBQVY010000294.1, read as the reverse complement.
CTCGTGATTAAGATTTGTTCTTAAAGAATAACGTTTATAATCGCTTCCTTTTACAATTCCCTCCTGGTCGAAAATGCTTCCTGAAACAGAAAATTGTGTTTTCTCATTTCCTCCGCTAACACTTGCAGAAAGAGTTTTCATTGGAGCAGTTGTAAATATAAAATTCTGCCAGTCGAAACCTTCACCGAACTCATCAATCTGCGCCTGGGTAAAGTATAGAGCTACATTATCGTTCTTTGCCTGCTCGTTGTAAAACATCGCATATTCTTTGGCATTCATCAGGTCTAATTTCTTACGTATCGTTTGCGAACTATAGCTCGACTCAACATCAACCTGCGTTTTTCCTGCTTTGCCTCGTTTAGTAGTTATCAATACAACACCGTTAGCGCCACGCGAACCATAAATGGCAGTTGCAGAAGCATCTTTTAAAATCTCAATGCTTTCAACATCGGAGTTATTAAGAACGGTTGGGTTGCTGCCTGCAATAGGAAAACCATCCACTACATACAATGGCTCATTACTACCTTGGATAGAGTTGGTTCCGCGGATTCGTACACTTACACTGCCACCCGGCGAGCCCGAATTTTGTAAAACCTGCACACCAGGCGCTCTGCCTGATAATGCTTGCAATACATTGGTAGCAGGATAGGCATTTATCTCTTTTGCTTTTACCTGCGATACCGATCCGGTTAGGTCACTTTTTTTTCTGGTGCCATAACCAATCACAATAACATCGTCTAATTGTTTGTTGTTTTCAACAAGAGACACATTAATTGTTGTTCTGGAGTTAATAACTACCTCCTCCTCTATAAAGCCAACTGAAGAAAATACAAGGGTGCCACCAGGTTTGAGAACATCAAGCTTATAGTTACCCTGGTTGTCGGTAGAAACCCCAACAGTTGAAGATTTTAGCTTGACACTTACGCCTACTAGTGGTTTATTATCTGTTGTAGTTACTTTGCCAGCAATTGTAAAATTTTGAGAATACAAACAATTTGAACAAAAACATGATAAAATAACCAGAACGATAAGAAGAAAAATACGTTTCATACAGCAGTTTTTATTTTATAATGTAAAATATCGTTTTATAATATGATAAATTTAGGATAAACATTTATACTATCAAACTTTTTTACAAAAAAAATCCCGTGCAGGCATTAAGCCTGCACGGGACAGAAATAGAGATGGATTACTTAGATTAGTTTAAGGCTGATCTTTTTAGAAGTGTTATGCAACATTTCTAAAATTTCCCCTTCTTTCCAATTCGTGTATCGGAACAGGGGCATATAAACTCCTAAACTCGCAATAACGTTTACATCTTTATAAACCGGAACTGCGAGACCAATAACCTGGCTGTCAGTAGTATGATGAGAGTATTTATTTGTTCTAATAGTTCGTAATTCCTCATAAAGTTTCTTCCTTGATTTTACTTCCTTCCAGTGACTTGGTTCAGGAAGTCCATATTTGTCAACGAATTTTTCTATTTCCGGGTCGGATAGATAAGATATTAACAATCGTCCGGTGGCTGTGCTGTATGCTTTTTTAATCAGGTTTGATTGAACGGTTAAATCACTAGAGCCTTCAGCAATTACAACTGATACCCTTGTGTCACCATTTAATACACCTAACAAAGTGCTTTCATTTATTTTCTTCGTAAGCTTATGCAATTCCTCGTTTGCCGCAATTATCAAATCTTTATCGTAGTTATTATTTCCAGGCAAGTTATAAGCCATAGCCCCAAGCCGATAACCTTTTTTATTGTCTAATTTATCAATGTACCTACGTTCGGTCATTGTCTTAATAATATTAGCACAGGTGCCTGCATTTAGATTTAGCTCTGTTGCTATTTCGCTCAAAGTTTTTGGAGCTTTTGCTATAAGTTCAAGAATATCAAAAGCCCGGTTGATTACTTGTATCATATAAATTTTTCAGATTTAAGCGTTGTTTCCCTTCGAAGAATGAAACTAAATGATAAAGTTCAATTTTACAATATAAAATTTGATTTTGACTTTATAATTGCAAAAACTATGTCCTGCAAGAACAAGATGATAAAAACCTAAGCTTTAGAGTGGGTATCCTAAGCTGTTTAACGGGAAACACTTTACCTGGATACCATGTATAATTAAAACAGTCGATGATTTATCTTCATTTTGAAATTATTCCGGAAGGATCATAACCGCCTCGTTCCAAATATAGCTCTACAGGGCCGGTTCCCAGGGCTGAATTTTAACGCTTCATTAAACGGTTCCTGATTTCGGGCCATTCACCTGCCCTGGTATCGGGGAGTATTAAAGCAGTAGTAGAAAGTGTATTTAAGGATACCGATGTACCGGGTACTATATCACCATACCAATTTTGTAA
>JBBQVY010000293.1:0-5569 GCA_038211085.1 Chitinophagales bacterium | reverse complement strand
TTCAAAAAACAATTAGGGTGATAAGGTTACATAAAAAAAAGTACAAACAAAAAAATTAAACATTATGACTAATCAACAATATCAAAAATGCATAGATGCCTGTCTCGATTGTGCAACAGAATGCAATCAATGCGCAGTTGCATGCCTTGAAGAAAAAGAAGTGCAACATCTCACGCAATGCATCAGGCTTGATTTGGAATGTGCTGTTATTTGCCGTGCATCAGCAGAGTTAATGACTTCAGGAAGCGCTTACGCGCCTCAGTTATGTGAGCTGTGCGCAGACATTTGCAACGCCTGTGCTGAAAAGTGCGAGCAGCATGCCAACATGGGAATGGAGCATTGCAGGGAATGTGCTGAAGCCTGCCGGGCTTGTTCGAAAGAAACTATGGAAATTGCCAAGCAGGCTACAAATAAAAATCAGGAGGCCTACCAGGGTGAATGTGCTATTCTCTCACGTGCAACTGCTGAATTAATGAGCCTGGGAAGTACATGGGCCAAACAGATCAGCGAATTAAATACAACTATTTGTAGTTCGGCTGCTGAAATACTTGAAAAGGAAGTAAACACAGAAATGGAACATTGCAATCATTGTGCTACTGTAGCCAAAGAAGCACATCACCATTTAGAAACATTAGAGGAAGGATCAAAGGACGACAAGGCAGATGAATCAAAAGCTAAAGAAAATATTGACCGATTAAAGGAAGCTATTAAAAAACATAACAAACATTCTTCCGCTTTATTAGCAGCATCCATGGGCGGCAGCGCTGTAGACCGGGTTCATGCACACTCGTCAAGTAGTGTAAGGGGCAGTAGCGGACTCGCTAATACCGGCACAGTCATTACTTACGCTGCGGATGAGTAAATGAAATTATATGATGATAGGACTTTAAAGTTTTAAAAATCCAGGAAGATTTTTCTCAAACATATTATAAACCATAATGCCTCTAATAAACCTTCTTGGTTTTGCGGGATATTAGACTGGCAACCTTACGGTGTGATAGTGCATTGCAAGTCAGTAATACTGCCAGGTCCATTCTTCAGAAAGATTGCTTTGCCAGCAAATGAGCAGATAAAAGGATTTTTATTTAATAAGTTACTCAACAATTCAACCTTCAACTCTTCAGGCTTACAATTATCTCGGCAAATTCAGAAGCAATTAATGAGGCCCCACCAACAAGACCACCATCAACATCCTTTTTCTCGAAAATTTCTTTTGCGTTGTTTGCTTTTACACTTCCTCCATACAAAATAGAAATGCTTTCAGCAACTTCTTTTACATACTTTTTGGCCAAAACATTTCTTATATGAGCATGCATTTCCTGCGCCTCCTCTGCACTCGCAGTTAAGCCGGTTCCTATCGCCCAGATTGGTTCATAAGCAATTACAAAATTTTCAATTGCAAAAGAGTCCAAATGAAATAAACTTTCACTCAATTGTGTTTCTACATATTCGTTTTGAGATCCTTTCTCCCTTATTTGCAAAGATTCGCCACAACAAAAAATAGGTTTGAGGTTGTGCTTGAGGCAAACATCCACTTTCTTGGCAAGCATTTTATTGTCTTCCTTAAAATATTCCCTTCGTTCACTATGGCCGATAATTGCATATTCTACTTTACAGGATGAAAGCATTGGCGCACTTATCTCTCCGGTAAATGCGCCCCATTCTTTTGTATAACAATTTTGTGCAGCCGCAAAAAATCCTTTACTGTCTTTTATCTTATCGTTTGCCAAAAGTAAATACGGGAAAGGAACACCGAAAACGACCTGCTGGTCTGGCTTAAGTAAAATACTTTTACTCAAAATTTCATCCAACAATTCATTGGCCTGTTGAAGGTTTAAATTCATTTTCCAGTTGGCTGCTGCAATTTGTTTTCTCATTTTTTTATTTATTTATAAATTCTGACTTACGTTTTAAGAAGTTGCAGATAAAGTTTTATCTGTAAATCCTTCACCCTTGGTACAGTAGCAATTATAGAATACATTACGCAATACCATCACTACCTATCCTGGTTCGCCATGGACAGTTATGGAAGAAGGCGAACGCATAGATTAAGGTAGGTCTTAAGGTAGGTGAAAATATTTTCTTCAACTAATTTGGTCGCTTTATTTCCGGCTTCAAACTCAGCTCTTCAAAGGAGGTAGGCTAAAACTCATTTAACTCTTGATGAAGAACAAGTACAGCGTTGATTTGCATCAATTCTTTAGACCAAAGGGCTTCCTACATTTACTCAAGGTTAAATACAGGTCAATCATAGTTCATATGGATTGACCTAACGTAAAAAAAAATAAACAAATGAAAATATTATTAGCTACTGATGGCTCAGCACATAGCAAAGCAATGGTTAAAAAATTTGCAGACCGAACATTTGCACCCAACACCAAAGTGCGGATTATTACTGCTTATTCAATGTCATCTTATATGCTGAATACTGCGCCAATGGGTGCCTTGAGCGAGTATTATGCCACAATAGATGAGAAATCATTAAAATCGGCTGAGAACGCAAGTGAAAGTGCAGCAACTATTTTGCGAAAAAAAAATCCAAAACTTTCTGTTGCTTTTGCTGCCATTGACGGCTCTGCAAAAAGTGTTATCCTGGAAGAAGCGGAAAAGTTTGGTGCAGATTTAATTGTTGTCGGCTCACACGGCCATGGTGCAGTTGCAGGTTTTCTTCTTGGTTCGGTTTCTCAGGCAGTGGTGTTAAATGCAAAATGTTCAGTATTGATTGTACGAAATGAAAAAATTAAAAAACAAAACAGTAAAAAATGAATCGAAATGAATTATTTCTTAACAGCGTAAAGCAAAGCTCACTAGATAAAATGAGTTAGGAACTTATACCTGCTCAATGCACCCGGAAATAAAATCAGGCAACCCCGGAAAATACCCCAGGAGCGGAATGGAATTAATAAAGAAAGATTGATTAAAACGGGCAACAGCGATACTGAAGAACGGGCAACAGCGCATCTGAAGACAATTTTTTAAATAATAAAAGATGAAAATTCAAAAAACAATGGCCACAGTATTTGCTTCACTGCTGATACTTGTAATGTCCTTTACAGCAAACAATTCCTTTGCACAAACTAAAACCAAAGCTGCAACGATGAAGGATTGCTGTATGATGAAAGACGGTAAAATGATGGTAATGAAGGATGGTGAAACAATGCCAATGGAAAAAGACATGACTATGAAAAATGGAACAATGGTTATGACTACAGGCGAGTGTACAATGAAAGATGGTAAAAAGATGATGATGAAAGAAGGCGATTGTATGGAAATGAGTGGGAAAATGGGCAAATGTTCCATGATGAATAAAAGCATGAAAACCTCAAAAATGAAGAAAAAGGAAAAATAGGCAACTGTTTACACTTGCACAATGCACCCCGAAGTTACTGGCGATAAAATTGGTAAATGCCCAAAAGGGGAAGGGATTTAGGAAATAAAAATTAATTATTCCGGACAACCCGAGGAATAAAATATTTGTAACAATTAAAATATAAAAGTCATGGAAAAATCACTCACACATACCTACCATATCGGTGGTATGAGTTGCGGCGGCTGCGTTTCAGCAGTTAAACAGAAATTATCCGGTGTACCTGGTGTAACTTCTGTAACAGTTGACCTTGGAAAGAAAGAAGCGGAAATCATTTCTTCGAAGGAGATTGAAACAGAAATGCTCCGGCGGGCCTTCAGTAATACTCATTATACCATTTCAGAACTTAACGTTTAAATATTTTAAAGGTATCTGGAACCACACAAAAAATAAATTAAGTAACAATTAAAACAAAAATCATGCACATGTACGAAGGTTATCATTTTTGGGGAATGCACCTGATATGGTGGTTCATTTGGATATTTTTTATAATCTGGGTTTTCGCAACGCCCTGGGGTGTTCCGGGCCAGAGAAAAAAGAAAGACTCACCTCTGGACATTTTACAAAAGCGTTTTGCGTCAAATCAAATATCGAAGGAAGAATATCAGGAGCGAAAGAAAATTTTAGAAAACGATTGAGCTACGCATTAGATGCCGATTCTCACAATACAATGAAAAAAATTACAAACTATAATCATACAAAATGAAATCAAATGCAGAATTACAAAAAGATGTACAGGATGAAATCAGTTGGTCTCCAATGTTAAATCCGGCAGAGATTGGCGTCACTGTAAATGATGGACTTATCACGTTAACCGGTGTCGTTGATAATTATTCAAAAAAACGAGCTGCTGAAAATGCTGCCAAAAAAGTAAAAGGGGTGAAAGCCGTGGCAGAAGAAATTACTGTAAAATATGGCGATAGTAAAATAAGCGACACAGAAATCGCCAAAACTATCTTAAATGCTTTGAAAAATAATGTTGAAGTGCCGGACAACAGTTTAAAAGTAGAAGTTGAAAATGGTGGAGTGGTTACACTTACGGGCAAAGTAGACTGGAAGTTTCAAAGTAAAGCGGCTGAAGAAACTATAAAGTTTCTCCCAGGAGTGGAACTGGTTTTTAACCAGATTTCAATAAGTTCTAAACCAGGGATCGCCGTGGAAAAGAAGGCAGTAGAAACTGCCATTCGTCGCAATGCTAATATCAACAACAAAAATATTAAGGTAAATGCCTTTGGTCACGTTGTTACCTTAAAAGGAAATGTAAGTTCATTGTTTGAAAAAGAGGAAGTTGGAAAATTGGCATGGAACTCCCCTGGGGTGGTTTATGTGAAAAATGATTTAGTTGTAGGGAATGAAGAGTAGTTTTTTTCTATAAATAGAGCAGGCTATCAAAATGGCGTAATGCCATTTTAAATAAAAATAAAATTATACAATATGAACTGGCCTTTGCTTATACTTTTTGGCATTGCAGCACTTGCATTGATTATATTCCTGATAGTGCGCAATCAAAAAGATGAAAAGAATTTTGAAGAGGAGCTTGATAATGATTACGACAAAGTGAAACATACAGAAGCTGATTAAAAAAGTCAGTATTAAGCTTCATGAAATTAATAACCTTTTTGTGAGCCTTAGGATAGTAACCTGGAAAAGCGGTCTGCTAAATAAAAAACTCATCCGTGTAAGTGGATTATCAGATCCATTTTAAAAAATGAAAACATAATTGCCGAATGCGAAATCTCGGCTCTTGTCTGATTTTAAAATTCATAATCATAAAATAATGGAGACAAATAGCAAAAATTTACAGCCTCAGAATTTGCATACTGATACAGGAGACCGAAGTAGCAATAAGGAATTAATAATTGTAAGTGGTAGCAGCGGATTAATAGGTACGGGATTAATCAAGAGGCTTGTTGAACATTATCGTATTGTCGGACTTGATCAACCTGGCTATCCGTTTCCGCCATTAAAATCAGAATGTGTGTGTGTCGATATTACCTCTGAAGAGAGTATGGAGAATGTCATGAAGATAATTGAATACGGCTACGGTAATCATATTGCTTCGGTAATCCATCTTGCTGCTTACTACGATTTTGCCGGCAAACCAAGTCCATTGTATGAGAAAATCACTGTTGAGGGAACAGCAAGATTTTTACGGGTACTCCAGAGATTCACGGTGGATCAATTTATTTTCTCCAGCAGCAC
>JBBQVY010000292.1:0-5620 GCA_038211085.1 Chitinophagales bacterium | reverse complement strand
GGTGGACAATCTTAGCTGGAACCATGTAAGCGATCTTAAATACTGGCAAAACGCAGCAGCTCAACTGTACCGTATCTCTGGTATTCCTGCAAATATGCTCATCGATCCAACCGGAAAAATTATAGCCCGTAACCTACGGGGGGAGCAATTGTACAGCACGCTGCAGCAGATTTTAAATTAGGATTGCACCTTTTTATTTATGGGTTCCCCCTCTGGGGCAATTAAACAAAAGCTATCGTTTTTTCTACAGAGCGGTTACGCCGCTGGCGTAAGAATACTTATGGGTATACGCCAGAGGCGTAACCGCTCTGTAGCTTAATAATTATTAATATTTTCATCCTGCCCCGGAGGGGCTGCCCTAAACGATTGGTTATGCAAATTATTTGGGGGACCCTCCGGGGCAAAGAAAAAAAACATGTTGTATGTCTACAGAGCGGTTATGCCGCCGGCGTAAAGAGATGTTTAGGCAAATTGTAGTGCAGTTTTTTTGGCAAATTCTATTACGCAATTATTAAATATCTTTTATCCTTACCAAAACATCCCCTTCCCAACATTCTAACAAAAAACCGCCCCTCAACTAAGAGGGACGGCTTCCTTTTTCTGTTCGAATATAAAACTTCCTAATTTTTATTAATAACCTGCACTTTGCTGTGGTTTAATAGTTGGGTTGGCATCAATTTCACCCTGAGGTATCGGCCAAACCCACTCTCTTGCAGTGCTTGCCAGTACTTTTTTAGCAGAGGTTAAAACTGCATCGGTACGGTTGATGGTTCGCGTGGTTCTCTTCAAATCAAACCAGCGATGGCCTTCGCCCAATAATTCTTTTCTTCTTTCCAATGCTATATCGTCAAGCAGGGCACTGCCGGTTATTACAACGGGTATATATCCATTAATACGTGCTGCTCTTAAATCATTCAGATCAGTAAGACCTAATACTTCTTTTGCTCCTCCTAACATAGCCCTTGCTTCAGCCCTGATCAAATACATTTCGCCGGTACGTAAGGCTTTCCAGTTTACCAGGTTATCTAAAGTGGTACCCCGAGTATTAAACTTGTTTAAAATTTTACGTGTTGAAGTTGCCCATGGAGAAATAGGTGAAGAACTACCGGTAGCCCTGCTTGCTAAGTAGGAGGTAAAACGAATATCATTTACCTGGTCGTAAGTTGCTGCAAGCAGAGCCGACGGGCTATACCTGTTTCTATTTGAAGAAGCAATGTGAATACCTGCAGAAGGTGAACCTTCGCCTGCGCTGAAAGGAACTGACCAAAGTACTTCTGCTACTGATGCATCTTTCCAAATATTAGGGAAAGCAGTTTTTGATGCTAATGGTACTGCATCAATAACCAGGGTAGCATAATTTTCGGCGGCAGCATAATCTTTAGCATACAAATTCATACGTGCCAATAAACCTCTTACTGCATTACGATCAAGATAAGATTTGTTTGAACCCGTGTTAACTGATTTGTCAACGGTTGCCAGCAACGTTTCTGCTTCGGTCATATCCTTTAAGATAGCATCCCAGGATTGCTTTACACTTAGGCGTGCAGGTTTGGCTTCAACATCTACTTTAGATACAAAAGGAATACCCAGCGCTGAAGAGTTGCGGTCAAAATCAGTACCCCAGAAACGCAATACATCAAAATGAGCCATGCCTCTTATGGCAAGTGCCTGGCCTTTAATGCGGTTAACCCTGGTAGCATTGGTTGCAGCAAATTGATCCAGGTTTCTCAATACCAGGTTGGCTTCTGCTATAACAGAATACGCAGCAGTCCAGGCAATTTCAATATCACTTTCGTCTGTAGCAAAAGTCCAGTTTACCTGTGTTGACCAGTTAGCTAAATCTTCACCGGTTTGTAGCAAATTATCAGCCATCATATCTGGTAAACCTGCCCAGGTACTGGTGGTTTGACCTCCACTTCCAAAATATCCTGTTCCTCTGAAAAGGGCATAGGCGCCGGTTAAAGCAAATTCATATTCATCTAAAGTTTTATAAATCTGCGATCCATCTTTTACAAACTGTGGCTCAACCTCAATGGTTTTTTTGCACGAGGTACTTATAAGTAAAGTGCCGGTAAAAAGGACAATTATTAAATATTTATAGTTCATTGTAATTTTTTTTAAGAGTGATTAAAGGCCAAGAGATAATCCAAAGGTTACTGTTCTCAATGCAGGATATTGGGCTCCTGACAGAGAGCCTGAATTGATCTCAGGATCGTACCCACGGAAATTAGTCCAGGTTGCCAGGTTTTGACCTTGTACAAAAACTCTTGCATTGGTCACTTTAATTTTACCTAAAACGCTCTTTGGAATGTTGTAAGCAACGCTTGCATTACGCAACCTTAAAAAGTCGCCTTTTTCTACAAAGTGTGTTGTGCCCGATCTAAATGTTGCAGTCGCTCTCGGAATTTCTGTTATCTGTCCAGGTGCTCTCCACTCGCTTAATAAATCGGTTATCAGGTTATCGGTAAGGTAGATGGGGTTTTCAACGTTTACCCTATCGTTGTTATACAAAGAATTGCCTTTTACAAAACTAAAGAAGGCACTTAGTTCAATTCCTTTGTAGTTTAAGGTCGAACCGAAGCCGCCGAAATACGGGGTCTCAAATGAGCCTAACAATACCCTGTTTTTCGAGGTAAAAGTTTCCGTTTCTTTTCCATCAAGATCAAGAAACTTAGGATTACCATTGGCAGGATTTATACCGGCATATCTTACCAGGTACAAAGAGTTGATACTTTCTCCTACACGGTTAATGGTAATGCCACTAATAATTTCTTGTTGATCGCCCACCAGTTTTTTAACCTTGTTTTTGTTGTAGGTAAAGCTCACGTTGGCTTTCCAGGTAAAGTTTTTAGTGTTGATGATATCGCCATCAAGAGAAAGCTCCACTCCCCGGTTTTGAAGTTCTCCAATGTTTGAGGTTAAAGAAGGGTACCCCGTTGTTCTGGAAAGCTGCTTGTTAAGAAACAAATCTGAGGTGATGGAATTGTAATATTCACCATTTACACGCAGGCGATTTTTTAGCATGGTCATTTCAAATCCTGCATTCAATGTCTTCTTCCTTTCCCACTGAAGATCAGGATTAGCCAATTGAGTTTGCACCAGGCCACTTACACCATTGTAAACGGTTCTGCCATAAATTTCACGTGATTGAAAATCGCCAATACCCACCTGGTTACCTGATGAGCCATAACTCACTTTCAATTTAAGATCGCTCAGGATATTGCCTTTCAAATTAGTCATAAAGCTTTCATCGCTTATGATCCAGCTTAAACCAACCGATCCAAAGTTTGCATACCGCTTATTGGCGCCAAATCTTGATGAGCCATCACGACGTGCACCGCCACTTAAGAAGTACCTGTTTTTAAACCCATAATGAACATCTGCAAAGTAGGAGAGTAATCCATTCTCGCCACCGGTACCATTAACCGCCGGAATAAAGCCATTGGTAGCATTACCTGGTGTAATACCTGACTCATTTTCGAATGCACCTCCAAGGCCATAACCTGTAAAACCAAAGCTGCGTGCTTTTGACTTTACCATCTCATTAAAAAGTGCCACGCTCAGGGTATGATCCGAACCAAATTCGGTTGAATAGGCTATAGAGGTAGTTCCCGTGTAACGGAAGATTCTGTCTGACCCATGGCTAAAACTTCCACGGCCACCTGTGCTGGCCAAGCCTGTTGACGTTTTTGGATCGTTGTAGAAAGTATTATCGTTAATCCTGAAATCGGTACCCCAATTGGTTTTAAGCGTTAAACCTTTTACAAAGGGAACATTATACGCAACAAAGGCATTACCAACTCCTTTGTACTGTTGCCTTAAATTACTATTCTCTAATAATTCTTGTAAGGCATGAGGCTGACCGGAAGTGATTACTGTGTAGTTTCCATTTTTATCATACGGAGTTTCGTAAGGGTTTAACCAGCGGACTGCATTTAGTGGCGTAGATAAACCCGTGTTATTTTCGCTGGTATTATTAAATTCTGAATATCCAAAGGTGATATTGGTACCAAAATTAAAATCGCCTGCAGATGATTCAACATTTGCACGACCCGTATATCTTTTTAAACCGGTGTTTTGTACCGTACCAGTTTGGTCAAAGATGGAACCTGATAAGTAGAAAACAGTTTTACCTGTACCACCCGAAGCTGTTAATACATGGTTAGATGTTTTGCCGGTACGAAAGAAAACCTTTTCCCAATCCGTATTTATTTTTCTCAGGCTATCAACCTCAGTTGTAGTCCAGCCATAAGGATTGCCATTGGCCAATTCGTAGTCAAGCTTTTGATTGGAATTCATTACTTCCAATTTGTTTTTAGGAGGTTCAGAACTTCCATACTGAACATCGTAACTCAATTTTGTAGCGCCGGATTTACCTTTTTTAGAAGTTATTACAATTACCCCGTTAGCACCCCTTGATCCGTAAACCGAAGTGGCAGAGGCATCTTTTAATACACTTAGGGATTCAAAATCGGCTGGATTTAAAGTAGAGAAATCACCACCGGTAATTTCAATTCCATCTAAAATGTATAAAGGAGCATTGCTACCTAAAATTGACCCACGGCCCCTGATTAATACGGAAGCTGCTGCACCGGGCTGGCCTGATTGTGCCTGAACCAATATGCCCGGCACTTGCCCCTGCAAAGCCTGGTCAAACGAGGCTATTGGCACCGATTTTATTTTATCGCTTTTAATGGTGCTGGCAGAACCTGCAAAATCTCTTCTGCTACCGGTTCTATACCCCGTTACCACAATCTCAGAAAGATTATCACCCGCGGATAATCTAATGACTTGAGGAACAGCAGAAACTGCATATTCAACTGTGGTAAAGCCAACATAAGAAATCACGATAATTGACCTTTCAGGCGCAATAATATTGAAGCTGCCATCCGCATCTGTAACAACTGAGTTGTTGGTATTTTTTACATTAACGGTAGCACTCACGACCGGAACACCATCCCTGGCCGATACAACTTTGCCGGTTACTGTCTTTTGAGCTAATGCTTTCTGAATGTTTACCAGGCTGAGCAAAAGCATAAAAAGTAAAACTTTTTTCATGTGCTTTGTTTAAGGTTAAGGGATAAATATATTTCACCATAACTTATAACATCCTGTTTTGTTTATTTAATTATTACATATTTTTTATTATTAATATTATAAAAATCAATTTTTATGTGAGACGTCTACAATTTTATAGCTTATTCGAAAGAATTTTTAAATGATTTAACGAATAAACCAGATTTTATCTGATATTAAAGAAAAAAGGAATTTAATATTTATTTATAATTTTACTTCTTGCAAATCTTTAAAAGTAAAAAGTAAAACGAAAAGCAAGATGTATTGATGAGTGGGAAATGTGGATATATGAGGGGTGAGCTATACAAAGTGAATAGTGATTTGTGATTTAAGTATTGAGTTCTCATTGGTGCTGGCAGGCAAGTAAAAAGGTTGCTAACATTAACCTTCAAGTTGCATGAGTTGCCTTTTGTACATCTGTACAGCATTTTCGTACCCCAAATAAATTGCATCACAAACCAATGCATGGCCAATAGACACTTCATCCAGTTCAGGAATGTTTTGAGCAAAGTATTTCAGATTTTTTAGGTCGAGATCGTGCCCG
>JBBQVY010000291.1:0-5631 GCA_038211085.1 Chitinophagales bacterium | reverse complement strand
CTATGACCCTTTTAATGGAAAGCGAAATTAGCAACCAGCGCTTTATTATTTCTGCTGAAAATAAAACCTACCGACAGGTATTTGACAAGATGGCTACCTCCTTTGGAAAAAGACCCGCACACAAAAAAGTAACACCTTTTTTAGCGGGTATTATCTGGAGACTTGAGGCTATAAAAAGTGCTTTTAACGGAAGTGATCCCTTATTAACCAAAGAAACAGCCAATACAGCTTTAACTAAAGTAACATTCGATAATAGCAAATTACTTCGCCAGTTGCCTCAATTTACTTACAACCCATTGCAACAATCCATCGAAAGAGTTTGTAAAGAAATACTCCTGCTTCAACAACTCACTTAGTATTCTTCTTCCTATTGTTTGAATCAATTACTTCTTCATCGTTGAATCCATTCCTGGTGTTGAAGTGGTGTCTGGAGAATTTACCCCTGCAGGCGTATTGAGTGCTCTACCTTCCTGGTATGGAATAACTGTATCATTGGTGTGTGTGGCTTTGTCTTCAGGATTTTGACAGGCAAATGCACTAAGCAAAAATGTAGCTACTAATAACTTTTTCATACTGCTGATTTTGCCTAATTTTTTGCAATTACCCTGCCACCACATGGTCTCTGTTTCAATGGTTTTTAATCGCAAACATTCCCCTGTGCATCCAATCCACCCAAATCATCGTCATGCGATCAGTAATTAAACCCTTTTTATTTACTTGTTAATCCATGCCCATCTGTCTTAATATTCATGAAAAAGTTAATAAACTCATGAAATGAAAACAATTTTACTGTTACATGGTGCTCTTGGTTCAAAAGAAGATCTACAACCTTTACTCAATAGTTTAAAAAACAGTTTCAGAGTTTATTCAATAAACCTGTATGGCCACAACGGAATGCCTGTTGAGCAGGATTTTTCTGTTGAAGGATTTGCGCAACAGGTGTTGGATTGGATGACGGAAAACAACCTGGATAAGATTAGCATTGCCGGCTATAGTCTTGGTGGTTACATTGCATTATATCTTGCCTATACTTTTCCTGATAAAATTGAGAAAATAGTCACCCTCGGTACCAAGCTCTATTGGGACAGATCAATAGCTGAAAAAGAAGTGGGTAGACTGGACCCGGATGTTATTGAAGAAAGATTTCCTGTTTATGCAGCTCAATTAATGGTAAAACATAAAGCTGAAAACTGGAAGAAAGTTCTCGCCAATACAGCTAAACTTTTTTTACATATCGGTCAGTTCAATCCATTAAGCTTTGATAAATTCAACCACATTACATGCCCGGTTTTATTAATGCTGGGCGACAGGGATACATCAGTTACACTGGTAGAAACAACTACGATTTATAGAGAATTGCCTAATGCCCAACTCGCCGTGTTACCTAATACAAAGCATGCCATAAGCGAGGTAGATATTGTATTGATCACTTACCTCATAACTTCCTTCCTCAATTTGTAGTCATACTAAAACAGCGCAACTTTATCTTTACAGGTATGAAACCAGTATTGATCTATTGTTACGACGCCTATTGTGGATGGTGCTATGGATTTAGTAAAGTTATCCAACAGGTTGCGCTTGAATTTAAAGACCGCTTAGAAACAGAGGTGCTGTCCGGTGGCATGGTACTTCCTGAAAAACCGGTTCACATTTCTGCAACCGCAGGCTATATACAAAACAGTTATAAAAATGTAGAAGAGCTAACCGGGGCTACATTTGGTTCCGATTACCTGTGGCATATTTTTAATTTTGAAGACAGCGACTGGTTTCCTCACTCCGAAAAGCCTGCTATTGCCATGTGCATTTTCAAAGAATTTTATCCCGACAGAAGTATTGAATTTGCGGCAGACCTGCAGTATGCATTGCATTACGAAGGTCGCGATCTAACTGACGATGAAGCATATCGTCACCTGCTGGAGAAGTATAGTATTCACCCCGAAATTTTTTACGAAAGACTGAAAAGCGATGAATATAAAGAGAAGGCCAACTACGAATTTTCGCTCGTAAAGCAATTAAAGGTCACCGGTTTCCCGGCTGTGTTTTTACAAACAGGCGAATTAAAATTTCATTTACTTGCAAATGGTTATACCGATTACGAAACTTTAAAAACAAGACTAAGCAATGCCTTGCTAGAGGCTGGATAAACAAGTATTGCCATCACCTGACTATGGGGATGGTAAACTTTTCAAACAATGGCATATGACCCGGTGTGGGCATGGCAGTCTCATTTGCTATGGTATAATATTCGCCTGTGAGTGTTAGGCCACCCTGTTGCTTTTCAATTGCTATTTTCAGGAAGCCATAATGATCGTCGCAATAGTTTACAAGGCTTACATCATCCAGTAACTCATCAGTAACAGTAAAGCCCGCCTGGGTAGATGGTACTAAAGGAAAGAGCGTTACATAACCACCGGCGCCGGCAACAATAAAAGGCACTTCTTTTCCCGAAGGATATTTTTTACTGAACCGTTGATAGTTGTGTACATGCCCACTGAAGACAATGTCGGGTAATACACCCGCTTCTTCAAAGGCACTTTCTAAAAAAGTAATCATATTACGGCTGCTGCCATGGTTGCTATCGGCAGAGTATGGGGCATGATGAATACAAACTACCATCGCTTTATCTTTTTGTAAAGCAGCAGTCCGCAGTTCATTAACAAACCAATCCTTTTGCTCTGGTGATACATATCCAAACTTGGGCACATTGCTGTATAAGCCGATAAAGTTGGCCAACGGCGTTACCAATGTCCAGTACACATTGGGTTGTATCATGGTTGTTCTATTGCTGTCTTCTGCCAGTTCAATAGTTTGTTGTTTGGTGTTACAAAAAACCCGCATAAAAGAATCCAGGCTTTTGTAAGGCGACCGTGTATTTGGATTGATATCGCTATCGTGGTTGCCGGCAATAGCAAAAACGGGCGCAGGATAGTTTTTATAAGGCTTAAAAAATTGCCGGTAATATTCTTCTGCTTCGCCGAAGTGATACACCACATCACCGAGGTGATACAGGAATTTGGGTTGATCGGCTGGTTGGTTAGCTTCGTTAAACTGAGAAGCCATTTGATCGGCAATTAATTGTTGAAACTGAGGCAATATAGCACTGCCGGTATCGCCAAGCATATGAAAGACCATCTTATTAGCTGCAGGCTCAATACCAACATCGCTTATGTTTAAATGAAATGGTGGTTTACCTGTGGGAGTAGGTGATATTTGAACTTTCCACTGGTCATCGATGGTGTTAAGTTTAAATACGGGTTTATTTATAGAATGCCGCTGCCTGTTTTGCATGCTGCAAAAATATTCATTATGGCCGTATGCTGTAATCTTCAGTTATTAAACATGTATCAACTTTTCTTGAACCACAACGGCACAAAGGCAGGGAAGAGCACGGAGATTGCTTTCTGTCAACCGTCATCTTATTTTAGCCACGAATGCACGAATTAAAGCTTCATCCAACGAGGAACCACCAATGAATTTTGAACCACGGCGACACAGCGGCACAGAGGACCATGGCGATGCTTTCTGTTAACCGTCAACTGTCAACCGTCATCTTATTTTAGCCACGAATGCACGAATTAAAGCTTCATCCAACGAGGAACCACCAATGAATTTTGAACCACAACGGCACAACGACATAGAGGTGCACTACGGATGTTTTTTCTGTCAACTGTCATCTGTCAATCAACATCTTTCTTCAGGCAACGATCAACCCTTCACCAACTCTAATTAAAAGCATCTCCTCTCCAGGGATTATTTTTTAACGTCTTATCCCAGGTGCGTAAAGGATGTCTTGAAGGATCCAGTTGTTCGCCGGTATCCCAAGGCTCGAATGCATTTTTTACATTGGCTAACCCGGTCTCAGCCAGCTCAGGATAATGGCGCAGGATGATATGTTTGAAATCGGATTGATCTATCCATGCTAATCCTTCCTTTGTGTAATATTCTTCGGTATAACAGTCGGTGTAAAACCGGTCTGCCTGCAATCTTCTGGTAGCATTCAATATAAATATCTGGAACATGGTTTCACCAAAACCAAAACCTGTAGGGCGTTGTCCTTCGGCTAATGTGCCAACTAAAAGATCCAGGGTTTCTACTGCGTTAGAGTCGGTTCCGTAAATGGCTTTTAGTTTTTTTAGTTGCTCTGCATCACTTGTCAGGTCTTCGAAACTAGTGATTGGCTTTAAACCTAACTGCCTTCTAAACTCATTATACCTGGGAACACCACGTTCACGGGCACGTAAAATATCCACTGCTCCCATGTCATAAACAGGATTGAATGGAATACTTAATTCCTGCATAAACTTTGGATAGTTATTCAACACCAATTGCCCAGGATGTTGGTTACCGAAGGAATAAAACAGATCGGCAAGAGGAACCTTTTTTGTAAGCTTAGCGGCGCCTGCCTGTCTTGTCTGTGCAAAAGGAATTTCTGTTTGTTCAGCTTCGCCCTTAATCTTTTTGATGTGCAGTTTTTCAGGTAAAAGAGAGTGCAGGCGGTACACCTCTACAAACTCCTGCGTTAAGGCAAATGGAACCCCATGTTTATTGATCGGGTTTCCTACTACCCCGCCCAGCTCAGGGTTTCTAACATTTATTTCAGCCAATGTTTTACGTGTATTGCCCTTATGCAACAAGTTGGTTAGAATACCATACCAATTGGCGTTGAGTGCGGCATCCAAACCCTTGTTGGGTAGTATGGCGGGTGTCCATTCCACCGAATGTATTTTGGCCATGACGGCTGCATTAATAAGCCGGGCTACATTAAACAGTTTGTTGTCTTGCCAGTTAGGGTAGTGTTGTTTAAGATGGTCGCATATTGCATTGTGTTCCCTGGCAAACAATGTGTGCAGCATCGACATACCCACCCACCAGTTTCTTGTAAAGCCTGTATCCTCAACTCCTTTGTTACCTAAGGGTAGTGTTCCATCTTCCTTCACTTTCAACTTGCCATCTACATGGCTGCGTAAACGATCAACTGTTGCCTGGTCGCTGCCATATATCTGCGATCCATCCCACCAATGTGTTACTTCATTTATAAAAGAAATGGGTGCTTCTTCTTTGCCCTCAATTCTTGTAGGGTCAGGTTGCGTTTTAGGGATGAGCATTTTTGTTTGCCAAAACTTTTTGCGTGCAGGATCATCTTCGGCAAACGGCACCTCAATAATATCACTCAACACATTTTCACCATGATTAATCCAGTCTGCATTTTGAAATTGAATCCAGCTTGCTGCTAATAAATTTAAAAACGGCACTTCCTTCATTTCTTTATCACGGGTAAGTAAATGGCGGCTGATCTCTCTTGGGTTAGGTGTAAGCAGTTGTTCACCTTTCTCTGGTTTAATGTCTTCCAGGTTTATATTTCTTGAAAGGCGTGTGCCCGCAGCTCCTTCCTTTGGATTATCAAGATTGTTCCAGCTTCCATCCGCTGTGCGGTAATATATTACCCCTTCAGGTGGCTCCAGGCCTTGGGGCTGAAAACCAACCAGGCTTCCTTTAGGGTAAGTTGACCTGAGATTATTTGCATTCATTTTTTCGCGCATGTACGCCAATGTGAGAATGCCTAAAAAGAAAGGTCTTCTATACCAGTTCGTCCATACTTTACTGGAGTATCCGGCAAGCGATCCCCACATT
>JBBQVY010000290.1:0-5642 GCA_038211085.1 Chitinophagales bacterium | reverse complement strand
GCTTGGCTGATCCGGTTTTTAAAAATCTTGACTGTTGTATTGATTATTTAACGGCGGGCTGTGCTTCAATTGAAGGTTTCAATACCATGCAATAGTTACGCTACGGTACACTTAGCGGGGCAGACATTAGAACTACTAAATCCTGTTTACACAATCAGGTTTATACCCCTAAATCATACAAAAGGTCGGTCAACAAAATCCAAAGTTTGATCAACTTAAACCAAAGGTTCATCGTCTTTTTGCGGGTACGAATCAAAAATTAGGAAGCCTTATTGTATTGGGAATTTGTTAACCGGACGTTGAGGTTTTAATGCAACATGTTAAAGTAAATCAATAGTAGTTTAAGATACCATACGCAGCCTGGGTTTTGATTTGCCTCCTTATTTGTCCTGCGGAACACTTCGGAGAGATGTGGTTTGGTATTCCCTGGCATCAGCGCCGTTGCAAGGTTTTGTTACCTGCAACCGTAGCGTGGGCACAGATGGGCAATGAACTAGTTAAAATTAATATACATTACCGCACAATGCGCAAGTTAAAAATTCAGTTTTTCACCTTCCCATTACATGACCCCTTTTATAGAAATCGTTGCCGGATGATTGAACCACTAAAACTTTAAGCAGATTTAAATAGCACAACACTTAAAGTCTTTGTGTTATGGTGGTTTTAACATCCTAAATTGGAGGATCAGGATGGACAAGTGGCATCATTAATTCTTCCACATTTACAGGCTGAATGTCAAGTTTCTGGCACCAACCTAGAAAGCAATTATAAATATCATCGAGCGTTTCTTTTTGTTCGGGAGTTAACTCAAGGGCATGTGCACGACTAATTGTACGAATGGGTAGTCCCCGTTTTCGCAGAAAATATTTTGCACTTAACGGATATGCCTGATGTATCAAAGGATCGACCCGTGAAATTTCTGATTGAAGCCATTCCACTACTTCCTGTTTATCAGGATTAGACACATTGTTACAAAGCCATACAAGTATTTCAGGGTAGAAGTTGCCTGCAATTGCGGACATACCTTTTGCACCTGCCCGCAAAGAATTTAGTGCGTTTGGGGTATGTGCATCATAAAATTCAAAGATTGAGTTATCACGAGGAATCATTACAAGCTTTGCCCTTACTTTTTCTACATCACAAGTAGTGTCTTTATGGTAAACAAAACGCTCTGTTGCCAATAATTTTCTAAAAACATTTGCCGGCAATATTCTTTTATAAGGTGCAGGACACTCATACAAGCCAAGAGGAATGTTTGCTGTAAGCCGAAGCATTTTATCAAAATTTGATAGCAGCACTTCGTCGCCGTCGTTAACGTTAGCAAAGTGACCGGTAATTAAAATAACAGCATTCACTCCGGTGGCATATATACGTTTTGTAAACTCTGCTTTATCTTCAATCGTTAACCCAAAAGAGCCGGTTGCTACTACTGGTACACGACCTTTTACGTACTTAACAATATACTGTGTCAGCTCAAGGCGTTCATCTTCTGTTATACTGTACATCTCACTGCTAAGGCAATTTGCAAAAAAACCTTTTACTCCGGCAGCCAAATAAAAATCTATCAATCTTGATATGGCATCAAAATCAACCTTTGCCTTCAGGTTAAAGGGAGTAATCATAACCGGTACAAATTTCTTATCACTCTTGCTCATACAATATTTCATTTTTAAGTAAAATCCCTTGAAGTTTTTGTAGATGTTGAAGCTAATTATTAAGACCTCTTTACAATAGCAATTTATTCAATTTCACGCATAAAGATTTAAATAACAAGCTTTGCTATTATCAAATCTCAACCTATGCTTTCAATGGCATTTTCCTTTGGTAACCTCAGACTCACTTTTCTTTTCCTTGCAGTTAATAGCAATCCTGTTAAAAAGATAGTAAGCGTACCCACAACTATTACCATATTCTTGTGTAAAGGATTCCTGAGAAATTCATATTTAGCAGGCAGATAAGTCGAGAAGGTCATCCATAAAATAACGGTTATACCTATCAGTGTTGCAGTAAATGCTTCGGCGCTTTTTGTGTGCCGGCTAATCATTCCCAATAAAAATAATCCAAGCATTCCACCCGCAAAAATTCCTGAAAGCTCCCACCAGATATCGAGTAAGCTTTTTACACCAATCATGGCTATTCCCGTGGTTAGCCCCAGTATTCCAAAAATTACGGTAAAAGCATACAACGCATGCAATTTGCCTTTGTCAGAAAGATTTTTTCTTAAATATCTTTTGTATATATCCACGGTAAATACGGTAGCAGATGCATTCATGCCAGAACTTATGGTACTCATTGCAGCGGAAAGGATTGCTGCCACTATCAGGCCAATCAAGCCCGTTGGTACTTTTGTAACTATAAAATGAGGCATTACCTTGTCACCATAATCAGCAGGTTGAAGTGTAGCAGCTAACGCAGCTATTTCAGGTGCTGAAGCAGATGTTCCAAGCCGTTCACCAGCTACCTGTTGCCTGACTGTTTCAATTAGTTCGGGATGCACCTGGTAATAGGCAAAAAGACTGGAGCCAATGATAAAAAACAACAAGGAAGCAGGAACATATAAAGCTACACACAACCAAACAGACCTCGATGCCTGGGTGGCTGTTTTTGCTGTATGATATCGCTGAATATAATTCTGATCCATACCAAAGTTGTTGAGATTGATAAAAAAGCCATAGAGCAGTACCATCCAGAAAGTTGATTGTGTAAGATCGGGCGACAAACTACCTAAGCTGAATTTTTGATAGTGCGAACCTATATCTACTATACCCTTTACACCCCCTGGCATCTCTGCAATAATCAAATACAGAATTAGCAGTGCACCTAAAGTTTTTATGATGCCCTGTACAACCTCCGTCCAGATAACTGCTTCCATGCCTCCTGACACTGTGTATAGAATGATACAAATGGACATGACTATCATAATGGTGGACATGGGGAGACCAATTAAAGGGTGAAGGCTTAAGGCAATTCCAAAAAAGATAGATCCCATTCGTGCCAATTGGGTAAGAAGAAAACAGATGACAGTGTACGTTCGGGCCCATGCACCAAACCGGTTTTCAAGATGTGTATAGGCAGAAATTTCGCCGGTACTACGATAAAATGGAACAAAGTACTTAGAAGCTACCCAGGCAGCAAAGGGCATAGAAATACTAAAAACAAAAGCGTTCCAGTTGCTTCCAAAAGCTTTACCTGGAACACCTAAAAAAGTATTGCTGCTAAGAAAGGTAGCATAAATAGATAATCCTATTGCCCAGCCAGGTATAGTACCGGATGCACTGGTAAATTGTTCTGAATTTTTATTTTTTCTTGAAAAGTAAAAACCCACCAGCACCATAGACGTCAGGTAAATAATGATGATGCTAAGGTCAACGATGGGCAAATTTTTCATTAGCTACAATTAAGCAACTGTTTTATAGATGTAAGTCATGCGATTTGCAACTGATATTTCCATTTACCATATGCGATTTCCAAACCAGCGACTAAGACGATACAAATCAGTCACCATGTAACTAATAAGGCCATACACCCTTTTCTATTTTTTTACCCTCTAATTTTGAAGGATCAATTTTTACATATTTCACTTTTTGTCTTCTCCAGGTATACACAATGTGAACCATGCCATCGGCAGACTGAATGATAGAAGGGTATGAATACTCTCCAATGGGCGAATTTTCAAGAACAACAGCCGCAAACCATGTTTTACCATCTTTAGAATAAGATACATTTAAGGGTGTTCGCGGACCTCCTGCTTTGTTTCCCTCACCCAATATGTGATTATACACCAACAGATGCACCCCATCTTTTAAAGTTACTGCATCAATTCCTGAGTTATTATTGGGTAAAGTTGTTTTCATTAATGGAGACCATGTGTTCCCTTTATCTGAAGACCATGATTCCATAATAGCTCTATTTTCGCTTCGCGCAAGTATCTGCAATTTTCCATCTTTATGTATTAAGATTGTTGGCTGAATAGCATTGATAGCTATGCCATCATTAATGGGTCCTACCATCTTCCATGTCTTTCCCGTATCATCAGATATTTCAAAGTGCACCTGCCATCCATGATCTTCTTTGCTTGAAGGAGCTATTAATCTTTGCTGACCAACTAAAACAGGTTTGTTTTTTACCGGTCCAATAAAGCCTTCGGGTAAAGCTTTCGGTTCAGACCAGCTGATGCCATTGTCTTTAGATGATTTCATCCATCCTTTCCATGTGGAAGGGCTCGGGCCGACTTTGTAAAATAATAATAATTCTCCATTGGGCACCTGATACAAAACCGGGTTCCAGGTTGGGTAACGAAGGGTAGCATTTTGAATTCCACTGGCAACAGATACAGGAGCACTCCATTTCTTACCTTCTTTTCTGCATACATAAATCTCCACATCCGCATTTCTTTCTTGAGTACCTCCAAAGAAAGCGCATACCAATCCTTTCGGTGTTTCTGCAATAGTGGAAGCATGGCATTGCGGGAAGGGAGCTAAGTCATAAATAAATTCATCATCTATTATCCCACTTTTAAAAGGAGGGGTTTGAGCTACGAGGTATTGCAGGCCTATAAAATAGAAAAGAAATACAGTAAATATTTGTTTCATGGCAATCTTAATATTTAATGAAGGGGTATACAGTTTTTATGAAAGAGATGTTCAAAGTAAATTTTAAACCTTTCATGAAGATAGAAATACCACCTTATCCTCTATCATCTTGCCTGATTAGTTTAGTTAAGCTTTCATAAAACATCATTTTTCCTAAATCTAAACGCCGGCATTCCTTTAAAACCACAATTTCTTATAACAAACAAAGAACCGGCAAGGGGTTCTTTCTGCAACTGCTCCGGAGTAAGACGAATGCTTGCTGAGGTAATATAAAGATCTTCAAAATTTTTGCCACCAAAGGTGCAAGAAGTTACCTGTGATACAGGAATATTAAACTGCATTAATTTTTTTGCGGTAGAAGGATTCCACCGGGCAACTTTCGAGCCGCCCCAGTGAGCGATCCAAAGCATGCCTTCATTATCAATTGTCATCCCATCAGGAAAGCCTTCGCTTTCATCCATTGTTATAATAATTTTTTTGTCAAATATCGCTCCGGTATCCACATCATAATTGTAAGCTGCCACTTGCAAAGTAGGTGAGTCTATGTAGTAAAAAGTCTTTTCATCCAAACTCCACGCCATGCCGTTAGAAATGGTTACATTTTCAATTTTCTTTTGAACTGATAAATCAGGATGTAAAGTATATACTGACCCAGCACTTCCCTCCTCTGTTAACGACATTGTTCCTGCCCAAAACCTACCCCCTGGGTCACATTTGCCTTCGTTAAACCGGTTGCCGGCAATATGTTTTTCAGGATCCTCAATATGAATAATTGTTTCTTTTTCAAGATTAATAAATGAAAACCCACTTTCCAATGCTGCAATAATCCGATCATAAGTAAGTGCTACAGAACCGATCATTTCACCAACAGCAAAAGTTTTAAAGACGTTAGTTGCAGGAGTAAATTGGTGTATATGGCCTTGTGTGATATCTATCCATAAAATTCTTTGTTTTTCTTCATCCCAAACAGGCCCTTCGCCTAAGCTGCATTTGTGGTTGATGACTGTTTCGATTTTTGTATTCATTAATTGATAGAATTGAAACATTAAA
>JBBQVY010000289.1:0-5679 GCA_038211085.1 Chitinophagales bacterium | reverse complement strand
CCGAAATAAAATAGTGAACGATGCGCTCACTACAGCTATAAAAAGCAACCCATCTCCTGTTTATACAAAGGATGTTATTAAGCGCATAAGCACCGGCAATTTTACCGATAACATGAAGGACATTGCCACGTATGATTGGGTTATTGAGGTGGTGGTAGAGCGGCTGGACATTAAGCAATCTATTTTTACTGAAGTTGAAAAATACCGCAAGCCCGGCACGCTGGTTACCAGCAATACATCAGGCATACCTATACACTTGATGGCGGAGGGCCGCAGCGAAGATTTTAAAAAACATTTTTGCGGTACGCACTTCTTTAACCCACCACGTTACCTAAGGCTGTTAGAGATAATACCCACGCCCTATACCAGTCCCGAAGTGGTTGATTTTTTAATGCACTACGGAAGTCTGTTTTTAGGTAAAACCACGGTGCTTGCCAAAGACACACCGGCATTTATTGCCAACCGTGTAGGCGTGTTTAGCATCATGTCCATTTTTGGATTGGTCGAAAAATTAGGGCTAAGTATTGATGAGGTGGATGCACTTACAGGGCCCATTATAGGCAGGCCTAAGTCTGCCACTTTTCGTACGGCAGATGTAGTGGGCATTGACACGCTTGTAAAAGTTGCCAATGGGGTTGCTGATAATTGCCCTGATGATGAGGCTAAAGACACCTTTAAAATTCCGGCCTGGTTACAGGCAATGGTAGACAATAAATGGCTGGGCGATAAAACCGGACAGGGCTTCTTTAAAAAGATGAATACCCGCAACGAAAAAGGTGAGAAAGAGATTCATGTGCTTGACCTTAAAACAATGGAATACGGTCCAAGATCGAAGCCAAAATTTGCGGGTGTTGAAGCTGCTAAAGCGGTAGATGATTTAAAGACAAGGCTTAAAATGCTTACTGCTTCGCAGGATAAGGCCGGTGAATTTTACCGCCAGTTTCATTACAATTTATTCTCTTACATATCGCACCGCATACCCGAAATAAGCGATGAGATTTACCGCCTGGATGATGCAATGAAAGCAGGCTTTGGCTGGGAGATTGGTGCTTTTGAAACCTGGGATGTATTGGGTGTTGCTAAAGTTGCTGAATCTATGCAGCAGGCGGGTTATGCCATAGCCCCCTGGGTTAATGATATGCTGCAGGCAGGTATTACTTCGTTTTATAAAATTGAAAACGGCAGGCGTATGTACTACGATGTTGCCGGTAAAAATTATAAGGCAGTGCCAGGGGGTGAGGCTTTTATTGTACTAAATAATTACAGTGATAAAATCGTATGGAAGAACAGCGCCTGCATAATATACGACCTTGGCGATGATGTGCTTGGCCTGGAGTGGCATACTAAAATGAACAGCATTGGCGGGGAGGTTTTGGAAGGCATTCAAAAAGCAATAGGTATTGCAGAAGATAAATACAAAGGCCTGGTGATTGCTAATGATGGACCAAACTTTAGCGCAGGCGCAAATGTAGGAATGATATTTATGTATGCCATTGAGCAGGAGTACGACGAGTTGGATTTAGCCATAAGGATGTTTCAAAATACCATGATGCGGGTTCGCTATTCATCGGTGCCGGTTGTAGTGGCGCCCCATGGTTTAGCCCTGGGCGGTGGCTGCGAAATAAACCTGCATGCAGACAAAGTTTGTGCAGCAGCCGAAACTTATATAGGCCTGGTGGAGTTGGGCGTTGGACTGATACCAGGCGGTGGAGGCACGAAGGAATTTGCGCTCAGGGCCGCAGACGAAATGCATGAAGACGAACCAGAAACCATCACACTAAAAAGCCGCTTTTTAAATATCGCCACAGCCAAAGTTGCCACAAGCGCCATGGAAGCTTACGATTTGGGCATACTGCGCAAGGGCCACGACGAAGTGGTGATGAACCAGGAAAGAAGAATAGCCGAAGCAAAGCGCACTGTGCTTGAAATGTATGAAGAAGGCTATATAACCCCCGTACAACGCACTGATATAAAAGTACTGGGCCGCTCAGCCCTTGGTGCTTTGTACGCCGGAATTAACGGTATGCTGCGGGCCAACTATGCCACGGAACACGATGCATTGGTGGCACGTAAACTTGCTTACGTTATGTGCGGCGGCGACCTAAGCGAACCCACGCTTGTTAGCGAACAATATTTGCTTGACCTGGAGCGCCAGGCATTCTTAAGTCTTACAGGCGAAAAGAAAACTTTGGAAAGAATACAGAGTGTATTGAAGAGCGGCAAGCCGGTAAGGAATTAGATGGCCTGGATGAATTGATTTATATAAAGGTTATAATTGAAAAGGCCGTCTTCAGCAAGTTTGAAGACGGCCTTTTGATGTATATGTTTAAGATGAAGGGCTAAAGTAACCAATGGTTTTTTAGTGTATGGCCATCGGATCTTGTATATCATTGTTCCAGTAGACTGCACAATCATGGTCACACCATTATGCTTGATAATCCAATGGCATTTTGTCAAAATACACTGCATGTCCATTCTCGTTTTTATAACACTTGTTTTAGCGCTGAATAATTAGCTGTTGTCGCTCTTTATAAACGCCATCCCCTATTTCTATGAAATAAATGCCAACAGGAAAAGTGCTAATATTAAGGGTAGCTGTTTTAACCTTTCCAAATTGCTGACGTTTTTTAATGTTTCCAAGCTGATCCAAAATAGTAATCTCTTTAATAGTTTTTTCGGTTTTTGCACCTTTAACTATCGTTTCTTTTGATGATATGGTTACGGTTGATGTGGCGGGATTAGGTGAAAGAGTGTAAGCATACCCGTTTTCACAGTTACTATAAACAGTTACGCCGTCTGTTCTATTAGCACCACAGAAATCTGTATAACTAAGTTTTACAACACCATTTCCTGAAACGTTTACATAAGTGAAAGAGGAATTTGGATTATCAATATAAATATCGCTGCCTGGTGAAAGATAGTCCACCGTCCATTGCCAGTTAGAGCCATTGGAAGAAGGGTTGGCACTTAAAGACCAGGTTTGGTAAGTACCGTTGCAGTAATTAGAGCTGCTTGTTATGCTTATACCTCCACCAACAGAGATGGTTTTGGTTCGTGTAAATGAGCCGCAGGGTGTTGTGATATTTGCAGATAATGTTATAGTGCCGCTACCTCTTGGTGTTAATGTTACCTGATTACCATTTGTAAATGGGGAAACTATACTTGTATTATCTACTGACCAGCTAACCATAGTATTTGGATCTAATGTAACCGGTACGCTGTATACTTCAGGGTTATTACATATCCTATCAGCTCCTGAAATTAATACGTCACAAAATGCCTTGCACGTAATGATTTGGGGTGATAGATTCAACTCACTAGCAATCCAATTGCCCGTCCGTGCACTTAATGAGCCATGTACACTATTAATTCTTCCTGAATTAAACTCCGTAATAAAATTAGCAAAAGGAGTTTGCTTAGGAGTAATAGGAGGATTGATTGGATCATATCTTTTTAAATAGTCAGCAGTAGTTAATACTGCATTTCCTTCTCCAATATCTAAAGCACTAGTAGTAGGAACATAACAAGAAGTTCCTGGAAAAGCAATACTTAATTGGTTGACGCCCCTCTTTTGCCATAGGTTAGTAAAAAAGTTTGACATTTCTTGCCAAAAGCTTGTACCAGAATTATAATTTCCAGAAGATGAATTACGAATGTATGTAGCTAAATTATTGAAATCACTTTGACCACCGGGTAAGCTTTCAAAAGGAATTAAGTTTCCCGGATTAGCATAAAATCTATAATTGCTAAGGTCAACATCGCAACCTATAAACCAAAGTAATTTTTTCCTGTACCAAATTTTCCCTTCATATACCCTAATAGAACCTGTTGACGGAAGTGCCCGAACAGTTAAATCATAATTGAGAGTATTTTTTCCTGGTAATGCAGTTAAAAAGTTTATTGCATTTTGATAAAAAATTAAATCGGCAATCCCCCTTAGCCACTGGAATGGGTTAAAAGTACCAACTAGGTCTGCAATAATTCGAGTACTAAATCTTCCTGAGTAATATAACATAACTTGTCCTGGCTGAAGACCATTTGTAGAGGCACATTCGCTACCATTGGATATCGCAATATTTCTACAATTTTGTGGGTATCCTAAAGCCTTGAGTTCTATTTGAAATTGATCGTGAATAGTATTATCCATGCCCGGCTGCCCATATTTTTGATAATAAATTGCCATTTGTTTAATCGCCATCTTGTTAAGAAGTTTAAGCTCATGCGATACTGGCCCAGTAATAAGGGATGGCAAATAGCCATATCCCAATCCAACTGGTGACTCGTCTAAATCCCTCGTTAGAGCTTGCAATCCCATTGGAATATAAATTCCCTGGTTTGGAACATCATTTTCTATAAATAGTCGAGTTTGATGGTTAAAAGCTCCCTCAGTTTCAATTTTTCTTAATCCCCATCTTGCAACAAGACCACCCATTCCTATTCCCAAAACAACATTTTGCTGTGTACTGCCTGATAATGCT
Organism: Chitinophagales bacterium; assembly: GCA_038211085.1. Lineage (GTDB taxonomy): Bacteria > Bacteroidota > Bacteroidia > Chitinophagales > Chitinophagaceae > Segetibacter. Next base: position 1,201 of record JBBQVY010000289.1, on the reverse strand, counting down.
TTTTGATTATTAACGAACTGAATGACTTCTTTAAAAAGAGCGGCATTTCTTTTAATATCATCACTACCATTCCTGTAATCAATGTATATTATATCGTACTCACTATTAATTAAATTTTTGAGATTAGAGCCATAATTGTTAGCATATAGATTCATATAAAAATTATCCAAAATGGTATTCCGAGGATCTTCATCCTTATATGGATCCAAATCTTCGACAATAATAAAAGGTTTAATAATATTATTCCCATGCCCCTGACCATACCGAATCTGGACGCGTCCACCACTATGTAAAGTAGTGGCTTGAAAATTTACATTAGCATTTTCAAACAATCTGGCAGCTGCTCCTCCTGTTATCTGATTGATGTGAATTAAACAATGGGATAATAATTCAGTGCTATTAGAAAGTACGGCTTTCATTTTTAATTCTTTCCAACCAGTGTCTGAGTAAGAAACATTGTAGTTAACATTAAATGCAATTTGTTGCCAACCGCTCCCATTACCAAAATCAATAAAATAGTTTGTAGAAGGCTCATTTGTATATTTGTCGGCATCTCTAAATATAAAATTCAAATTACTTTTTGAAAATATTGAAATTGCAGGTGTAAAGCCAAACGCATAATCGTTTTGATATGGATTGATCCAATTACCATAATTATCATAATTATCTAAAATTTGATCATTGTTAATGCTTACTAAATTATTGTAACCGGCATATTCATCCAGTTTTTGGTATTGAAATAAAAGTATATTAATTGGAATTGAACCTGACAATTCCATAATACTTTTTGCGCTTTCATAAACTGTTTCTGGTTGTGGGAGGTTTTGTGCGTTTGAATTGATTGTATAAGAATAGACTGTTTTATATACATCATACCAATTTAATGTATTCGAATAATTACTATCATGTAATGCTAATCCATTGTATTGACCGATATCAATGAAGTCTATTCCATAATCTTTCAACAATCCTGAAGAAACTCTGCCTTTTTCAAGATGTTGAAATATATAATTAATCCGATTTTGGAAAGAAGTGTTTACTTGTGAAAAAGATTTCACACCAGTACAAATTACTGCAAGTAGCAATAAAAGTTTATATTTCATGATATTGTTTTTAAGAGGTTGTTATTTCGTATAAATCACATCAAATCGTCCGTCTGTTACTTCTATTTTATTTTTTGTTACAGTATCAATAGCATTAA
>JBBQVY010000288.1:0-5692 GCA_038211085.1 Chitinophagales bacterium | reverse complement strand
TGCATCTTTCAAGAGATTTATTGAAAACTTATTGTTTGTTTTCAGCCGCTTTTGACTGGCCTTTAGGACCACGCTTATAAATAATAAGACCATCCAAAAAGTTTCTTAGCACCTGGTCGCCTGCTACCACATACCCCGGGTGGTCCTCATGCCTGAAGAGATCATTTAATGCGCCCTTTGTTATTTTAAAACCAGCTAACGACAAAATGTGCAGCATGTCTTCATCGCGAAGCTGAAGTGCTATTCTTATTTTCTTAAGTATGTCGTTGTTTGAAAGCATGGTTGGTTTTGTTTGATAAGTAAAGTTAGGTGAAGAGGGGAGGATTGATTTGGGGTTAGCTTTTTTTGCACTAACCTTTTTTTGCAGGTAAGACCATGCAACGGCAAACTTGATTCAACTCATACCACACGAACACATTGCAGCAAGATTCTTCCGTGTATTGGTATGCAATAACGAAACCGGGTACCTGTAATCCACAGGCACCCGGCAATAATTGGGTTTAATAATCCATAGCTAAATCAATCAGGTAATTTTCGCGGTGATCATGGATCAGGCAAAAGAGGACGTTCACCCAGCCAGGCTGTACTATAATGATATTTTACTAAAACCCGGAACACGCTTTAGAAGTGATCTACAGAGTGTTATCCATTAATTGCAGAAAATCCATACAGTAATGGTTTCCGCTTTAAAAACTTCAGAACAGCAAACCTTGCTATTTTTCCATACCAGGTTCACTATATAATCGAAGAAGACTTACGGAACGTAATTGTTTTCGCAGTTTTGCATGCGCAAAGAGATCCGGGTTTCATTAGCAGGGGGTTGGGGCGGTAGGAGTATTAAAAGCGATTGGGATTGTCCACTCCAGTGTATAAGTAAATGAGTATAGAGGCAAATTAAAAGCCAGACTGCAACTGCACTGGTGCTTTGGTGAAATGTTCCCGAGGTACAGATGCTGTTCAGCAGTCCATACTACGGCGCGGCTTTGGGTAAGGTCAACAAGGCTTAAATATTGTTACAGTCTTTTTAATAAATTAGCTATTTTCCCGTTTTAATAATATGAGGAAAGTATGGCTATGGGTTCAAACGGTTTCAATGTTGCTGTTCATCTCTAACAATGCCTTTTCGCAAAGCCTGATCAACAGCATGGGCAGCACTTTAAGCGACGGTAAATACACCATTGAGTATGCAATTGGTGAGATAGCTGTTAATACGTTATCTGATAATCAGAACAATCTCACACAGGGCCTTTTACAACCAATAATCCGGATTAAAGATTGCAATCTCCTTACATTTATTCCTACAGCATTTACTCCCAACAACGACAACCTAAACGATTGCTTTGGTGTAAAACAATGGCCGCTCACCACCTCATACCAATTTGAAGTTTTCGGCCGTTGGGGCCAATCGGTTTTTAAAACAAACAACATAGCAGCATGCTGGAACGGAACTTTTAACGGGCAGCCGCAGCCAATGGGTGCCTATGTCTACATGCTCAAAGCTACTACCTCTGTTTGCGGTACTATTTCTGCAAAAGGGTCCATTTTATTAATCAGGTAAAACATTTATTTTTTGTGAGAAAATTCATAGCCTTTTTTATTTCAGTGTTATTGAGTAGTATGGTAATTGCCCAAACTCCGCAGGGTATCAATTACCAGGCGGTTGCACGCAACAGTGATGGAAGCATTGTTTCAGGTAAGTCGGTAATTATTCGTTTTACCATTTTAGATGGAAGTACATCAGGAACAGTAGTTTACCAGGAAACACACCAGGCGGCAACTAATAATTTTGGTTTGTTTACCATGGCAATTGGAAGAGGAACAGTTAATTCCGGAAATTTTTCAGGCATCAGTTGGGGAACAGGTACTAAGTTTTTAAAGGTTGAGATTGCCATAGCCGGATCAGTGTTTTCATTACAAGGCATTACCCAAATGTTGAGCGTGCCTTACGCCTTATACGCCGAAAAAAGCGGAACACCCGGTGCGCAGGGGCCGGCAGGGCCACAGGGTGCACCAGGTGCCAACGGACCCCAGGGTACCACCGGCACACAAGGTGCCACAGGACCAATTGGACCGCAGGGGCCTGCTGGTTCACAAGGGTCTGTGGGGCTTACCGGCCCCGCCGGGCCGCAGGGTGTTGCAGGTGTAGCTGGTGCAACGGGTGCTTCTGGTGCAACGGGCCCGCAGGGTGTTGCAGGTGCCACTGGTCTGCAAGGTCCATTGGGAGCTACCGGCCCTGCAGGCCCGCAGGGATTAGCTGGCTTAGACGGTAAAACCGTTTTAAATGGGACTATCAATCCGGCTGCAAATACCGGTACCCAGGGCGACTTTTACATGAACGTAAACACCAGCAGGTTGTTTGGACCAAAAACTACAGCGGGCTGGGGTAATGGCGTTAGTTTAGTAGGTGCCGCAGGTGGCCCCCCGGGTTTAAAAAGCTTAATTGATATGGAGAACTATGCCGCAACTGCCTCCTGTGTTTCGGGTGGTGTAAGGGTTAAATCAGGCATCGATCTTAATAGCAACAATGTATTGGACGCAAACGAGGTTGACAACACGAAAGAGATTTGTTTTACACAAAAAGCTGAGCTGGATAAGGTGATAATTATCCCCATCAATTTCTTAAATTCAGGTGCAAGTTCGGCCGGCAATGTCAATGATCGTGGGCAAATATTCAAATTCAATAAAAACAACTATCCCGGAGTTGATTCAATTATTTTAGTCTGCAACCCATATCTTGACCCAAATTTTCAAGCGAATACACCTTCGGGAGTTGTTCAATTATTTAATATAACTGATAATGTGCCCATAGCTAATAGCCAGATAATTACTAATTATGTTCGTACCTCCGCTGATAGGGATACGCCGGTTAGAGAGACAGGAAATATTATCAATTATTTGCCAAATCAAACCATAAGCTTAGGTATACTCGTGCAATCCAGTGATTTGTCACTCTACTGTTACCCAGGTCTTTGCTACCTTTATTTGTATAGAAAGTAATGATTATAAACACTTGCAGGTCACAAGACCATGCAAAGGCGTGGCTGAGGGTACCATCAAGAAAAGCAAGATAGCCCGATGGTAAATTGACAATGTTCCAAATGGAAGAAGCATTCCATCAGGCAAAAGCTTTATCAATCATTAACCAATACAATTTTGCTAGCGAAAAAACAAACATCACTAAACCAGCCCACCTGAATTTGCCTGCTTTTTCAGCAGTAACTTTCGAAATGCTTGATATGCCTATTGACGGTATGAGCAAATAAATTAGCCCCTTTATAACCTGTAATAAACAAAAAATTGTTACAAGCACTTTCGGCCAATACCAAACAAAATGAAAGGATAAAATAAATGAGCCTACCGCCAGTGCAAGTAATGCATTTACAATATTTCCAATATCTTTTTTTTGAATGTAGGAAAACGAAATAATTCACCCAGGCCTTAGCTTGAATAAAGTGGGATAAACCAACTACAGCTAAGTTTATAGCTGTGAACAATTCAATAGATTGGATCGTGCTCATTGCCATTGCAATTAAATCATCCCGATCGTTTTACCTTTTGAAAAATTGATGGCGCCGTAGTTGGTATTGTCAAGCAACGACAGATCGGGGTTGGCAGGCGTTAATTCTGTTCTCAGCTAAGTTTGTGCTACAGTTGCAGGTTACCAGACCATGCAACGGCGGGGCTGTATAAACACCAATTAATGCGAAAAAGTATTTTATCTTGGCACAGTTTGTTAGTAGGTCAGGTGAGTCCTTAAAATTATTATCATGATTTCTTTACCCCCCAAAGTTTCACTTCCCTTTTATACAAAACTGGCCATGGTGCTGGTTTCACTTATATCATTAGGGTACATTTTTGTGTTGGGTAAAGAAATTTTATCCCCCCTTTTATACTCTTTTTTGTTTGCCATATTGTTGGTGCCACTGGCATCAGGTATTGAAAGAAAATTGAAAGTTCCCCGAAGCGCTGCTGCAGGTATATCTGTCATCCTGTTGTTGCTTTTTATCTTTGCCATACTCTTTTTTGTAGGTTCTCAAATCTCAAACCTGGCTGATGACTGGCCAACTTTCCAGCAAGAGTTTGCTATCACGCTCGATAATCTTCATACCTGGATTACCCAAAAATTTAATGTTGACACAGCGAGGCAGATAACTTACGTTCATAATGCCACCGACAAATTATTATCGTCTAGCACAGCTATTATTGGCAAAGCTGTACTGTCGTTATCTTCTGTTTTGTTGTTTATGGTTTTTGTGCTGATAGATACATTCTTTTTGCTTTTCTACCGACGTCATATCATTAAGTTTTTAATAGCTGTTTTTCACGAAGAAAATGCAGTAACGGTTCACGACATCAGCAGCCAGGTTCAATACATTATCCATAAATATATTTTAGGGCTTTTATTGGAGATGGCAATTGTAACAGCTGTGTGTTGTTTAGCCTTTTCTATTATAGGAATCAAGTATGCTATACTGCTTGGTTTCATCACCGGCATCTTCAACATCATACCCTATATCGGCATTTTTACGTCGCTGGTATTAACTACTTTAATAACTATTGGCACAGCCGCCTCTACCACTACTCTTGTGTTGGTAATTGCCACCATAGTTGGCATGCACCTGATTGATAGTAATATTTTGCTCCCCATGATAGTGGGCTCAAAGGTTAAGATAAATGCTTTGATTACTTTAATAGGAGTGATAGTGGGTGAAATGTTTTGGGGCATATCGGGTATGTTTCTTTCCATACCGGTTATAGCAATTTGCAAAATTATTTTTGACCGCATTGAGGACTTAAAACCCTGGGGATTATTGCTGGGAGATGAGAAAGATGAAAAGCCTTTTGGTAAGAAGCGCAAGAAATTAGTGAAAGAAAAAGATGCTCCTTCGCTCGAAGAGAAACTGGCTAAATAAAATGTTGCATAAACAATTCAATCAGCCCTGCACGGTACATACGTTTTTTAAAATTCTCATGTAAGATAATAATGATCTAACCTGTTTAGTTGGTCGTCCAGTTCGTACACCAATGGTTGGCCGGTAGGTATATCCAGCGTGGTAACCTGTTCGTCGGTTAGGTTATCAATGTATTTTATAAGGGCCCGCAGGCTGTTGCCATGGCCGAGAATTATAACTTTTTGGTTTTTACGCATAACTGGCATAATGGCTTCGTGCCAAAAGGGCAATACACGCTCCATGGTTTGCGCCAGGTTTTCTGTCAAAGGCAGTTCACGGTCGGTAAGGTGTTTATAACGCAGGTCGTGGCCGGGGTAGCGTGCATCTTCTTTTGTAATTGCAGGGGGAAGTGCATTGGGATCACGACGCCATTTATGCACTTGCTCTTCGCCATATTGAGCCGCCACTTCATCTTTGTTCATGCCCTGCAGGGCGCCATAAAAACGCTCATTTAAACGCCACGATTTTTCAACCGGTATCCACAAATGATCCAGCTCTTCCAAAATGATGTGCACGGTTTTTATCGATCGTTTCAGTACCGAAGTAAAAGCAGCATCAAAATTATAGTCGTTCCTTTTTAATATGTCTCCTGCATTTTTAGCCTGCAGGTAACCGTCGTCCGAAAGGTCGACATCAGTCCAGCCGGTAAAACGATTTTCTTTATTCCAGGTACTTTCTCCATGGCGTATAAGCACTAGTTTTTGCATTGAGTAAAGGTAGAGGGTTAGTAGAAGGCGATG
>JBBQVY010000287.1:0-5703 GCA_038211085.1 Chitinophagales bacterium | reverse complement strand
GCCTACAACCGGTAAGGATGTTGCCGTAACATTACCGTTCATATATGCAAAGCAAAACGATCTTGAGTTTGGGATATTGGTGTTCGAAACCATTTGCCAGGCGGGAGAATAGGAATCGAAACCCGTGAGGTAAGTACCCACCCCCCTAAACATATTGGTTGTCATTCTTCCCCTGTCAATAACAGCACCTGCATTTACCTTTACACCGGTTGCTCCACTGTATATAAAATAATTATTTGAAAGGTCGATATCGTTTATAGTAAGGCCCGCAAGAAATTCTATGCCTGAGCCAGTAGTAATGCTGGTAATAAAATTATATGTAGCAGCAAATTTGCCAACTGCGCCAGTTACTTTTATTCCATCTTTACAACTCCAGTAATTTAAGGCTATAGTTATTGCATTAAAACCACTTACCTGACCTACGCCAAGCGACGGAATGCCCACTTCAACTACGGAGCAACCAGAAAACAAATTGCAAAACTTTGTACCCGTGGCATCAGAAAAATCGTACGCTTTGGTCGACGTGCTTAAGGGTATTACCGCTAAATTATCCATATACACGCTTACATTGGTACTACGTAATATGCCGCCTGCAACCGACGACATAATTCCATCTCTTCCGGGATCCATGCCACGCAAACTTGCGCCATTAAGGTTTAAATAGTAGGGGGAGATGTTCACGAACCCAGAAAAAATATACAATTTAGTAGCATCCAAAGCGATGCCTCCACCAGATGGCGACGGTAGATCGCCCAGCGAATCCACATATACAATATTGGCAGCAATGTGTACACTGTTTAAATTACCCCACTTGCTGTTTCTATAAATATCAATGGTATTGTTGGTGGTGTTATAAATCTGCAAACCGTTTGCGGGTCGTACAATTGCGTCGCGTTGAATAGTACTCATCCGGGGAATTAAAATGCCACGTATTGTTGAAGCTATGTCGAGTATAGCTGAACTATCTGGCATTGCACCGGTTTCGTTGATAGCGGCAGTTTGGCAAAAACAACTTTGCACAATAAATAAAGCGGCTAAGAATAGTATGGTATTTTTCATATAGTATGTTTTCAAAAATTAGTTAGCAGTCTCGTTAAAACCGTTAATTGCTATTTTCTACCCACCAGGTTTGTTTGCAAATTATTTTCAGCCAATAAATCTACCTGTGCGCCAACGCTTTACTGATGCTGACACGGAAATATTTAGTTCCAGAATTGAATAGGAAACCCATTAGGTGTAAAAAGCAAAGGATTGGTTGAACGGGGGTTAGATCTATCAATCACTTATCTCTCTTCACTTTTTGGTTACCCAATCTGTTAAATTAAAAGCAGGTTTTCCTGCTGTTTGATTAAACATAAACGGACTTCATACTTGTTTATTGTCAAATGCTAAGGTCGTCAGCCTTACGATGATGATTTATAGTAGATCATTTATAAGTCTGGTAGTAAAAATCCAGTTACGGGTGTAGACTTAATACTACATAATGTTTAAACCGGAACCGCCATTGAACATAGTAATATTGAAATGCCCTTTAAAAAAATGGTTCAATTTTAAACCGGTTGCCGGTAATATTTGCCAATAGTGATCGTTACTTTTTAGAGTATTCAAATCAATGGTGTCCTCACTCCTTTAAGACACAGATGTACAAGAGTACATTTCAACGATGTTGAAGCCTGAAAACAAATGATTGTAACAAAACCGTACATTAAATTGCAAGTACATTGCACGGTGTAACAATTATCAATTATTGTTTAATAAACCGGACGGTTTTTAATTCACCTTCACTATTATGGGAGGATAGCAAAAAGGTTCCTTTTGGTAAAGTGGAGAGGTTTAAAGAAATGGTATTGTCGCCTTCTGTAACCCTTAAGGATTTATTTAGAATTGCCACACCCTGCATGCTGGTGATATATATCATTACTTTATCTGCTGATGCAGAAGATATACTTAGCTGAGCTGTCGAGGTAACCACTGTTGGAGCCATAGCTGTAATATCGAAACCTTTTGATTTGCCAAAAACAGCAACCACTTTCGAAGTTGCAAAATTTCCATCCAAATCACCCACCTTCAAACGGTAAAAGAATTTACCGGACGATGACTTGTCTTCAAAGTCGAACGGCTGTTTGCAACGTAACCGGTCTGCCTGTAAGGTATGTATGGTAGTATAATTGATACCGTCATTTGATCGCTCAACTATAAACTTTGCATATTGTAGAAAACAAACAACTGACCAGTTAAGCTTTGTTGCATTAGCAAATTGAGCGGCTTCAAAAGACCTAACACGTATAGGTACGCTATCGGCAGGTACCGTTTGACTGTATGCAATTGTTGAAACCATCAATGAAAATGAAACCAATAACTTTTTCATAATTTTTATGTATATCAATACCTCTTTTTATTTCTTTCATTCAAAGTAAATTTAGAACTTTTCCCAAACTGTGCGTATTACTGTTTAAAGGTTTAACGTAAAGTAAAAAAGGCCGGACCTTTAATCCAGCTTTACTAAAAAATCTTTCTTTCATGTTAAGGCTGTTGAATGTTGTGCAAATGATGCAATAAGTATGATGGTAAGTATTATGATGAACCTGCAGCAAATAATAAACTTCATTTTATTGGGATGAATTTTAAAAATACCGCGCAACATGTGTTATTAAAAGTTCAGCATGTGCTGCTTTACTTTTATGAAGAGTAGTTCATTCATTAGTTTACACTGTGCATAAACTTGCTGCCCCCAGCAAAGCGGCTTCTTCTCCCAAACCTGCTTTCAGTAATAGAACCTCTAATCCATGCTTGTGTAATACCTGCTTTGTCTCCGCAATAAACAAATCCCAGGCATTGATGATATTACCCCCGATGACAACCGTTTGTGTGTTATGCTTTTTAATATAAGCTGCCAATACTTCCCCAAGATTGTTACCGAACTCTTTAAATACTTGCCCGGCCAAAGGTTCGGAAACTACATTCTCTCCTATCACTTTTACGTTTTTTGCAGTTATGCCCGATAACTCTTCATAACGTTTAATAAACCACCTGGAAGAGAGGTATTCTTCGGCTGTAGAATCTTTGTAGGGAGTGTAATACAAATCACCATCGTACACCACAGCATTTTTGCAGGTGGCAGAGCCAAGGCCGGTACCAAGTGTAATGCCAATTACTTTGCTGGCATCTCTTGCCGCTCCGGCAAATACTTCGCCCTTTAGAAAACAACTGGCATCGTTCATCATTACAATATCGGCTGCAGTTACCTGGAGTTGTTGAGCAAGTAGTTCTTTTACGTTGAGATTATACAAAGCCTCGTATTTATCTAGGCCTTTGATAAGACTAATGCCATTTTCATAATCAAAAGGTCCGGGCATTGCAATGCCAATTTTGCCGGATGCATCCGGATGGCATGCTTTACAGTCGGCTATTGCTGCACACCATTCCTCTATTATTTGCTTAACACCAGCTTTTGAATCTACGTGGCGCCGAACAGTAGAATTTTCAATGATAGCATGTGTTTCCAAATTGACCAGGGCTGCTGTAATGTGCGAGCCTCCAATGTCTATACCGACTACTATGTTTTGATTCATGTTGATTACTTGATGGGACAGAGGTTTCTATTTCAAATGCTTACTATCAACTCCCTCCCTGTTATCAGTGATTTAGCTTTTTTGTAGCCGGCAATTGTGCATTATTCAACATCGTTGTGTTATAATAATTCCGATGTTTCGGAACTCACTTGTACTATTATTTCTTTACCCGGCTTTAGACCTCACCCTCGGTCCCTCTCCTCGCGGAGAGGGAGGCCGTGCAATAAGTATTTATTCAACGTTGGCACTAACAGTTCGTCACTAATTTTTCATGCATCAAAACCATATGAAGCCTTGCCGGTTAATAACTTTGCTATTTTATCCAAAATAAACTTCACGCCTATGCTTCAATCTTGCGGCGTCACTGAAATTGTACGATCATTTGATTACGCTGCTACCTGTATAGGTAACGTTGCTCTTTAAAAAACCCATGCATCTTCAGCATACACTTTCCCTTTCGTCTTCAGCGGTAAACTATCTGTTCTAAAAGGAACCGCAGGTAAACCTGCCTTATTGTACAAATCAATTATGCCAGGATTATCTGCCCAGGCATAACGAACCGCAACAGGCTTGCGCACTTGTTTACACGTAAGCAGTACTGTATTATTTTCTATAGAACCCTTCGCCCAATAAAATTTATGATCAGCACCTGCAACGGCAAATCCATGCACATAGCCATACTTGTCTTTTGTAATTAATTTGTCCGTGCCCTTTGCAAAGTGAACAATCACCTTACCCTCTTTTATCTCCAACGATTGGTAAGTAGGCCCTTTGCTTACAATGTTTTTGTTATAAGCCACCTGCAAAGCAGCTAAGCCCAATCGCTTGCCTACATCCATTTTATTCTTAGGATGAATATCGTTGGCTTCACCAATATCTATGATGGTTGCCATACCAGTGTTGGGCAATTTTAAAGCGGCCGCTTGTGCATCTCTTAACTCAGCCCAATCGCTTTCCTGTGGTACGGGTACTTCCTGCATATAGTTGGCCAACTGAACAAAAATGAATGGCAGGTTACCTTGCTTAAATTGTTTACGCCAGTCAGTAATCAAAGCCGGAAATAAGGCCCTGTATTCGCTTGCTCTTGGTGCATTACTTTCTCCCTGGTACCATATAAAACCTTTTATAGCCATGGGAGTTAACGGCGCAATATTGGCATTGTATAACACGGCAGGGGTAGCAAATGGGCTAACATTTACAACAAGGGGTTTGGGAAAAGTAGCAGCATCGATTTTATCATCAGCTTTATACTGCCACTGCCCCAACAATATAGGGTTACCCCAAATAGCATTTGAATACATGCCCCCTTTGCCACCGGCATCAAAAACACGTACAACTAATACATTGTCTTTTGGTTTTAAAATATTTGTCGGCAAATTATAATTACGCCAGTTTTGGTTGCCATAACCTTCGCCTACTTTTTGCCCGTTTACCCAAACAATATCGTAATCGTCTATTTGATTTAAGGGCAGGCTAAATGCGGCTCCTTTAAAATTAGCAGGAAGATCAAACGACTTTCTAAACCAAACGGCACCATCAAAATCAGCCATGCCTTTATCCTCCCACCAGTTGGGTATTTCCATTGTTTTCCAATCGGCAACATTGGTTTCGGGTAAGTACCATTTTTGGTCGATGCCCTGCCCTTTCAGGTAATACCTGGCTTCCCATTCAGGTTTTGCTTTTTCGAAAGCAGCCGTTATTTCCTTAAAACTTTTAGCCGGAGCTAAATAGGTTTTATGAAAGTTTTCGAACTGTGGAAATTTAGAAAGTGCCTCGGGACTCATCCATGTTTCAACAGAAGTGGCTCCCAGGTTATCACTTATTAAACCGATGGGTACCTGTAACGAATCATTTAAGAACCTGCCAAAAAAATATGCTGTTGCAGAAAAATATTTAATCGTTTCTATTGAAGCTTCTTTCCACGTGCCACCAGACAAATCATTTTTGGGCACATAATCCATATCGATAGACGCGGTAAAAATTCTCAGCTTTGGATTTCTTGTTGCTGCCGTATCAGCAGGTGCATAACCAATCTGGTCAAGTGTATACTGCATGTTAGATTGCCCGCCACAAATCCACACATCGCCAAATAAAATGTTGGTTAGTTCAACCGTATTCGCTTTACCTCTTA
>JBBQVY010000286.1:0-5703 GCA_038211085.1 Chitinophagales bacterium | reverse complement strand
AGCAAAAGTTTAAACATGGCTATGGTCCGGCCTCTTTTTGCCAACACTATGTTGGTGATAGCCAAGTTTTGTCATTTCATTTAGGCATACAATTCTATATTTATTTTCTCATTATTTCAACCCAAAAGTTGAGACAATGAGTTAAAAAGCTTTAATTCTTTTTAACGTCACTACTTTAAAATCCATGACCTGGGTATTTGAAATTTTATTAGCTTTTAACGTCAATCTACCAGAACCTTTATCAAGATGTATTTGACCTAATTTTAGAGGCTTGAAATCTTTAACGTAAGACTCAATTCTCGGCGATTTATCATGCTCCATTCCTTTCAATGGTGGGTCATTTGTTTCAATAATTTTTCCTTCCAGCACAGCATTTCCAAAAGTTAAAGAGAATGTAGAACCAATGTCTGTTTCAGGACAAGTGTAATAAATTTCAACCTCAAAATCTCCCTCTTCTGCAACTTCAACATTCCAATATATTTGATCTTGTACATTTATCCAATTAGTTAGATAACTGTCATTGGGGTATTTGTTTGAAGGTTTTATGTTACCTGTTACGATAGCTTCACCAGCGGGCAATTGAGTAATTTTTACACTCGGATGTCCAATTATAAAAGGTCGTACATCTTTTGGAGGTAGCTCACTCAGTACATCTTTAACCCACTGATTCTTTGCTTTTTTAAGCTTTGTGTACTCCTTAATGTTTGATCCGGAAATATCTTTAAGTTGATTTGGGTCTTGCTCTATATCAAATAACTGGTCTGTATCTGAAAGGCGATACTTTTGATTTCGCACACTTAATTTGTTTTGCCAGTAATTGTATAAAATCCTGTCCGACCAGTTTATTTTTTGATTTTGAAGTAATGGTTTTAAACTTTTTCCATCTAGTGGTTTTGGCGATACATAGTTAATATTAGCCAGGTCGCATAATGTAGGAAGTAAATCAACCACGGAAGTAATCTTATCAATTTTTTGATTAGGTGGTATATTTTTCTTCCAGCTAATAATCATTGGAGACCTTGTTCCTCCTTCGTCTGTTGAACCTTTTATGCCTTTCATTCCTCCGTTCCAGCGATTTCCATTGGGTCCATTGTCCGAAAAATAAATGACTATGGTATTATTTAAAAGATTCAAGTCTTCTAATTTTTGCCTGATACGTCCAACATTCCAATCAATATTTTCGCTTAAAGCTAAGGCAGCTTTCGTATGGTCCATTTCTTCTTTGTCAGCCTTTGTTCCATGCTGATTGATGCTTTTATTTGCATATTTCTTCCACCATTGTTCTGGCACTTGCATAGGACTATGAGGCGTATTAAATGGTAAGTACAAAAAGAAAGGTGATTTTTTGTTTTTTTCAATAAATGCCAAACCATGGTCAGTAAGGTCATCGGTAATAAAACCTTTCCCTTTCACTATTTCTCCATTATGCTCTAAAACAGGATCAAAGTAATTACCCCAATGTCCCGAACAAAAACCATAAAAGTCATTAAAGCCCCTTGCATTTGGATGGTAGGGAGCTTGTCCTCCATTGTGCCATTTACCGTATGCCGCAGTTTGGTATCCTGCTTTTTTAAAAATATCCGCTATTGTAGTTTCATCAAGATTGAGACGTTCTCCACCTGAGGAAGTGGAATAAACCCCTCCCCTTACATGGTGGCGCCCTGTCAATAATTCGGCACGAGTTGGAGAACAAACAGGGCTTACATAAAAATTTTTTAAAATTGTCCCCTCCTTTGCCAATCTGTCCAAATTTGGTGTAGACACACTACTATTGCCATTAAATCCCAAATCTCCCCAACCCTGGTCATCACTTAGGATAATGACAATATTTGGTTGTTGTGAATAGGACTGAAAATTGGACAAAAGCAGATTGACTGATAGATATAAAATCCTTTTAAAAAGTTTTAGTCTCATTGTTTTTGATATTGTTTGGGCAACAATCTTAATTGCATACATATAATTTACAGCTTCTAATATGTGCCGATAAATGATGAGAAGAACTCCGTTTTAGGCCCGGATGCAGTAAAGTTGCATTTTATCACCTATTGATCTTCTGTTCGCCCAGCTTTTGCAAAGCCTCTTTTGCCAATGGTAAGGCGTTCTTTCTGCTCTTATTGTTAGCTTATCATTTATGTTGGTCAGCTACCTATTTCGTCTACTAATTGTCACCAGGTTCCCAAAGTTGAACTTTGTTTCCTTCCGCATCAAGGATATGTACAAATTTACCGTAATCAACGGTTTCGATAGTATCCACAATAGTTACACCGTTCCTTTTTAATTCTTCAACAAGTGCTTGCACGTTTTCAACCCTGTAATTTATCATAAAGTCCTTTGTTGAAGGTTCAAAGTATTTTGTGTTTTCGGAAAAGGGTTGCCATTGTGTTTGTCCTTTCTTTGTACTGTCTGAACCTTCATACCATTTAAAAGTGGCCCCACCATATGGATTTGTATTTAAACCAAGATTGTTTTTATACCATTCAGTCATATTTTTTGGGTCTTTGCATTTGAAAAAAATGCCACCAACGCCTGTTACTTTTTTTGTTATTGTTGTTCTATTTTGTTTTGTAATGATTGTCTTAAATGCAAAACCTGAAAGAAAAGATGCTGCAATAACGAAAACTACTTTAGATGCCTTTTTCATTTTGTCTCAATTTTTGTAGTTAATAATGTCGTTCGATGCGCTTGGCGCTTACTCCTATACAAGCGATCATTGCCTTCTCGAAGTTGTAATATTAAAAATATATTTTTCCGCTGAGTATAGTCACCTAAAATACCCCAAGCGTAATGGTTTTGGCGCTTTAGCAGATTGCGCAAATTCATCTCACAATTATTAGTCAGGTTATAGCGACTTTGCATCCTCCCAAAAGACATGTTTTTAACTTCAATCTATATACCTATCTGTTGGCCTCTGTTAAGGTTTTGCGGGTCCACCTCACCTCAACTAATTACATAATTGCATAGATAAAACCGCGGCTGCTGTTTCAGTTCTAAATTGCATTTTGAAAACATACTTCTGCCCAATACTTCTACCATACAAATTAAAGAGTGGTGCCGGCAACTCGGCTTCGAGTATTGCGGTATAGCCAAAGCTATTAAACTGGACGATGATGCCCGTCGCCTGGAGACATGGCTACAACAGGGTATGCATGGCAACATGCACTACATGGAAAATCATTTTGACCTACGGGTGGACCCAACCTTACTGGTACCGGGAGCAAAAAGCGTTATTACCCTGCTCATGAATTATTATCCAAAGCAACAACAGGCTCCCTCTTCACCCCAAATTGCTAAGTATGCTTATGGCAACGACTACCACGAAGTGATACGGGAGAAGCTAAAAAATTTACTGCAAAAAATACGTTTGGAAATTGGTGAAATTAATGGTCGCGGTTTTGTTGACAGTGCCCCTGTATTAGAACGTAGTTGGGCCATGCGCAGTGGCCTGGGCTGGATCGGCAAAAATGGTAACCTCATTAATAAACAGGCAGGCTCTTTCTTTTTTATAGCCACACTTATAGTTGACCTTCAGTTGGAATACGATGATGCTTTTGCTAAAGATTATTGTGGCACCTGCCGCCGTTGTATAGACCACTGCCCTACCGATGCCATCATGGAAAATAAGGTGGTTGACGGAAGCAAATGCATCAGCTATTTTACTATAGAACTAAAGGATGCACTCATACCCGAAAAAATGAAAGACACCTTTGCCAACTGGATGTTTGGCTGCGATGTTTGCCAGGATGTTTGCCCATGGAACCGGTTTAGTAAACCCACAACCGAAATACAATTCTCTCCCATACCTCAAATCCTAAACTTTAGCACCAGCGACTGGGAAGAAATGACCGAAGAAACTTTTAAGATCCTGTTTAAGAACTCTCCTTTAAAACGCAGCAAGTTCGCCGGCATTAAAAGAAACCTTGCATTTATTGAAAAAGGAGATAGGAGATAGAATGTAGAATTATGAATTGAAAATGACCTTCAACGCTAAGCACTCAGCCCTCAACCCTCAGACCTCAACCCAGCCAACCCCTCAACTCTAATCCTTCTATCTTTTAGCAAAACTGCATGCAGCGAACAGGTATTGCCAGCTCTCTTTTACCTTTACCGAATTACGTATGAGAAACTTCATTTTTGCATCCCTGTTTATTTTTATTTCGACAGCAGTTTGTTCTCAAAACTGTACCAATCTTGGACAAAATCCCTCAACAGCATTCCCGGTTTGTGGTTCTTCAGTTTTTAAACAGTCAAGTGTTGATATTTGTGGTACCCGACAGTTGCCTACACCCTGTCTTGGTAACGGAGCCATCTTCCAGGACAAAAACCCTTACTGGTATAAATTCACTTGTTTCGCCGCAGGCACTTTGGCTTTTGAAATTGTGCCCAGCAATTTAGATGACGATTATGACTGGCAATTATTCGACATAACACTAACCGATCCTGCCGAGGTCTACACCAATAAATCTTTATTTGTTGCCTGCAACTGGTCGGGCGAAAGTGGGAAAACAGGTGCCAGTGCAGGCGGTAATTCCTTAAGCGTTTGTGAGGGTTTTGGAAGGCCATTGTTTAGTAAAATGCCTAGTCTTACTCTTGGGCACGAATACCTGTTACTGGTAAGCCATTTTACAGATACGCAAAGTGGGTATTCTTTATCTTTTGGGGGAGGAACAGCCAGTATAACCGATACCACTGCTTCAGCATTCTTATCTTCCAAACCTTCTTGCGATGGTAAAACTATTGGCATTAAAATAAACAAACATATCCGCTGCAACAGTCTTGCTTCCAATGGCAGCGATTTTATTCTTTCTTCTTCCACATCAAAAATCGTTAGCGCCATAGGTATCAATTGTACCAATGCTTTTGATATGGATAGCCTTGTTTTGACATTGAATCAACCGCTTGCACCCGGCAACTATACGGTAAAATCGCAAAAGGGAGATGATGCAAATACCTTATTGGACTACTGTCAAAATCCTATGGCCGAAGGCATCACAACCTCGTTTGTAGTAACCTCCATACAACCCACACCTTTCGATAGCATCACCAAACCGGGATGCAAACCCAACCAGGTTAAGGTAGTATTTAGAAAACCGGTATTATGTAGTTCGGTTGCAGCAGATGGAAGTGACTTTAGCATTAACACGCCTGGCATTACGATTACCGGAGCTAGCACTTCGTGCACTAACAACACTACTTACGATATTTTGCTAACCCTCTCCGCAACCATCAACGCAAAAGGCACCCACACCATAAAACTTAAAAAAGGTTTGGATGGCAATGCCATTTTAGATGAATGTTTGCAGGAAACTATTGCAGGCAGCAAGGTTAGTTTTGTTACTGCCGACACGGTTGCAGCAGCTATAAATTACACCATTAAATATGGTTGTAAGGCTGATACGTTACATGCGTTTAATGCCGGGCTTAACAACATAAACCAATGGATGTGGAAGTTTAATGACCGGGCTTCTTCAAGCCAGCAAAACCCCACTTATGTGTACAGGCAGTTTGGTCCGCAAAATTTATTGCTACAGGTAAGCAATGGCGTTTGTACCGATAGTGCCCGTGTAAATTTTATTTTAGATAATGAGTTAAAAGCAAATTTTGTTGCCCCTACATTGTTATGTCCCCAGGACCCGGCAATCATCCGCGATACCAGCATTGGAAAAATTGTTTCTTACTTATGGGATTTTGGCAACGGCACCACCA
>JBBQVY010000285.1:0-5713 GCA_038211085.1 Chitinophagales bacterium | reverse complement strand
TTGAGATGGATATACCTGTGCAATCATATTTTAAATGGAAGGTGTAAAAGTTATAGTTGTTGGAAAAGGGTATGCAGATCTTCGAGGGATAACGATCTAATTTCAGCTTTACCTATCTTTTTTAAAAGTATAAAACTGATCTGTTGACCTGCCTTCTTTTTATCTTTTAAAAGTATATCGAAAGCCCGCTCTTTATCAAATACAAAGTGAGGGGGAAGGCCATATTGTTTTAATAGCCGGGTTACCCGCTCTGTTTCTTTAAAGCCGGTTAATTTCTCTGATATTTTACAAGCCTGTCCCATACCAATACTAATGGCATGTCCATGTGGTATCTGGTATAAATTTTCGATAGCGTGACCAAGGGTATGTCCAAAATTCAACAGCTTTCTTTCGCCTCCTTCAAACTCATCGTTAACTACTACTTTGGTTTTGATGAGTACATTACGCTGTATCAGTTTGGCAATAGCCTTTAAATCTTTTTGGAAGATGGTTAGTTTAGACTCCTCCAAAATTTTAAACATGGCAGCATCTTTTATAGCCGCATGTTTTATAATCTCGGCAAAGCCGTTAATCCACTCTTCCCTGGGTAAAGTTTTTAATATGCTGTAATCATATAAAATGAAAGAAGGCTGGCGGATAAGGCCTGCCATATTTTTGTACAGGCCAACATCCACACCATTTTTACCACCTACGGAAGCATCAACCATAGCTAATATAGATGTTGGTATAAAGCCAAAGGAGATGCCCCTAAGAAAAATGCCTGCAACGTAACCTGTTATGTCAGTTATAACCCCACCACCAATACCAATCAACGTTGTTTTTCTGTCAGCACCGGTTTCAATTAATTGCTCAATAATATCATCAACTGTTGATTGATTTTTATATGCTTCTCCTGCTTTAATAACAATGGTTTTCCATCCCTTGAATTTTTTCTTATGTTTCGAAAAAATGTTCTCATCAGTTAATAAAACAGTTTGTTCTATTGGTACCAGCTTTTGTAATAAGTCAAAGCCGGCATCGAAATAATAATTAACAGTAGCTGTAGAAAAAGTAAAAGTTTGTGTAGTCATTATCGAATGTAATAACCGGTTACACAATCAAATAAAGAAGGGAAACACGGTAGGGGTAGAAAGGTAGTTGCCAAAGGCAATAGAAATGAAAAACCCGGTATGCATTTACACACCGGGTAATCAGTTATCAGCTATTCATAATCTTATTCTGGTGGTTAATGCTCTCCATGTGAACAGCATCGTAGTACCGGGTAATGAACTCTTTGCCAAGACCCAGGTTCTCACCTTTCAACGCGGCACGCTCTAATATTTCGTTCCAGCGGTTGGTTTGCAATATTGTAATGCTATTGTCCTTTTTATACTCACCAATTTTTTCTGCAATTTTCATACGCTGACCTAAAAGTTGCATCAGTTCGTCATCTATATGATTGATTTGTTCTCTCAGTTTTTCAAGTGCTACAACAAATTCTTTTTCATCTGAAGTCTCGTGTCTCCATTTAATTGAGTCAAGCAACTCTACCAATTTTGCCGGGGTAACCTGTTGTTTGGCATCGCTCCAGGCGTTATCAGGATCTATGTGGCTTTCAATCATCAAGCCATCAAAGTCAAGATCAATAGCTTTTTGAGCAACTGATAGCAACAAAGATCTGTTTCCACAAATATGACTTGGATCGTTAATGATCATCAATTCAGGAAAACGACGTTTCATCTCAATGGCAAGGTGCCACATTGGTGCGTTTCTATATTCAGTATTACCGTAGGAAGAAAATCCGCGATGAATGATACCAATTTTTTTGATGCCTGCTTTAGCAACTCTTTCAACGGCTCCCAGCCACAATTCAAGATCGGGGTTAATGGGATTTTTTATAAACACCGGAACATTTGCACCACGTAAGGCATCGGCAACTTCCTGTACACTAAAAGGGTTAACTGTTGTTCTTGCTCCCAGCCATAACAGGTCAACATCAAAGCTAAGTGCATCTGCTACCTGCTTTGCAGTAGCCACTTCCACTGCGGTAGGCAAGCCCGTAATTTTTTTAGCTTGTAATAACCAGGGCAAACCTTTAACTCCAATACCTTCAAAACTACCAGGGCGGGTTCTGGGTTTCCAGATACCGGCACGCAACATATCAACTCTACCTGTTTCAGCTAGAAGGGTTGCCGTTTTAATCATTTGTTCCTCAGTTTCGGCACTGCATGGCCCTGAGATGATCAATGGACGTTTGGCTAAAACATCTTCAATGGATGTCGTTTTATTTAGGGTCTGTTCCATAACGTTTTGGTTTTTGATTTTCTATGTTAAGCATTGTTATTTATTTGGAATGAATGAAGTCAACACACTCATATTTTTAAACTCTTAACTACTGTTTTCACTCTATCTCCTATCATCTGTCATCTGTCAACTTTCTATCGGCTGTTCGCATCATTCATCCTGATCCTTCTGCCTTTGTACGATTTACCATCCACGGCTTTAATCATTTGATTGGCTGCCGAACGATCAATCTCTACCCAGCTATTCATGTCTTTCATATCTATTCTTCCAAGCACTTCCTTCTTAAGGTCGCTCATATCAAGAATAAACTGTAGGAAACTGGCTTTATAAAAACCATCCTTTGTTCCAAGGTTGACAAACAAACGCATCATATCGCCATTGCTGTTAAAATCACCGGCTGGTCTTCTCTCTCTGCGCCCACTTTGATCTGCTCCCCTGTTATCATCGCGGTTGAAGTCGCGTGGTTGGCGCATGTCACGCTCCCTTCCTGCACGCAGATTTAAATCTTCCGCATTATCATAATATTTTAAGAAGCGATCAAACTCCATGGATGCCACTCTTTTCAACACTTCTTCTTTAGAAATATCTGCAAACTTTTCCTGCAACATGGGTACATAAGTTTCATAATCACCATGGCTTACATCGGTGTTTAACAACTTATCCATGAAGTAGAAAAATTGTTTGCGGCAAACATCTTTACCTGTTGGTATATCCAGTTTGTGAAAAGGTTGTTGAACCATCTTTTCAATCTGGCGAAGTTTAAAAGCTTCCCTGCTATGAACGATAGACATACAAATACCCTGGCTGCCTGCACGACCGGTACGACCGCTTCGGTGCGTGTAAACCTCTACATCGTCAGGCAATTCAAAATTGATTACGTGTGTAATTTCTTTAACATCTATACCACGTGCTGCAACGTCGGTGGCTATCAGTAATTGCAGGGTTTTTTCCCTGAACTGGCCCATTACTTTATCACGCTGGCCTTGTGTTAAGTCGCCATGAAGGGCATCAATATCATATCCTTCGCGTGTTAATCTTTCAGCAATTTCCTGCGCATCTAATTTGGTACGGGTAAATATGATACCATACATACCAGGATTGAAATCTATGATCCTCTTTAATGTTTCGTAACGGTGTTGAGCCGAGCACACATAATATTGGTGGTCTATGTTAGCATTACCGGTATTTACTTTTCCAACAGTTACTTCAATGGGGGTTTTCATGTAACGCTTGCTTACCTGCCTTACTTCGGGTGGCATGGTAGCGCTGAATAACCAGGTGCTTTCGCGTTTAGGGGTATTCTTGAGTATAAACTCAATATCATCCCTAAAGCCCATGTTCAACATTTCATCAGCCTCATCCAGCACTACATATTTTATTTGCTCAAGATCTATTGCTTTTCTTTCAATTAAATCAATCAAACGTCCCGGGGTTGCAACAACAATTTGAACGCCTTTTTTTAAATCGCGGATTTGTAAACTAATGGATGTGCCACCATAAACTGCCACCACACTCAGGCCCCTCATGTGCTTTTTAAACAACTCCATTTCTTTAACAATTTGCATACACAACTCCCGTGTTGGACAAACAATTAATGCCTGCGGAAACTTTGCATCGGCACTTACTAATTGCAGCAAGGGTAAACCAAATGCTGCTGTTTTACCTGTTCCGGTTTGGGCCAAACCAACAAAATCTGTTGTACCACTCAATAGTACGGGTATAGCCTTTTCCTGTATTGGAGTTGGGTTCACAAACCCCAACTCGTCGGTTGCCTGAATTAATTTAGCATCAATTCCCAACCCTTCAAATGTCATCATGTTTTCAAAAATTTGCGCAAAGGTACTTAAATAAAATAGTTGACAGATGACAGTTGACCGTTGACAGATTAATCCACAATTTTTATGATCTTCTGTTTAACTTTCCTCCTTACTTTACTTCTCTTTTCTTTAATCAACTTTCTCTTTCTTCTATCTCCTATCTACTATCGACTATCGACTATCGACTATTTACTATCGACTATCTTCTCCCCTCTACTTCAATATTCTCTTAATCCCATTTGCCTGTTCAATCAACTCCTGCAGGTATTCGTAGTTCTCTTTTTCAAGGCAACTTTTAAACTTGCGTAGCTGCGATATATGTTCGTTTAGTACATCCAGTACATTCTCCCGGTTTTGTTTGAATATGGGCACCCACATAGATGGGTTGCTTTTAGCAAGCCGCACCGTGCTTTCAAATCCACCGCTTGCCAAGGCAAAAATGGCATCATCTTCTCTCTCTTTTTCCAACACTGTATTTGCCAGGGCAAAGGATGTTATGTGTGAAATATGGCTGACATATGCAGCATGCAGATCGTGGGCTACTGCCTCCATATAAACCAGGTGCATACCTATAGTTTTGTAGATCAATTCTACTTCAGCCAGGGCATCGGCATCAGAGTTTTGGGAATCGCAGATCACAACAGCCTTATTAATGAACGCATCCTTTTGAGCGGCCATAGGACCACTATATTCCGTACCCCACATAGGGTGCGTGGCTACAAATCGTCCACGCTTTGCATGGCCCGCCACAATTTTTATAACACTCTCTTTGGTAGAACCCATTTCAATTACAACCTGTTGATCAACCTTATCCAAAATGCCTGGTAACATGGCAGTTACCGCATTAACAGGCACAGCCAATACAATAAGTTGACTTTTGTCAATGGCTTGTTCAAGTGTTGAAATCTCATCCACAATACCTAAATCAAGTGCCTGCTGCTGGTGATCTTTATTACTATCAACTCCAATAATATGGTTTGCTAAACCCTTTGTTTTTGCAGCTAAAGCAAATGATCCTCCAATGAGTCCGAGGCCTATAACCGTCATGATTTTCGGCTGTATCCCTTCATCTCTTATGTGTTTTTGGTCTGCCATAATTAAGCTGTTACAGTAGTTTGAATTCTTGCCAAAGCCTTTTCTATTACTTGCTCCGGGGCACATAAACTTACCCGTATATATTTGTTTCCGTTAGTGCCGAATATGCCGCCCGGGGTAATAAAAACATTATTATTATACAGGACATGATCGCTTAGTTCATATCCATCTTTGTAATTCTCCGGCACTTTCGCCCACATAAATAAACCGGCTTGTCCTTTATCGTAATTACATCCCAGTTGGTCGAGTAAGGCATAAACCAGTTCACGTCTTTTTGCATAAGTAGCATTCAATTCATCGTACCAATCCTTACCCAGGTTTAGTGCAGTTGCGGCAGCTAATTGAACTGGCAGAAACATACCGCTGTCCATGTTGCTTTTAAATCGTAGCACTTCATCAATTCTCTGTTTTGCACCAGATAAAAAGCCCACCCGCCAACCGGCCATGTTACCGGCCTTACTTAAAGAGTTTAATTCAAGTGCTACGTCCATGGCACCCTCAGCACTTAGTATGCTTTT
>JBBQVY010000284.1:0-5758 GCA_038211085.1 Chitinophagales bacterium | reverse complement strand
AGAACGAGAATCATTCTGGACGCAAAAGACAGAGAGGATTTCGTTTATTAGTTCAGTTAGTAAAATCTCCGGGATGAACAATAAACAAATCCGCCCGAAAAAGTTTTGCAAAAATAAGGCTTGCGAACTTTACAGCAAAATGTGAGAAATGCAGGAGCATGAAAAAGAAGTCAGCAATAAACTATTCGTAGCGGCAGTCAATGGTAATTGCAATGGTTTCGCCCAGCTCTTTACCAACAATTTTACCGCTGATGTTGTAGTCTCTAACCTTTATTGGAAAGGTACATTTGGCGGTGGGCTTACCATTTTTTATAACAATAGTACCATTGGTAGTAACAGCTTTGGTTATGCCATGTATGGTTAAATTGCCTTGTACGGTTACGGGATAAATACCATCTCTTACAAAATTTACGGAGGCAATATTGGAAACATTCCCCTTGAAATCGGCTTTTGGAAACTTATCGGATTCGAGATAAGACTCATTAAAATGTTCTTCCATCATTTCGTTTTCGAAACGAAAACTTTTTACCAGCAACATAAAGGTTAGCTGGCCGGTAGTGCTTAAAAATTTACTTTCAACATCAGATGATTTTGCCTTAATATCTTCGAGAGGCGTGCTGGAATAAAAAGAAACGGAAGCTGATCTTGTACTAAACATTTGTGCCTGTGCAAGCATGGAGGAGACAACCAGTAAAAAAGTAAAGATTATTCGACGCATGAAACGATGCTTATAAATTGAAGTTATTGGACTTTTTAAACAATAATGGTTTAACGGCCGATTTGTTAAGATTATTTTACCAATATGGCTTCACCCAAACGCACATCGCTTAACATACCGTTACATATGCCTTTAATAACAACGGGTGTTCCTGTTTTTATGTTGGGATTATTTTCTTTTAACGTACAAAAAACGCCGGTCATAGCATCGTTAGAAGATAGCAGCACAGTGGTAATGCCTTCCTGGTTTTGCGCTACGTTTGATACAGTACCGCTAACCTCTATGGGTTTATTTAAATATTTGGCGTTTGCAGTTGTTTCGTTCTCCTGGAATTCGGCAACGAGTTGCGCTGCTGTGATCACTATGCCTTTTTCTTTAGCCACGTCGCGGTTAGGTTTTGTAAACATGCGGTACGCATAGGCACCGCCCACTACAATAATTACCAGAAGAACAAGCACAGTAATTTTAAATCCTTTTGACATAAAACTATTTTTAGGTTGTTTGAATTTGGATCTGATCGCACTCAAAAGTACTTACTTAACATACTGACCTACAGGCAGGCGGTTGCTTATGCTGCGGGCAAGGGTCATCTCATCTGCATATTCCAGCTCGCCACCAAACGCAATACCCCGTGCAATGGTGGTGACTTTGCAGTTGGGTGAAAGTTTCTTTTGTATGTAGTAAATGGTGGTATCGCCTTGTATGTTTGGGTTGAGGGCAAAAATTAATTCTTCTGTTTCTTCTTTTTGAATGCGATGTACAAGGCTTTCGATGTTTAACTGGTCTGGGCCCACACCATCCAGCGGAGAGATAACGCCTCCCAAAACATGATACGTGCCGCTGAACTGCTGGGTGCTTTCAATAGCAATTACATCGCGAATATTTTCTACCACACAAATCAATCGCTGGTTACGCATGCTGTTGGCGCATATACTGCAAATGTCTGCATCGCTAATGTTTGAGCAGCGCTGGCAAAACTTTATTTCGGAACGCATTTTAGAGATTACTTCTCCAAATTGCTGTACTTCGGCAACGTCTTGTTTAAGTAAATGCAACACCAGCCTAAGGGCTGTTTTTTTGCCTATGCCGGGCAATTTTGAGAATTCGCTCACAGCATTTTCTAACAAAGTGGAAGGGAGTTGCATGCGGCAAAGATAAGGATTGGCCCTTTCTGAACTGATTACAAGCAGGTTTGAAATTGCATTAGCCTGTTATGAAATTTATAATTCAAACGAGATAGGTGTTACATAAATTGACAAATGAAATGTATACTCCAGCAACAAAGGCTAATCGGCAATAAGTGTAATTTCCTTCTCGTTGTCCCAGTTACTTCTTACATCAATGATAATGTTTAGGTCGGTAACAATTTCGGGCTGTCTTTTAGTTGTAAAGAAATCACCCGTATCCCATTTACCGTTTTTATTGGCATCGTATAAAATTCTAACCTGGTACGATCCGGGTTTCAATAACTTTTTATACCAGTCACGCTGGGTTATGGGTTCGCTTAAAACAATTAGTTCGTTTTGTACTAGCTGTAAAACCGGGTTTTTAGATAGGTCGATATTGTTGAGCCTTATTTTTAAACTACCATAATCTTCTTCTCTTTTGGTAGTGAATTTTAACGTGTCGTTTTTGCTTAAGGAAAGCCCGGTAGAATCTTTAAAAGCATCTTTCAAAAATATAAGCTGGTAAGGAGTATTTGCCTTCCATGGGTAGCGTAATACAAATTGATTGGGAATGGAATCGTTCCTGATTGTAAAGTTGTTAAGGGGATTGGATTGTTCATCTGTTAATAGAATTTTAGAGCTGTCGGTTACAGTAATGGGCCGGTTAAAAGTTATAATGAAGGGATCTAAATAATCGAAGAGGTTACCCTGAAAATTGCTTGCAAAACGCAATTGCTTGTCTTTGGTTGCTGTAGCCGCAACAGCTTTTTTAAGATCTGTGGCTTTTGCTTTTGCATACGCATATAACTGCAAATTTTGCAGGTTACTATCCAGCTCAATTGTTTGGCCATAAAATGCAAAAGGCTTCGTGGTATCGTCGTAGGTTTTGTTATAAGAACTTGAAATACCAAAAAGGTTATATCGGCCCGACGGCAGATTTTGAAAGTTGAAATTTCCTTTGCCGTCAAGCCTGGCTATGTACCGGGGTCTTTCTTTGGCAACAGCGCTGTCAGCCATATTGCGGTGAAGTACTGCTAACATGGTGCTGTCTGCTTTGCCGGTCTCGGATAAAATAATTTTGCCACCCAGGGTGTTTTCATCCAGTTGGTCACCAGTAGAAAATACATAGGTGAAGTTTTTAAAAATGTTTCCTTCGTTTACATCTTTTATGGCATTTCCAAAATTGATGGAATAGGTAGTGTTTGGCTCAAGGGTATCACGCAACTTTACGGTTATATTCCTGAGCTTATAATCAATGATGGGAATGTTTTTTTGTGTTGGAGAGATAAGTACATTTTCGTTTGCGTTTTCAAGGGTTACATATTCATTGAAAGTGAGTGTAATGCGGTTGGACAGGGTGTTTGTTGCAGAATCCCGTGGTATTGCCTGGATTAAAATAGGAGGAAGGGTATCTCTCGGTCCACCAGTTGGAGGAATGATGTTGGCACAACCTACACCACTTAAGCCTAAGATAATATACGATGCCACACACAGTAGAGAGAAGCTGAGAGAAAAGGATTTGTTCATTGAAAAGAATGCTTGCCTGCAAACATAAGTTGTTATGATTGTTGCCTTTTTAGATTAGCTGAATTTTAAGGATTGCTGAATTTTTAAAGCAGATGAGACTTTTTGAATTTAGGAATTTTGTATGTAAAACCAGCATCATCCAAAACCAGTACCCAATCGTTTCCAAAACCGGTTGTTGGTGATGTAAAAATCATAGCATCTTTCCATTTGCAGGATTAAACCCTACATAGGTACATCATGTCCGCTGCTGTGGCCGGGTTGCATCAAATTAATGTCTAACCAGTTTTCGTTGTGTATTTGTTTTGAAGTTGTGGTAAGTCCGCCTGAGATGTGGTAACTGAAAGGATTTTACCGTTACTGCCTTCTTTCAACATTGGCAAGACAAATGGATCTCAATTTTTTTGCCTTGATATTTAAACCGGGCTTGAATTACTGTCTTTATAGTCCCGATAGGAACTATTGGTGGGTAGAATGTTTCAAAAAAGCATTAAGCGTTCCTTTCAGAACGCCTTGTGTTATTTAATGTAATATTTTCTACCCACGAGTTGTGCTTAAGGCACAGCAAAAAGATAAAATTAATTACAATGCGTTTGCCCTGATATCAGTGCCATACTGCAATAGGTAACATAATGATCTTTTTTTGTTTAGCCATTTTACCTTTTTACAACTACTTGTCACTATGCAGTTTGAATAATAGAAAAATAACTATTAATTTAAAGTCTTCTCACATTCAGCGATTGCATCCTGTCATTTGAAGTTTTATTCACAAACAAAAAACACATTGTATGAAAAAGAACTATCCATTTAAATGGTTGATGGCTGCTATTATTCTTGCTTCTACTGTCAGCAATTCGTTGTATGCCCAGGTAACAACGGCTACCTTAAGCGGCAGGGTAACCGATAAAAAAGGTAAGCCCATACCTGATGCTACCGTAGTAGTAAAGTTTGCCGATGCCGGTATAGAACGCAGCCTGGTAACAAAAGAAGACGGTAGGTTTACTCTTGCCAATCAACGGGTTGGTGGACCTTATGCGATTACAGTTACTCACGTAAATCATGCAGCCTATGCGGCCAACAACATTTATTTGGAATTAGGCCAAAACAATGTTGTTGAGGTAGCAATGACAGAACAGGGAAGAGAGCTGGGAAATGTAACAGTAAGTTCAACTGCAGGTAGCCTGTTTAACAGCAAACGTACCGGGGCTTCTACCAATATTTCTAATACGGTTATTAGAAACCTGCCTACCATTGGCCGTTCGGCCGATGATTATTTACGCCTCACTCCATCTGCTTCTCCAACGTACAATGGTTTATCTTTTGCCGGTAGAAACGGGCAATACAATAACTTCTCCTTAGACGGGGCGGTGTTCAATAACCCGTTTGGCCTTGATGCACCTACACCCGGCGGACAAACCAATTCGCAACCGGTATCGCTGGATGCTATAGACCAGATACAGGTAAACCTGGCCCCTTACGATGTTACCCAGGCAGGTTTTACCGGGGCAGGCGTTAACACCGTAACCAAATCGGGCAACAATAAATTTTTTGGAACGGTGTATAGTTTTTACAGAAACGAATCGCTTACCGGCAAAAAGGTAGATGGCAATAAACTGGTGGTACCGGATCTCAGCCAGTACCAGGGTGGCGTATCCCTTGGAGGTGCCATCAAAAAAAATAAGCTGTTCTACTTTGTAAATTTTGAAACAGAACAACGTCGCGATGCAGCATCGGCTTATGATGCCCAAAACAGCACGAACAACGGAAAAGCAAACACCAGCCGTGTTTTAGAAACCGATCTTGTACAGGTAAGCACTATTTTAAAAAATAGGTTTGGGTATGAGACTGGCCCTTACCAGGGTTTCACCCACGATCAAAAAAACTATAAGTGGTTGTTTAAAACCGACTGGAACATCAATAACCGACATTCCTTATCGTTTACTTATAATGGCCTTGATGCCAAAAAAGATAAGCCAGCGCATCCAAGCGCTATTGGTAGAAGGGGACCCGATTTTACAACCCTTCAGTTTAGAAACTCAGGCTATACCATCCTAAATAAACTACACTCATTTGGTACTGAGCTAAAGTCAAATTTCAATAGTACCTATGCAAACAAACTGCGGGTGGTTTACACAACTTTCCGCGACAAACGTGATCCTTTTTCTGCTCCCTTTCCCGTGGTTAACCTTACCAAAAACGGTGTGAGATATATAATTGCCGGGCATGAGCCTTTCTCAATAAACAATCGTTTAAACCAGGACGCCTTCCAGATAACCAATAATTTTAATGCCTACTTTAAGAACCATACTATTACCGCCGGCGCCAGTTATGAGTCGTTTAAATTTGGCAA
>JBBQVY010000283.1:0-5764 GCA_038211085.1 Chitinophagales bacterium | reverse complement strand
TTTAGCCGAAGGTCCGGCATAGGCTATGGCGCCTTTTATTATACTTTCCAGGCGCTCGTTCTTAACCCCCTGAACATACTTCATGGCGCTGTCAGAAGCCGAAGCCACTTTGCCATCATATAGGTCAAGGGCAAGTACATTCACATTCCCCAATTCTTTCGACAGGTTTTCCGCTTCCTGTTTAATGTAGTCGTTCAGTCCGTACCATTCGTGTATCACCAGCAGGTAATTATCCGTCTTATTTTTTGATGGTATGGCATATGCTGAACCATTACCGCCATCAGGCGTACTAAAGCTGATGGTATTTCCTGAAGCGTTTCCTATTTCAAAAGGTAAAGGGTTGGGATGGAGGCTGGCAAAAGCAAGTGTATTTGCTTCCGTTTTATACTGGTCCCTTATATCATTACTGTAGCAGGTTACATAACATTCCTTGCTTAAAACTTCCGTGTCACTTTGCTTAAAAGTATAACTTAAGAGAGTTGCTGTTAAAAAGGCGGCAACAGCCAGCAATAAGAAATTTTTCATGACCTATGTTTTTTTGAAATTAACATTTATTGCTACGATAGGTTAATAAATATTTTCAGTTTTTTTTGACCCAAATAATATCTGTAGGTTTGTACGACCTCTGAGATGTAATCTGCATTTTTTCTCCGCAGGTCAACCTTAAAATCATAGAACATTCAGATTGGATTTAATGGATGAGTTTCTTCTCATACCCTTAAAAAATTTTTGCAACGAATTGCTTTTAATACGATTTGAAATAGTGAAAGCTGAAATCATGTTTTTTGTAATCAACTTTTTGTTGATGCATGTGATTTTGCAGTACAAGTGAGTTCCGAAAAGTCGGAATTAAAATGACACAACAATGTTGAATAAAGATGGGTTGCCTGTTACCAAATGTGACTTTTTTGAAATTGATTTATAAACATAATAACCATCAACAATGGCCAAATTTATTTTTGTTACGGGAGGCGTAACAAGTAGTTTAGGAAAGGGAATCATTGCCGCATCGCTGGCTAAATTGCTGCAGGCCCGTGGTTTAAGGGTCACTATACAAAAGTTTGATCCATACATAAATGTGGATCCCGGAACACTAAATCCTTACGAACATGGCGAGTGCTTTGTTACAGAGGATGGTGCCGAAACTGACCTGGATCTTGGGCACTACGAAAGGTTCCTGAACATATATACCTCCCAGGCTAACAATGTTACTACGGGCCGTATTTATCAAACCGTTATTAATAAAGAAAGAGAAGGTGCCTACCTCGGAAAAACCGTTCAGGTGGTACCTCATATTACTGATGAGATAAAGAGGCGCATGCTGTTACTGGGTAAAACGGACAAATACGATGTGGTGTTAACCGAAATTGGTGGTACTGTAGGCGACATTGAAAGCCTTCCTTTTATTGAAGCAGTAAGGCAATTGCAATGGGAGTTACCTGAAGAGGATTGTCTAGTAGTACACCTAACCCTGATACCCTATTTAAAAGCAGCAAAAGAGCTTAAGACCAAGCCCACTCAGCACAGCGTTAAGCTTATGAGTGAGAATGGCGTTCACCCCGATATTTTGGTTTGTAGAACAGAGGAGCCCCTAAATAACGAGATCAAAAGAAAGATTGCTCAATTCTGTAATGTAAAACAGGAAGCGGTTATTGAGGCGGCAGATGCATCTACCATTTACGAAGTTCCTTTGTTGATGATGCGTGAAAAGCTAGACCAGATTTGTATGAAAAAAATGAACATTGTTCAATCGCAGGAACCTGAGTTAACAAAATGGAAGGGGTTTCTGGATAAACTTAAATACCCTAAAAGCAAGGTTACCATCGGCCTTATTGGCAAGTATATTGAGTTACAGGATGCCTATAAATCAATCCTGGAAAGCTTTATACATGCAGGTGCTATGAATGAATGCAAAGTGCAGGTAGTAAACGTGCACAGCGAATTTATAACAACAGAAAATGTTGAAGAAAAATTGCAGGGACTTGATGGGTTATTGGTGGCTCCGGGTTTTGGTCACCGTGGAATTGAGGGCAAAATAATAGCCGTTCAGTATGCCCGTGAAAATGGATTGCCCTTTTTTGGTATTTGCCTGGGTATGCAGATGGCTGTAATAGAATATGCCCGTAATATTTTAGGTTATACCGATGCGCATAGTACTGAAATGGATGAGAAGACGCAGCATCCCGTTATTAATATGATGGAAGAACAGAAGAAGATAAAGATGAAAGGTGGCACGATGAGATTGGGTGCCTACCCATGCGAAATAAAAGAAGGTACACTTGCACATCGTATTTACGATGCAACTTTAATTAGTGAACGGCACAGGCATCGTTACGAGTTTAACAGCGATTACCAGGAACAGTTTGAGCAGGCAGGCATGTTAATGAGTGGACTAAACCCCGAGACAGGTTTGGTAGAAATTATAGAACTCCCCAACCATCCTTTTTTTGTTGGTGTTCAATATCATCCGGAACTTAAAAGCACCGTTGAAAGTCCGGCACCGTTATTTGTTCACTTTGTTGCAGCAGCTAAAAAACATAATGAAATGAGGGACGTAATTAAAAAGCCTGTTTTGCAAGGCGAGATGATTTAATAAACTAAAATGATTATACAAGAAAAGTGGAGCAAATAGCCTCCACTTTTTTGTTGTGGTAGGTTGAGTATAGGTAAATTGCCCATTCAAATGATACGTATGAAAACTTGTAGGTGCGTTATAACAATTGTTCTGTTAATTGTATTGAATACAGCATATTCGCAGGACCTCCATTGGGCCAAAGATGGAAAGTCGTTCTACCAAATTAAAAATAACGAGATCACTATTACAACATTACCATCACTTGATGAAAAGGTTTTTGTTAGTAAAAATGCCTTGCAGTTAAAAGGCGCTTCTATGGATGTAAACGACTTTACTGTAAGTGAAGACGGCAAAACCATATTGTTATTTGTGAATTCTAAAAAGGTTTGGCGTTACAAAACTAAAGGGGACTATTACATTTATAATATACCTACGGGCAAACTTAAACAGGTAGGTGCTTCAAAACCTGCCTCTTCTTTAATGTTTGCAAAAATTTCACCTGATGGTTCTAAAGTGGCTTATGTAAGTGAGTACAATTTATATGTTGAGGACCAGAAAACATCAGCCGTTACAACGCTAACAAAAGGGGGTAACCGTAAGCTTATAAACGGCACATTTGATTGGGCTTATGAAGAAGAATTTTTTTGCCGCGATGGATTTAGGTGGAGCCCTGATAGTAAGAACATTGCTTATTGGCAGATAGATGCACGCAAGGTTAAAGATTACCTGATGGTAAATGAAACCGATTCAATTTATCCTGTAATACATCCGGTGGAATATCCTGTGGCGGGTGAAGCTCCATCACCTTTTAAAATAGGTGTGGTTTCGGTTAAGGGTGGTACTACAAAATGGATGAACATACCAACAGACCCTCTGCTTCAATCTTATGTTCCCCGTATGGAATGGGCTGCCAATAGTACCCATCTAATAGTGCAACATTTAAACAGAAAACAAAATGCAAGCGACCTGTTGTTATGCAAAATAGCTGATGGTTCTGCCAATAAAATTTACGGTGAAACTGATGAAGCCTGGATAGATATTCTTGCTTTATGGGACGAAGATTATGCTTATGGCGGATGGGATTGGATCAATAATGGTAAGGAGTTTTTATGGGCTACAGAAAAGGATGGATGGAGACACTTGTACCGCATTAGTCGCGATGGAAAAAGCGAAACGTTGATTACCAGGGGAGCTTACGATGTAATGGATATATGCGCAATAGATGAGGCTAATGGTTATGTTTATTTTATGGCCTCGCCAACCAATGCCACACAAAAATACCTGTATCGTATTTCGTTAGATGGTAGGGGAACAGCGGAATTGCTTTCTCCGGCAAATCAAAAAGGTACACATAACTATAACCTATCCCCTAAGGGAGGTTTTGCTTATCATTCCTTCTCAAATTATTATACACCTTCGTCATCAGAATGGGTTTCATTGCCATCTCATGCATCGCTTGAAAATGATGCAGTCAACAAAGCTGTTTCCAAAAGTCAGCAGCCGGCAAATCTTTCTTTTTTTACGGTAACATCTGCTGATAATATTACTATGGATGCCTGGATGGTGAGGCCCAAAAACTTTGATTCCACCAAAAAATACCCCGTTGTTTTTTATGTGTATACCGAACCATGGGGCCAGTTGGTACAGGACAGGTATGGTGTTGGCAGAAACCAGTTATATGCAGGCAATCTTGCGGATGACGGCTACATATACATAGCCATAGATAACAGGGGCACGCCTGTGCCTAAGGGCCGTGCATGGCGTAAAAGTGTATATATGAAAATCGGTTTGGTTAACATTCGCGACCAGGCTATGGCCGCAAAAGAAATTTTAAAATGGTCTTATATAGACACAAGCCGTGTAGCCGTTTGGGGCTGGAGTGGTGGCGGATCAGCCACTCTGAATTTGATGTTTCAATATCCTGGTATCTACAAAACAGGGATAGCAATAGCCGCTGTTGGCAACCAGCTTACCTACGACAACTTATACCAGGAACGTTACATGGGTTTGCCTGTGGAGAACAGGCAGGATTTTGTAAATGGCTCACCTATAACCTATGCTAAAAACCTGCAAGGCAATTTGCTTTACATACATGGAACGGGCGATGACAATGTACATTACAACAATGCAGAAATGTTATTGAACGAACTTATCAGGTATAATAAGCAGTTTCAGTTTATGCCTTATCCAAACAGGACACACAGCATTTCCGAAGGGCAGGGTACAACCAAACATTTGTCAACTTTATATACCCAGTACTTAAGAAAAAATTGCCCTCCGGGGGGCGTTAATTATTTAAAGTAATGGGGAGAAAAAACATCAAGGAACCTTGTCTGCTATGCGCAAGAAGGTTCCTTGATGTTTAAGCATTTTTGTAATGAAGTATGAAACAAGGGAAAGAATTGGTAATCAGTTTTCTTGTTTCGTAAGCATATCCTTTTTCAGGCTTTCCCAAAACCCATCAAACGATTCGTTGGAGGCGGTCCAGCGACTCAGTTGATCTTTCATCTTTTGTTCCCGTTCGTCTTTACTAACCTCAAAAAAGTGGTGAATGAATTTTTCGTCATTTTCTTTAGCAAGCCTGTTGTATAATTCCTTTAAATCCCGCTCTTTTATTTGGTTACCGTGTGCAATTTCTTTCTCCATTTCCTCCCGCAACTTTACTTTTTCGTCATATGTACCAGAGGGGATGAGTGTTTTGGCTAAGACCGGCATCAGTTCAATAAGCATCAAAATGATGATGATCAGGTAGTATCGCATTTGTAATGCCTGGTTATTCTTTACAAGATTGCTCAATGCTTCAATACGTGTTAGAAAGCCATCATTCAAAAAGCCAGAAAAAATCTGGTTTTCCTTTCTAATGATTCCATCTATAACAGCCAGGTTGCTATCTATAACTGAAATCCCTGGATGTAATTGCTCAGCAAGCATTTTGTACTCACCATCCACTTTTTCGTATTCATTCTTCTTGGCTATGGCAATGTTTTTAATGCCTACCTGGCCACTGCCGCCAGTGCCATCAATCTCCTGCACATAGGCTTTCCTTGAGCTATTTACTTCCGAATATTTAATAGCTAATTCATTTTGCAATGCAGATTTCTTCAACTGTAATTCCTGTTTTTGAGGAGTGTACAGCGAGTCTAATTCTTTCTGTTTAACCTGTTTTCTTTTTTCGTTATCCAGCGATGA
>JBBQVY010000282.1:0-5826 GCA_038211085.1 Chitinophagales bacterium | reverse complement strand
GTCAATTCATCGCGGTTAACATAGCCAAGCGATAAACCTTTACCGGCAATACAAATTTCGCCTGTAGCACCTATGGGCACAGGATTGTTTGCTTTGTCAACTATGTAAATGGAAGTGTTGTCTATTGGCTTACCAATAAGAATTCCGTTTTGTATTTTATGGTGATCTCTAACTGTTTTAAAACTGAATACTATGCAGCCGACGGTTGCCTCTGTGGGACCGTACTCATTGATTACTTCCACCTCTATATCGTGGTTATAGAAGTAATGAAACTGCCCTGGGTACAAGGCCTCGCCACCAATCACCAGTTTGTTGGTAACCCAGTGTTCGTCTGTATCAATATCCAGGTTTTTCATCAGCTCCAGGTGAGCCGGGGTAATTTTTAAAAAGTCGTATGGTGCGTTGGCAAGAAAGTTTTCATCTTCAAAAACATGGATACCTTCTGTTGAACTTATGACAACAGATTTACCAGCCAGCAAAGGCATAAATAAAGCAGTTATAGAAGCATCAAACGTAAAAGAAAGATGTATGTATGAGCCGGTGTTATTGCCGGAAGTATTAATGTAATTGGTTTGACCGTTTACCAGGTAATGCACCAGTGAAGCGTGTTGTATAACCACCCCTTTTGGCTTACCTGTTGAACCTGATGTATAAATGATATAAGCGGGGCTTGAAGAAAGCGCCAGTGAAGTAAAAGCAGTTTCGCCTTCGGCTGATTGATGCAGGTTTAAATCATCCATGTTAAGCAAGCTGATATGTTCAACTTCACTTAAAGATGACTGTGACTGGTTATCACAAACGACAATGGCTGCATTTGTATCACCGCATATAAAAGATTTCCTTTCTGCCGGATAACCGGGGTCGACGGGCACATACACGGCACCTGCTTTTAATATGCCCCATATAGCAATGAGCATGTTTACTCCACGGCTGATGCAAAGAGGTATTTTATCTCCATGCTTAACTCCATGTGACAATAGTTTAGTGGCAAAGCTGTCCGATAAAACATCGAGTTGCTTGAAGGTTACAACCTGGTCTTTATAAATGATTGCAGTGGCGGCGGGTGATTTGCTTACCTGTTCTTTAAACAAATCAACAACGGTTGCATTGCCTGCTGTTGCCTTTGAAGTGTTATTAAATTCAACTAATAACTTTTGCTCCTCATCGGCAGTAATCAACTGCAAATTGTCAATAGCTGTATCGGCAGCTCCGGTGATTGACTGTAGCAATACAGCAAAGTTTTGCAACAGGCGATTGATAGTGTCCCGTGCAAATAAATCGGTACAATAGTCTACAGAAAAATGTAAGGCATTGCCTTCCTCTTTTACGTTCACAATCATATCAAGCTGGCTAAACTGCTGCTCAATATCGTAAGGAAGTATTTGTAAGCCATTGATGTTAAACGGTGGTATATCAGGTGTGTTCTGCAATACAAACATTACCTGGAACAAAGGGTTTCGGCTGGTATCTCTATCTGTTACGACTGCGTCAACTACTCTCTCAAAAGGAACGTCCTGGTAATCGTATGCATCTATAACAGTATTCTTTACCTGGTGTAGAAAATTGATAAAAGTTTCACTGCCATCTATGGTGCTGCGTAGCGCAATGTTATTAATGAAGAAACCTATGAGATTTTCTACTTCGCTTAGCTGGCGATTGGCAACAGATGTGCCCACACATATATCCTGCTGTCCGCTATAACGGTACAGTAAGACTTTGAATGCAGCTAGCAATGTCATGAACAATGTGGTGCCTTGCTGGCTACACATAGCTCCAATTTTTTCAACCACTTTTCCTTCGATAGTATACTGAAGGTTTGAACCACGCAAACTCTGAATGGCAGGCCGTGGATAATCTATAGGTAGCTGGAGCGGGGTAACGTGCTGCAAACGATCTATCCAGAACTGAAGACGTTCCTTCAAAACTTCTTTGGAGAGGTATTCGTTTTGCCAAATGGCATAATCGGCAAACTGGATGGTTAACGGCGAAAGCAACACGGGCTTTTCAAAAGCGTACTGCTGATAGAAAGCAATCAAATCCTCAATGAACAACCTGATAGACCAACCATCAGCAGCAATATGATGGATGTTGATGAGTAATATATTATCATCGTTATTTAGCTTTATTATATCTGCCCGCAGCATATAATCCGCCGTAAGATCAAATGGCTTTTCAACACGCTTTGCTATGTATTTGTCGAGATTGCTTTTGTTGAGTAAGGAAGCATCGGAGATGCGCTCTAATTTCCAATTGGATGCTATATTGATTAATTGGTAAGGCTGACCATCTTTCTCTTTATATACAGTGCGAAGCACCTCATGACGATCAATAACACTTCTTATCGCTTTTTCAAGTGCATCGATATTTACAATTCCTTTTAATTGCAGTGCAGCAGGTAAATGGTAAGATTGCGTACCCTGCAACTGATGTATAAACCACAGTCTTGCCTGGCTAAATGATAGAGGAATATTTGCAGGACGTTGACGTTGATATAACGTGGGAAGCGTAGTATTTTTTGTTGCACTTTCGATTAACGTGGCTATTGATTCAATCGTTGGATGCAGAAAAAAATCTTTGATTGATATCTCCACATTCATTTGCTTTCTCAACGCAATAACAAAACGCATGGCCAGTAAAGAATGCCCGCCTATCACAAAGAAATTATCCGCTATACCTACGTTGTCTATACCCAGTAAATTTTGCCAGATGCCTGCCAGTAAACGCTGGGTTTCATTTTGGGGGGCTTTATATAAGTAAGAGGATGTACTGACCCCCTCAATGGCCGGCAATGATCTCTTATCAATTTTACCATTGACCGTTAAGGGAAAACTTTTCATTTTCATCCAATAGACGGGCACCATATAGTCGGGCACACGCTCTGCTAAAAAAGCTTTGGCTTTTTCTACGTTAATAGAATCAGATGAAACAATGTAAGCTGCAAGCTGGTAGTCGTCGTTGACAAGCTTTGGTACAACGGCTACCTGGTTAATCCCTGCATTTTGTAACAGTACATTTTCAATTTCGCCGGGCTCAATCCGATAGCCTCTTATTTTAACCTGGTCATCTTTTCTACCTACGTATTGCAAATTTCCATCAGCAGTCCAAAAGCCAATATCACCTGTTTTATAAAGTTTGGTTCCAGCTTGCCTGTCTAAAAAATTGTCGACAAATTTTTCATTCGTTAAGGCATCGTTGTTTAAGTAACCTAGTGAAAGGCCGGCACCGCCAATATAAATTTCGCCGGGTATACCCACAGGAGACAGGCTTTCGCCTGTAACAACATAAAGTTTTACATTATCGATAGGCTTACCGATCGAAATGCTTTGATTTAAATCGACTGTACCGGCACCAGTATAAAAATGGAAAGTGCTGCAACCAACAGTAGCTTCAGTTGGCCCGTATTCATTAATTATTTCTACCTCAATTCCTTCTTTTATAAAGTAATCAAAGTGCTTTAAGTAAAGTGCTTCCCCACCCAGAACTAGTTTTTTTGTCACAAGGTTTTGGCTGGAGAATATTTTATCCTGAAAAAATGGAAGGTGGGCTGGCGTAAGTTTAATAAAGCTGTAGGGAGCAAACTTTTCCAAGTTTGGATCATCAAACGAGGTGTAGTTGTCATTCGAACTTATTACAATTGATTTACCTGTAATAAGAGGCATGAACAAGGCCGTAACCGATGCGTCGAAGGTGTACGACAAATGCATAAAGGTTCCGGAAGCGCCAATTTCATCAGTGATGTAATTGGTTTTTGTATTTACGAGGTAGCTTATTAAATTACCATGAGATATGATCACACCCTTGGGCGTACCTGTTGATCCCGATGTAAAAATTACATAGGCTTTGCTTTCAAACGGCCACTTGATTTGCAAATTGCTTTCAGAAAAATCATCGCATACCGACCAATTTTTATCTATAGCAAACACTTCTATTTCACCGTCAATAGCCAGGCTTGCAGCATATTCCTCATTGCTTATTATGCACCTGGCGGCGGTATCGTTTAAAATATGTTGAAGCCTGTGTGCCGGCAAGCCGGGGGCCAATGGTACGTAACCACAACCTGCCTTTAGTATACCCAAAACGGCTGCTACCATTTGTATGGAGTTATCAAAACATACCGGTACCAGCGTATTCGATTCTACATTCTTACTAATGAGATAGTTAGCCAATTGATTTGCCATTGCATTTAACCGGCTATAGGTTATTTGCTCATTTTTAAAAATAAGAGCAATCGCATTTGGATCTATGGCGCTTTGTTTCTCAAAAAGCTCCACTATATTTTCTTCTTGTATTTCAGTAGTAAGGGTATCGTTAAACCCAAACAATAATTGCTGTGTTTCGTCAGCAGTAAGTATTGATAATTGGTTAATGGAACTATCAGTTGATTTTAAAATAGAAAGCAGTAGCTCCTTGTAATGGGCAATCATTCTTTCTATTCTTGCAACAGCAAACAGGTCTGTGCTATATTCTATGCTACCACTAAGGCCGTCATCAGATTCGTTTAAATTAAAAGAAAGGTCAAATTTTGATATTGCCTGGTTTATTGTTTGCGGAACAATATCCAATCCATGTAATCGTGTTGATTTTGACTGTGGACCGTTTTGCAAAACAAACATTACCTGCACCAAAGGACTTCTACTTAAATCCCGCTCTTTAACTGTTGCTTCCACAACCTTTTCAAAGGGTACTTCCTGGTGTTGGTACGCTTCAATCGTATTGGGTATGAGCTCGTGCAAAAAATCAGCGAAAGTACCGGAAGGATCTATTTGACTTCTTAATGTGATGGTGTTTACAAATAACCCAATTAGATTTTGTGTTTCCTCACGGTTTCGGTTTGCTACCGGAGTACCAACAACGATATTGTGCTGACCGGTATATTTACAAAGCAAAACTTTAAAAGCTGCAAGCAAGGTCATGAATAATGTACTTCCCTGCTGCTGGCTTAAATCGTGTAATTGACTTAAAACAGTTTGGTCGATTGTAAAGTTGATGTTGCCCCCTGAAGTACTTCGTTGTGGGGGACGACTATAATCAGCAGGTAAATCAAGGGGTGATATTCCTGAAAGTTTTTTCTTCCAATAGGCAAGCTGAGTTCCGAGAATTTTGTTATCTAAATGTACCTTTTGCCAGATAGCATAGTCGGCATACTGTATAGCCAATTTTGGAAATACCGGCGACCGATCCTCAATTAAGGAAGTATAAACTTCGGTGAATTCGTCAATTAATAATGACATAGACCAGCCGTCAGCAGCAAGGTGATGCAAAACTATCAGCAGTAAATGTTCGTCATCAGATGTTGCGATAAGGGATGCACGAACCATGTGATCTTTAGAAATATCAAAAGGCGTTTCGATTTGACTTGATATATAAGAATCCTTTAACGCCTCCTTACCTCTTGCATCAATCTTTGTTAATTGCCATTGGTCATGGCCTAATACCTGCTGGAATGGGTGGCCATCGTGCTCAATTATTACAGTTCTTAAAATCTCGTGGCGATTAATAATTGAAAGAAAAGCCTGCTGAAGAAAATCTTCATTTACCAGCCCTTTCAATTTAAATAACAACGGAATATGATACTGTATGCTGCCCTCCAGTTTTTCAATAAACCATAAGCGCTCCTGGCTGAATGAAAGCGGTATTTGTGCAGGACGTTGTTGAGCTTGTATGGGTTCGTTTACAACTGCATGTTTCTTTTTTTCTTCAATTAAAAGTGCCTGGCCTGCTATAGATGTATTAAGAAAAATATCGGTGAGGTCAACATGAACTACAAAATGTTTGGCTACCTGGCTGGCCAGTTGTACCGCCTTAATGCTGTTACCGCCGACTTTA
>JBBQVY010000281.1:0-5885 GCA_038211085.1 Chitinophagales bacterium | reverse complement strand
GGCATCTTTTACTTTACTTTCTTTTATTTGAATATTGGATTTGACTAAAACCAAATTGGGAAGCCTTCACTAATCGTTAAATCAGTGCAGGCTTCCCAATACAAAAATTGCTCTTTGCGGTGAGAGAGGGATTCGAACCCCCGGTACAGTCACCCGTACAACTGTTTCTTAGGCGGTCACCATTAGCCACTCGGCCATCTCATTTTGTTGTTAAACAATAGGAGAAGGGCTGCGAACTTAAGAAAAATTAGATTCACTGGTGTCCAAATCATCATATATGGAAGGTCGCTTTTGGAAAGTCGAATTTGTCATATACAAAGGCTTTTTATCTACACGTTCTATGATTCCTCTTTTTTCCATATTGTTTACAATCTTTCTTATTCTTCTTTTAAAATCTTCATATCCATTTAGAATGTTTGCATTTCCCGCTTTAGCCCAAAGAGTATTACCTACAAGGTTGGCGCTAGGATATTTTTCTTTTGAATAATTATTGAACTCGTATATGGCTGTTAATGCATCTCTTCCTTCCTTTGATAAAGCATCAAAATCTGCTCCGTAAAGTTTTCTCAGTTCCTTTATAAAATCTTTCCTGAATAATTGCTTATCTGTTACATAGACGGAATATAAATCGGTACTGGCTGGATGTCTGTATATCAGAGAACTATCTTCTAAAGAGTTTATTGCCTCAAGATGATTATTATCCTTCGTTAGCAAAATGGTGTACCGTTCATTTTTGTTTTCGATTTCAGATTTATAGAAGTATGATAAGACTAACTTTTGTTCAAAAGTTATTTCTTCCCCCTTAAGCTTTCTTTCTATGTACCCTGCGTATGCGTTTATAAGAGATTCCATTTTTTCATCTAAAAGCCTGCCTTTCCGGATATAAAGTGATAATTCATCGGACGAATGAAACTTGTAATATGGAAGATCTGTATTGTTTGCTAAACATTCATTTGTAAGTGTTGACATGCCTAAGCCTTTGCCTTCCCACTTATCAAATACCTTTAAAATTTCTGCAAGTCTCGGGTTATTGGGTTTTGAATTGCCCGGAATAATTCTTCTTATGGGTCTTTCGTTATCAATATCCTGTATAAGTAATTGTGCCTTAAATCTACCGGGATTTCTGATCTCAACATGTTTATTAGGGACAATATTAATGTTTGTAAATTTTATTATCCCGTAATCACGGTGAGCAAGTGAATTGTTTACTGATTCTCTGATAAGTCTAATTGGATATTCAGGTATACTCCTTCCTCCAAATTCTATTCCCACACCAACTTGTATATTTTGCTGAATAAAGTTTATCCCCTTTTCCATCAATGGAAGTATATTATCTTTTAATATTTTCTTATTTTCAGCAATTTTAAAGCCCGTGTCTACATAGCAATCAATTTGGGACCTACTTCCCAAAATATCATCTACATTATTTGCGCAAACTAATACACCTAGAATTGTAGGTTGCAATGTTTTTGTTATGAAACCTTTTCGTTCTAAAAACGATTTTGAGCTTTCAATATCAGATTTTATGCTTTCTGTTCTTACCTCTTTGTTCAGCAATTGGATATACTCATTCAACTTACCAACCTCTAGATTTTGAAGCGTAGTGTTTATAACGGGCTGTAATTCTTTGGCATTTTGCAACTCCAATTTGTATTCTGCCTGAGCTTTTATCTTATTCTCATTTATTTTGTGATCACCAGTAATCTGCCTTTCATAGGCTTGCCCCTCATAGTAAACGTATTTTAAATCTTCGGGTACTTCATCCAAATAGATTGCCAACACTTCTTTACCGAGGATTTGATGTATTTCAAAGGCAGGAAAATATTGAGTTAAGTTTAATGCTTGCTTTGCTTCATTCGTAAAAACTTTTGGGATACTTTTTG
Organism: Chitinophagales bacterium; assembly: GCA_038211085.1. Lineage (GTDB taxonomy): Bacteria > Bacteroidota > Bacteroidia > Chitinophagales > Chitinophagaceae > Segetibacter. The sequence continues at coordinate 4,002 of JBBQVY010000281.1, read as the reverse complement.
TTTTTTCCTCATTTTCTTTATTGTAGCCCGTAATAACAAATTTTTTATTTTTTTCATCCTCAAAAACCCCAACTATAATTATTCCGCCACCAGTGTTAAGCATGGCACCACAAGTTTTAAAAACTTCCCTCCAGTCAGACGTAGAATGACTATTGTCCTTCAATTCAAGTTTGTCATGCTCTAGTTTTTTGAAAGAGCCTTGATTTATGCAAGTTTCAATTTCTGATAATATCTTTTCTATTTGTCTCATCTGTTGAAAATACCTTGTTTTTGCAAATTTAAATTAGTGTACGATAATAATACAAAATGAACAGCGTACTACGTTTATTAGCTACCGCCCCATTTGTGTGGCGCAAGATGAAGTCATGAAACACTTTTGCTCGTCCCATACAACTAATCTGATTAAAAGCGTGTAATACTTCAGCTGCAAATCGCCACTCAACAATCCAGCATCATAATTACACATCTGGAGATTGCTTCGTGCCTCACAATGACGAAATAACTGGTGATCATTCAAGGGCAATCCAGCCTTTGCCAATCCTTCCAATTCACATATTCCGGCGCTACCTGGTGCTCTTCCATGGTGATGCAATTAGTGACCGGGCACCTGAGTTAGCAGAGGTTGCAGCCTAAGCTTTAGGCTTCTTTGATTTACTTTGGTTAATGTGGGCGATGTGATGGTAGTTGAAATCGAGATCTTTTCAATCGGTGAGGGTGGGCAAACTCTTGCAATGAAACCGGCGTTGGTGGCAAAACCTTTTTGTCCATCCAACATTTTTCCTATGTTTAAAATCACACCTCACCACGAAATGAGTTTTTTGTTCAAAATATTTCAAATTTTTTTTCTCCGGGTTTAACCGCCGCTTTACCGTTAAAGATTTAAGTGGCAGCCTCAATCATTAAATAATTTAAATAGATTGCCCATTCAAACTAAAGACCCGGTAGGGCAACATTTTGAAAAGAAAAGACTTTTTATCACTTTCAGCAATGAGCCTTGGCGCTATTGTATTACCAGATTTTGGGCTGTTCGCAAAATCAATCGATCCGTTACAGGCATTGAACGATGGCATGGACGTAAGCCTGAAAAAGCAACTGGCAGATGTGGCCATGAATGCTGCCCGTAGTAAGGGAGCCAGCTATGCCGATGTACGAATTGGGCGATACCTGAACCAGTTTGTCATCACCCGCGAAAAGCGGGTACAAAACATTGCCAATACCGAAAGCTTTGGCGTAGGCATACGTGTTATAGCCAATGGTTGCTGGGGCTTTGCAGCTTCTAACAATGTAACTAAAGAAGAGGTGGCTAAAACGGCTGAACGTGCCGTTGCAGTTGCAAAAGCCAATTCTAAAATACAAGCCAACACCGTACAACTTTCCCCGCAAAAAGGCTATGGAGAAGTAAGCTGGAAGACGCCCATTACAACCAATAGTTTTGCAGTACCGGTAAAAGATAAAGTTGATCTTCTGTTGGGTGCTAATGCACTGGCTATGGATGGTGGCGCCAGCTTTGTAAACTCAGCGATCCTGGCGGTTAATGAGCAAAAATATTTTGCTTCAACTGATGGTTCTTACATAGACCAGGATGTACATCGCCTGTACCCAAACTTTGTTGTAACAAAAATTGATAAGGCAACGGGCAAGTTTGAAACCCGCCGGTCGTTAAGCTCACCCGTAGGCATGGGCTACGAGTACCTAACGCCAACCAACGAGGGAAAAGTAACCGGTATTGTTACCCGTTATAAAGACCGGTACGATATGATGGAGGATATAAAAGCTGCCACCGCTGATGTGGATCAAAAGCTGAAAGCTAAGTCGGTAGAGCCAGGCAAGTACGACCTGGTTCTGGATCCTTCGCACCTGTGGCTGACCATTCATGAATCAGTAGCACACCCAACAGAGCTTGACAGGGTATTGGGCTACGAGGCTAATTATGCCGGTACCAGTTTTCTTAGTATGGAAAAATTAAAATCAAACAAGTTTCAGTTTGGCAGCAAGCTGGTAAACATTCATGCTGATAAATTACAACCCGGGTCTTTGGGCTTTGTTGGCTACGATGATGAAGGCGTAAAAACAAAAGAGTGGGAGATAATAAAAGATGGTATACTGGTTAACTTCCAGGCTATACGCGACCAGGCACATATACTCGGCCTGAATGAATCACAAGGCTGTTGTTACTCGCAAAGCTGGAGCGATGTACAGTTTCAGCGCATGCCCAATGTATCGTTACAACCCGGTAAAGAAACCATGAGTGTAGACGATATGATTAAGAATGTTGAAAAAGGCATTTACATTATTGGCGATGGCTCTTTCTCCATAGACCAGCAACGCTACAATTTCCAGTTTGGCGGACAAACCTTTTACGAGATAAAAAATGGTAAGCTAGCAGGCATGCTAAAAGATGTTGCTTACCAGGCAAACACGCAGGAGTTTTGGAACAGTTGCGTGGCTATCGCCGATAAAAGAGATTACCGTTTGGGTGGTGCTTTTAACGATGGTAAGGGTCAGCCGGCGCAGTCGAATGCGGTGTCGCACGGGAGTTCAACTACCCGTTTTAATGGGGTGAATGTTATTAATACCGCACGAAAAATCTAACAAACATTATGGCGATTTTAAATAAAGAAGAGGCAAAAGCATTGCTAACAAAAGTGTTGGGTTTTTCAAAGGCTGATGAATGCGAGGTAAACTTATCCGGCTCCGAGGGTGGCAACATTCGTTATGCCCGCAATGCGGTATCAACGGCGGGAGATGCCAGCAGGTTGTCTTTAATTGTTAGCAGCAGCTTTGGCAAAAAAACAGGTGTGGCAACCATTAATGAGTTTGATGATGTCTCGCTTGAAAAGGTGGTACGCAGGGCAGAAGAAGTAGCCATTCTTGCTCCTGAAAACCCGGAGTACATGCCATTATTAGGTCCCCAGACTTATGCTGACTCCGTAGCGTTTAATAAAGCTACAGCCTCCATCACGCCAGAGCTACGGGCAGAGGCGGTGTCAAAAAGTTTACAGGTCTCCAAACAGGAAAAGTTGGAAGCCGCCGGATTTTTAGAAAATAGTTCCGGCTTTAGAGCTATGATGAATAGCAAAGGTCTGTTTGGCTACAACATGAATTCTGATGTATCTTTTTCTGTAACCATGCGTAATCAGGCAGGTACAGGTTCGGGATATGTAAGTAAGAGTTATAACGATGTTGCTAAGTTGGATACCCTGGCGCTCACTAAAATAGCTGCCGGAAAAGCGAATGGTTCTGCAAATGCCAAAGCCATTGAGCCGGGAAAATATACTGTGATATTAGAACCGTTGGCAGCAAGTGATTTAATAGGAAACATGTTTGCCGGCTTTGATGCCCGCAATGCTGATGAAGGCCGTAGTTACATGAGTAAGAAAGGTGGATCTTCGCGTTTGGGTGAAAAGTTATTTGATGATAAGGTGACCATCTATTCCGATCCGCTACATGCTGATTTGCCCTTTTCAACTTTTAGTAATGATGGCTTGCCACAAACAAAAACCGTTTGGATAGATAAAGGTGTGGTGAAGAAACTTGCCTATTCACGTTACTGGGCACAGAAAAAAAGCGTAGACCCTCAGCCTGCCGCCAGCCGCATGATTATGGAGGGTGGAACAACTTCGATAGAAGACATGATTAAGGGAACCGAAAGGGGAATATTAGTAACCAGGTTTTGGTACATCCGCTTTGTAGATCCTCAAACATTATTGCTTACTGGCCTAACACGCGATGGAACTTTTTACATAGAGAATGGAAAGATCCAGTTTCCAATAAAAAACTTCCGGTTTAACGAAAGCCCTATAATAATGCTGAACAATGTTGAAGAATTAGGTAAACCAGAACGTACGGATGATATGATTGTGCCTCCTATGAAAATAAGGGACTTTACATTTAGCAGCTTGAGTGACGCGGTTTAAGTAAGTTATTGGTCATTGGTCAATAGTCATTGGTTAATTTAAAATTCTTAGTGCTTCTTAGTGCCTTTGGTTCTTGGTGGTTCAA
>JBBQVY010000280.1:0-5953 GCA_038211085.1 Chitinophagales bacterium | reverse complement strand
GTGTTTTTTAACTTTGGAATTCCCGTTGGCCAAAGTGGCGAATTTTATGCCTTTGGTGGTTATGGTAAAAAGAAAGGTGAAGCCGCAGGTTTTTTTAGGTATCCTTCAGGTTATGCCGGCAATGCAACCATTTATGCTGCCAATGCCCAGGCAATGTATCCAAACGGATTTTTACCGCTGATTACTCTGATATCCTGGACTATTCAACTGCCGTTGGTTATCGCACTAAATTTAGTGGATGGAATTTTGACATCAGCAATAATTATGGTATTAATAAGTTTGATTTTGGCGTACAGAATTCGGTTAACTATACTCAATTCATCAATCCGGCTAACAAGCAAACTTCGTTTGATGCGGGTGGACTAAAGTTTTGGCAGAACACTTCAAACGCAGACTTCTCAAAAAAATATGATGTTGCTGAAGGTTTAAACATAGCTGCAGGTCTTGAATACAGGGTAGATGCCTTTGGTATAAAAAGCGGTGAGGAAGCATCGTACAAAAACTATGATGTAAACTCTAAAGCATCTTCAGCGGCTCAGGTATTTCCTGGTTTTGTAAACACCATTGGTGATACAAAAACCAGAAATTCAAAAGCAATATATACTGACCTGGAATTCGACATTACTAAAGCTTTGCTGATTACAGGTGCGCTTCGCTTTGAAAACTACAGCGACTTTGGTTCAACCGTAAACTACAAAGTATCTACCCGTTACAAGCTTAGCGACAACTTTAATGTAAGAGCATCTGTTAGTTCGGGTTTCAGGGCCCCTTCTATGCAGCAACGTTTCTTTGCTAAAACCAACACGTTGTTTGTGTCGCAGGGTGGTAACCTGGTACCTGTGCAGGCAGGTACTTTTACCAATGACAGTAAGCCGGCGCAAATATTAGGTATCCCTAAATTACAGGAAGAGACCAGTCATAGTTATTCAGTTGGTTTAACAGCCAAGCCATTACCTGCTTTAGAGGTAACGGTAGATGCCTACCAGATCGATATCAAAAACAGGATCATTCTTACCAATAATTTTACCGGAGGTACCGATGCTAACTTAAAAGCACAACTGGATGCAGTAGGAGCAAGCACGGCCAACTTTTTTACCAATGCCATCGATACAAGGGCAAGAGGTTTGGAAGCAGTGGTGAGTTATACTAAAAAATTCAAGAGTAAACAAAGCCTTCGCACTACACTGGCGATGACGTTTATTGACAATACAGTAAAGAATGGTGCTGATGGAAAACCAAACATTAAAGCATCTCCTGCTTTAATAAACAGTGGCCAGTTAGCAAATTATTTTAACAGGGAGGATGAAAGCCGTATTGAAGTAGCTACTCCAAAAAACAAGATCAGCTTAACCTTTAACTACAAGTACAGTAAGTGGGGTGCCATGTTACGATTTGTAAATTTTGGCAAGGCTGTTTACCTCGATCCTTCAATCAATCCTGCAAATCCGGGGGCATTCCCTGTTAATGCATTTACAGGCCAGAGGGAGACTTTAGACCAGGAATTTGATGGTAAAGTGGTAACCGATCTTTCTATCAGCTATCAAATTTGCACAGCATTATCTGCTACTATCGGTGCAAACAACCTGTTTGATGTTTACCAGGATATTCAGAAACATAGCAGCAACCAAAGTTCTGGTCGCTTTATTTATAGCCGCCGTGTACAGCAAATGGGCTTTAACGGCGCTTATTATTTTGGCAGATTGAATTTTTCGTTGAATACAAAAAAGTAAAATGATTGGTTTATGCTAAATATGGCAATATCAGTTTTAAAAGCTAACGCTGATGTTGAATTTTGATAAGGTTTGATGCAGGAACTTCGCTGTATCATCAAACACAAAGTTTATCCGAACAACATAAAAACAACGCAGAAAATTAAAGCAGTCCTAATTTTTGGGCTGCTTTTTTTTTGTTCCTATTTTCACGCACCTTAAAATTTAATATGAAGAAACTTGTATTGTTATTATTTGTCACGTTTGTTACTACCTCGCTTTTTTCTCAGGCACTACAATCGCCTGAACAATTTTTAGGTTATAAGATTGGAAGCCGGTACACGCCTCACTATAAAATAGTAAACTATTTTAAGGCAGTTGCCCAGGCAATGCCCGATATGGTTACAATTGAAAAATATGGTGAAACCAACGAAGGACGGGAGCTCTTAATTGCATATGTAACTTCACCTTTAAACGCCAAACAGTTAGTGCAAATACGCCAGAACAACCTGGCGCTGACGGGCATCAATAAAGCCAATGCGGTAGTTGACGGTACGCCTCCTATAGTTTGGCTTAGCTACAATGTGCATGGCAACGAAACCTCTTCTTCAGAGGCAGCAATGCTTACCATTTTTGCCTTGGTTGATCCTTCAAACACACAAACAAAAGAGTGGTTAAAGAATACTGTTGTTATCATGGATCCGTGCATTAACCCCGATGGCAGAGACAGGTATGTAAACTGGTTTAATTCCGTTAGAGGCGTAACAGCAAATCCTTATCCACGGTCAAGAGAGCATAGTGAACCATGGCCTGGTGGAAGAAGCAATCATTACAATTTTGACCTTAACCGCGACTGGGCATGGCAAACACAAATTGAAACACAACAGCGCCTGGTAAAGTACCGTCAATGGATGCCGCAAATTCATGTGGATTTTCATGAGCAGGGTATTAATGAACCTTATTATTTTGCCCCGGCTGCCGAGCCTTTTCATGAAGTAATAACTCCCTGGCAGCGTTCATTTCAAAATTCTATTGGTCGCAACAATGCTAAGTATTTCGATCGTAATGGCTGGTTGTATTTTACCAAAGAGCGCTTCGATTTATTCTATCCATCGTATGGTGATACCTACCCAACTTATAACGGTGCTATAGGTATGACGTTTGAGCAGGGTGGTGGCCCGCGTGGTGGTTTATCCGTATTAAATGGAAACAATGATACGCTTACACTTCTTGATCGTGCAATGCACCATTACACTACTGGCTTGTCAACAATCGAAGTAGCCTCAACCAATGCAGCAAAATTGGTAAGTGAGTTTAAAAAGTTTTTCGATGATAGCCGCCAGGGTAAGGGCAACGTAAATAAAGCTTACATCATTACTACAGATAACCGCGATAAATTAAATACCGTTGAGGACTTATTAACCAAAAACGGAATTGAATATGGTTTAATGAATTCTTCTGTTTTTAAAGGAATGAATTACAGAACCGGAAAAGAGGAAACGGGTAAGCTAAAAAAATACCACCTGGCCATCAGTACGTCGCAACCACACTCGGTTTTAGCAAGAGTGTTACTGGAACCATCCAGCATTTTATCGGACTCAAACACCTATGATATTACTGCATGGTCGTTACCCTTTGCACACGATGTAGATGCTTATGCAGTTAAAGATGCGGTAAGTATAAAGAATGTTGATTCAATCATTGCTAAATCTCCCGTACCTGCATCTTCGTACGGGTATTTGGTTACGTACCAGTCGTTCCAGGGAGCTAAAGTTTTAGCTCAATTATTAAAGCAGGGAGTTAAAGTACGCTTCGCAGAAAAGCCTTTTACCTATAAGGAAAAAGCGTATGACCGCGGTACACTCATCATTTTAAAAAATGGCAATGCGCCTAACCTGCAGGCAATTTTAAGCAAGCAGGCCGAGACATCTTTTGCAACTATTGATGCTTTTGAAACAGGGTTTATGGATAAGGGGCCCGATATTGGTTCTGGTGATGTAAGGCTGATAAAAGCTCCAAAAGTTGCGTTGGTTACAGGTGAGCAAACTTCATCTCTGGGCGCAGGGGAGATCTGGCATTTGTTCGATCAAAATCTTCAGTACCCACTAACACTCATCAATGCAACTGAGTTAACTTCTATTCAATTGTCCGACTTTAATGTGGTCATACTTCCCAACGGAAATTATAAGGGTTTAAATGATAAAGCAACTTCAGATAAACTAAAAGAGTTTGTTAGGGGAGGCGGTAAATTAATAGCCTTGCAAAATGCCATGGAGCAAATGGCTGCCGGCGATTGGGGGCTGAAAATTAAGGAGGATAAACCGGAAGATAAATCTGAGTATGGTGCCTTAAAAAAATATGAGAACCGTGAGAGAGACCAGTTGCCCGAAAGTATTCCCGGCGCCATTTACAAAGTTCAATTAGATAATACCCACCCGTTGGCTTTTGGCTACCCGGATACATACTATACGCTTAAACAGGATGCTACCGTATTTGAATATTTAAAAGATGGTTGGAATGTAGGAGTGCTTAAAAAGGATAATTATATAACAGGGTTTGCAGGCATGCAGGTAAAAAGTAAATTAAAAGATGCCTTGTTAATGGGCGTGCAGGAATTAGGAAGCGGCCAGGTAATTTACTTTGCGGATGATCCTATTTTTAGAAGCTTTTGGGAGAATGGAAAGTTGATGTTGTGTAATGCAGTTTTTCTTGTTGGTCAATAAGGCTTTAATAACAAAAAAAATCATTGTCTTTGAACTATGATTAAAAATGATTTGATGATGGGCTATGATTTTACTATTGGCAATCATAGTATTCATTCAATCAACCTAATCATAGTTCAGACAATAACAAAAAAAATCATTGTCTTTGAACTATGATTAAAAAATGATTTGATGATGGGCTATGATTTTTTTATTGGCTTCATCACCCTTTTAAATTCAAGGCTCTTTGCGCCGAAGTTAACCAGTAGCCCGATGCCTAAACCATAAGCTTCCAAATAGTTAATAGCCTGTGCAAGGTGAACATCTTCCAAATGGATCACTGCTTTTAGCTCAAGCATCACTTTACCTTCTACAAAAAAATCAAACCGCCTTGTTCCTATGTTTTCATCCTTGTAATAAAGATCCATTTCATGTTCCCGGCTGAAATTAATGTATTGCCTGTTGAACTCTATTACTAATGCTCTTTGATAAATCACCTCCTGGAAACCGTTACCCAAAATCCGGTGCACCTCCATACAGCAACCAATAATCTTTGCTGTCAATTCACTTTCAGGATATTTTTCATTAATCATTGTATTCATAAAAGGAGGTTGAAAATCATAGTATTCATTTAATCAAATAAATCACAGTTCAGACAATTATGGTACAAGCTGAAATAACTCCGATTGATCATCGTTGGTCGCATTTCGTTCATCGGCAGAATATGAATGATGCTTTTATCATTATGTGGTGGTGAGTATTGATATAGGTCACATAACATGAAAAGATGGTAATGACACATTAGAAATTCCAGTTCTCCTTTCGAAAAAAATCAAACAATGGAATTTCAGCAACATTAAAATCAATGCAGACATTGGGAATTTTATGGGCATTTGGTTTTAGCTTTTCGCTGTGTACTAAAATACAATTATGAGATTTTGCCTGTGCTATTACAAAAGGATCAGCGTAAGGCTTGCCTAATAAAATCGCTTCTTCCTTTACTAAATCAGGATGCTTTGCTAAAATCTGTTGAACAAGCCTTTGTTCTTCAATGGTAGGTTTAATAAAGACTTGTCTATTCAATTTTGCCCATTCAGCTATCTCGTCATCGTAGTTTTCAATTTCCCTCAAAACTTCACTCGAAGAAATAATGTTCCCATCTTGAATCAATTGCAAGAAGTTGCTCCATAAAGAGGAAAAAACATCCGGCGGATAGTTTTTCAGACCAATAAATGGACCACTGTCAAAAACATATTTAGGGTGATATAATTCCATTTATTGTTACGCAATTTTTGCTTCGTAGTCTTTTATTCGATTGATCTTTATATTTAAGAAATCTGCAACTTGTGTATCAGATAATTTTCCTTGGTGATAATTATTAAGCACCTGCGTAACAAAGTTTTTTCCTAAATGGCTTAAGTTAGTAACGTGATAAGTAGGTCCTCCTTCCTGCTTTGTTTTCCTTTCCTGTTCATCTTTATACTTCTTGTTCCATCTATTTCTTGCATTGATGTAAAAGGCTTTTGTTGTTCTTCCTAAATC
>JBBQVY010000279.1:0-5991 GCA_038211085.1 Chitinophagales bacterium | reverse complement strand
TGGTGGTGCCGTTGCCAAAATCCCATAAGTAAGAAACAATTTTTCCAATGCTGGTATCGCGGATGATTGCCGGGTCCTGGGGACATAACAATGTAGGGGCAACAAAATTTGCTTTTAACTCATTATCTAAAATAAAATTTAAACTGGCACTATCGGTGCACACGCCATTGCTTACCTGTAACGATAAGTTTTGTGGACCAAACTGTCTGTACACATAAGTGGGATTTTGCTGGCTTGATGAAGCTCTCTCATTAAACTTCCACATCCATTGGTTTATGTTGTTAAGCCCGGCATTAAACGCATGTAAGGTATCAGCCTTACAACCATAATTAATGGTATAATTTATAGCTGCTGAAACAGTGTCGGCTGTAACAAAACTAACCTTGCTGCCTGCAATAGTTTCCTGCAAACATTCATCTAAAATTGCATTGCCATCCAAACCTTTTTTAAGTGTTATGGTGTGGGTGCCTTTTGTGTAGATGGTTGCGGAGAGGGTTAATAAAATTTCGTAAGTAGTGTTGTTTGTGCATGAAGTAGAAGCACCAGTAATCGTAATACCAGGTGTGTTAATGCTAAAGTCACTTCCATCTGCTGCAACCGAATTACATAATACCGGGTTGCTAAATACCACTTTAACCTGGTTGGGTTTGCATCCCGGTTTGGTGATGCTATCAAAAGGGGTGGGTTGTATGGAGGTTACCACAAACGAAGTAGTGATGCCTTCCGCCATCGGATTTTGACAGTAGTCCAATAAGGTATTTGCATCGTCTCCATTTTGCGATTTTACCATATAGTTGCCTGGTGCAAGCGGTTGATCCAATGTCAAAACCAGGCTATCCATATCAAAGGCATTGGTACAATTAGTACCGGTGGCGCTAACAATTTTTGATGTGGATGAAGACAGCATAAAATCGCTGCCATTGGAAGCAAGACTGTTGCAGCGGATTTTTTTGTTGAGTTTGATGCCAATAGTCTTACCATCGCACGAAGGTTTTGAAGACAAAAATGCTGAAGCAGTGGTATCGGTTATACTGGCTGTTCCTCCCCCAAAAGATAAAGAATACCCACTTTGCGTATCTGTAAAATGGCTTACCAGTAACAGGTATTCGTGCCCAAGAGAAAGCGTTGGCATTTTGCTATACAATGGCCTTCCAAAACCCTCACAAACGCTTAAGGAATTACCGCTTGTATTGGCTCCTGTTTTACCTCCTTCGCCCGACCAGTTGCAGGCAACAAATAAAGATTTATTGGTGTAGACCTCGGTAGGATCGGTTAGGGTTATATCAAATAATTGCCAGTCATAATCGTCACTTATATTACTGGGCACAATTTCGAAAGCCAGTGTGCCGGTGGCGAAACAAGTGAATTTATACCAGTAAGGGTTCTTGTCCTGGAAGATAGCTCCGTTAGCAAGACAGGGTGTAGGTATCTGGCGTGTACCACAAATATCCACACTTGTCTGTTTAAAAACTGAAGACCCACAAACCGGGAATGCTGTTGAGGGATTTTGACCAAGATTGGTACAGTTTTGAGAAAAAACTGCTGTGGAAATAAAAATAAACAGGGATGCAAAAATGAATTTCCTCATACGTAATTCGGTAAAGGTAAAAGAGAGCTGGCAATACCTGTTCGCTGCATGCAGTCTTGCTAAAAGATAGAAGGATTAGGGTTGAGGGGTTGGCTGGGTTGAGGTCTGAGGGTTGAGGGCTGATTGCTTAGCGTTGAGGGTGGAGGTCATTCTCAATTCTCAATTCATAATTCTACATTCTATCTCCTGTCTTCTCCCTTAATAAATGCCAGGTTTCTTTTAATGCCGGCGAACTTGCTGCGTTTTAAAGGGGAGTTCTTAAACAGGATCTTAAAGGTTTCTTCGGTCATTTCTTCCCAGTCGCTTGTGGTGAAGTTTAGGATTTGAGGTATGGGAGAAAATTGTATTTCGGTTGTGGGTTTACTAAACCGGTTCCAGGGGCAAACATCCTGGCAAACATCGCAGCCAAACATCCAGTTGGCAAAGGTATCTTTCATTTTTTCGGGTATGAGTGCATCCTTTAGTTCTATGGTAAAATAGCTGATGCATTTGCTGCCGTCAACCACCTTATTTTCCATGATGGCATCAGTAGGGCAGTGGTCAATACAACGGCGGCAGGTACCACAATAATCTTTAGCAAAAGCATCATCGTACTCCAACTGAAGGTCAACTATAAGTGTTGCTATAAAAAAGAAAGAGCCTGCTTGTTTATTAATGAGGTTACCATTTTTGCCGATCCAGCCAAGGCCGCTGCGCATGGCCCAACTACGTTCTAATACAGGGGCACTGTCAACAAAACCGCGACCATTAATTTCACCAATTTCCAAACGTATTTTTTGCAGCAAATTTTTTAGCTTCTCCCGTATTACTTCATGATAATCGTTACCATAAGCATATTTGGCAATTTGGGGTGAAGCAGGAGCCTGCTGTTGACTTGGATAATAATTCATGAGCAGGGTGATTACGCTTTTTGCTCCCGGTACCAATAAGGTTGGGTCCACTCTCATGTCAAAATAATTTTCCATGTAGTGCATGTTACCATGCATACCCTTTTGCAGCCATGTCTCCAGTCGACGGGCATCATCATCCAGTTTAACAGCTTTGGCTATGCCGCAATACTCAAAGCCAAGTTGCCGGCTCCACTCTTTAATTTGTATGGTAGAAGTATTTGGCAGATGTATGTTTTAAAATGCAATTTAGAACTGAAACAGCAGCCGCGGCTTTATCTATGCAATTTTGTAAATAGTTGAGTTGAGGTGGACCGGCATATCCTCGACTTTTGAATGGTAGGAAGGATCAAACAGGACAAAGAAAGGACAAACACAATGGTAACTGTTTCCCGAAAAAACACAAAACTTCGAACCTTCAACAAAGAACTTTATGATAGATTACAGGGTTGAAAACCTGAAAGCTCTTGTTGGAAATTTATAAAGGAACGGTGTAACTATTGTGGACATTATCGAAACCGTTGATTACGCTAAATTTGTTCATATCCTTGATGCAGAAGGAAACAAAGTTCAACTATTGGAGCCTATTGATGATTAGTAGAAAAATTAAAAATAGGTTTGTCGGTACAAATTAAAATACTCTAAATAATATGTGTGTAAATAAAGTTGTTTTCCAAACAATATCAAAAACAATGAGACTCAAACTATTTAAAGGAATTTTATATCTATCAGTCAATCTGCTTTTGTCCAGTTTTCAAGCCTATTCACAACAACCAAATATTGTCATTATCTTAAGTGATGACCAGGGTTGGGGAGATTTGGGATTTAATGGCAATAGTAGTGTAGCTACACCAAATTTAGACAGATTGGCAAAGGAGGGGACAATTTTAAAAAATTTTTATGTAAGCCCTGTCTGTTCTCCAACCCGTGCCGAATTATTGACAGGTCGCCACCATGTAAGAGGAGGGGTTTATTCCACTGGCTCCGGGGGAGAACGTCTCAATCTTGATGAAACTACGATAGCGGATATTTTTAAAAAAGCAGGATACCAAACGGCGGCATACGGCAAATGGCACAATGGAGGACAAGCTCCTTACCATCCAAATTCAAGGGGCTTTAATGACTTTTATGGTTTTTGTTCGGGGCATTGGGGTAATTACTTTGATCCTGTTTTAGAGCATAATGGAGAAATAGTAAAAGGGAAAGGTTTTATTACCGATGACCTTACTGACCATGGGTTGGCATTTATTGAAAAAAACAAAAAATCACCTTTCTTTTTGTACCTGCCATTTAACACGCCCCATAGTCCTATGCAAGTGCCAGAACAATGGTGGAAGAAATATGCAAATAAAAACATCACGCAGCATGGAACAAGGGCTGACAAAGAAGAAATAGACCATACGAAAGCTGCCTTAGCTTTAAGCGAAAATATTGATTGGAATGTTGGACGTATCAGGCAAAAATTAGAAGATTTGAATCTTTTAAATAATACCATAGTCATTTATTTTTCGGACAATGGACCCAATGGAAATCGCTGGAACGGCGGAATGAAAGGCATAAAAGGTTCAACAGACGAAGGAGGAGTAAGGTCTCCAATGATTATTAGTTGGAAGAAAAACATACCTCCTAATCAAAAAGTTGATAAAATAACTTCCGCGGTTGATTTACTTCCTACCTTATGCGATCTGGCCAATATCAGCTATGTATCCCCAAAATCATTAGATGGAAGAAGTTTAAAACCATTACTTCAAAATCAAAAAATCAACTGGTCGGACAGGATTTTATACAATTACTGGCAAAGCAAACTTAGTCTGCGAAATCAAAAGTTTCGCCTTTCAGATACAGACGAGTTATTTGATATAGAGCAAGACCCAAATCAACTTAAAGATGTTGCCAGATTAAACGCTGAGGAGTACATTAAACTTAAAAAAGCAAAGACTCTGTGGATTAAAGATGTACTGAGTGAGCTTCCTCCAAAAGATTTACGACCTTTTATAATTGGACATCCGAGTGTAAAAATTACTCAATTGCCCGCTGGTGAAGCTATCGTAACAGGTAATATAAAACCTTCAAACAAATACCCCAATGACAGTTATCTAACTAATTGGATAAATGTACAAGATCAAATATATTGGAATGTTGAGGTTGCAGAAGAGGGAGATTTTGAGATTGAAATTTATTACACTTGCCCTGAAAAAGACATTGGTTCTACATTCTCTTTAACTTTTGGAAATGCTGTGCTGCAAGGAAAAATTATTGATTCAAATGACCCACCATTAAAAGGGATGGAGCATGATAAATCGCCGAGAATTGAGTCTTACGTTAAAGATTTCAAGCCTCTAAAATTAGGTCAAATACATCTTAGAAAAGGTTCTGGGAGATTGACGTTAAAAGCCAATAAAATTTCAAATACCCAGGTCATGGATTTTAAAGTAGTGACGTTGAAAAGAATTAAAGCTTTTTAACTCATTGTCTCAACTTTTGGGTTGAAATAATGAGAAAATAAATATAGAATTGTATGCCTAAATGAATTAGACAAAACTTGGTTACCAACAACATTGGTATTGGCAAAAACGGGCTGGACCGTAGCCATGTTTCAACTTTTGCTTTTTGATTTGGCTTCCTATTTAGCTTTATATTATTAATTAAGCTTTATGGTTAACATCAACTTTTAAATATAAATTAAGCTTCGGTTACGAGCAGACAAATGCTAAATTTCCTTACCTGTAGCAGTACTTCAACCTTGTGCAAACCTAAATCCAAACGTTCAATTATGAAAAGGTACTATCATATCGGACTGTGGGCTTTTATATTGTCAATTTTTACAAGTTGTAACGGGCAGACAAAAATCAATAGCCAAACACAGAATGATCCTCAAACTGATAAAAATAAATTGGTTGGCGGTGGCTGCGACGGCTGCGAACTTATGTTTGCAGGTATGCCTACAAATATTAAATCGGTTGACACAAGCGTTGGTTGGACAGAGAAAGGGCAAAAACTTTTAGTAACAGGAACAGCCTTTAAACTTGATGGTAAAACCCCTGCACCAAACGTGGTTATTTATTATTGGCAGACAGATAACAATGGGTATTATTCACCCGCTAACGGAATGGATGAAACAGCCAAACGGCACGGACACATCCGTGGTTGGGTTAAGACTGATCAAAATGGTAAATATTCAATTTATACAATCAGACCTGCTCCTTATCCAAATAAAGATATCCCCGCACACATCCATACTTCAATCAATGAACCAAACATTGACAACGAATACTATATTGACGAGTTTGTTTTTGACGATGATAAACTATTGACGGGTGCGAAAAAGAAGGCACTTGAAAACCGGGGAGGAAGCGGAATTTTAAGAGTATTGATTTCTGATGACTTACAAATTGCAGAGCATAATATCATATTAGGTTTAAATATTCCAAACTATCCCGATAAAAACAAATTAGTAATTCAATCAGGACTTGAAATTGGAGAAGACAATCCTTCCTTCACGCCTTACCATGCTTT
>JBBQVY010000278.1:0-5997 GCA_038211085.1 Chitinophagales bacterium | reverse complement strand
ATGCCCGGCAGGCATGGTCTATTTCAAATGCTTTACACAACAACACTTACCGGCTGACTGCAAATTTGTATATGAATGCTGCAGATTTAAAAAAGGGTTTGCAGAAAGAGGTTATTGCCAAATGCAATACTGATCTGAATTTGTTGGGTAGCAGCGCGGAGGATGAGAAACTTGGATTGCAGATAAGGCAACTAAAGGTAATGGATATGATACGGAATGAACAATATAAAGAAGGCATTACCGAAAATTTGAGTATACTACAAAAGTCGGAGGCAATACACGACACCTTGCAGCAGATAAAAGCCATTACCGGTGTTGGCTGGACGTATATGGAATTGGGCCAGGACCGTAATGCTATAACCTGGTTTTATAAAGCGCTGCACACACCGGCAAGCGATGCTATTTTTTATACATACCCGCTGGTATACAGCAATATTGCCTCGTCTTACAATAACATTCAGCAGTATGATTCGGCACTCTATTTTATTAATAAAGCTATTGCGGTAAACCAGTTTGATTTAACAGCAATGGCCAATGCGCAAAACATTAAGGCCGATATTTTTTTAAACCTGAAACAACCCTGGAAAGCGCAACCACTACTGGAAGCGGCGCTTGAAATAAGAAAACGTATTGGCGATCCTTATTACCTGGTTTCGGACCTGTACCAGCTATCGGTTTTTTATGCGCACAACCAACAGGCAAATAAGGGTATTGCCACGGCATTGCAGGGTATAGAAATGGCCCGAAAGTACAAGCTCACTTCAAAAATACCCTTGCTCTACAGCGGGCTTGCTGAAAGCTATAAAATGAGCGGCGATACAAAAGGGTATGCCCGGGTATTAGAAAATATTATACAGCTAAAAGATACTTTGTTCGAAAAAAACTCGGCGGAGGCATTGGCACGTTTGCAAGCCAGCTACGATATGCAGAAAAAGGAAAATATTATTATTCAGCAAAAACTTGATATTTTAAGAAAGGACTACTTTATTACCGGCTCTGTTTTGGTGTTGATTGTTGCAGCCATACTGGGTATTTTATTTTATTCAAACTACCAAAGCCGCCAAAAATTAAAACTTAAGAATTTAATAGAAAGCCAAAAAGAAAAGGAAGAAAAAGCAATAAAAGAAGCAGAGGAAAATCAGCGTAAACGTATTGCTGCCGAATTGCACGATAACCTGGGAGCCCAGATAAGTTACATTAGCAGTAATATTGATTGGATCATTGACTCGCCAGCCCCATTAAGTGAAGCAGATCAAAAAAGCCGTTTGCAATCTGTACACCTTACCAGCCAGGGGCTTATGCGAACTCTACGGGAAACCATTTGGGCATTGACCAGGGACCGCATTGCACTGGAAGAATTTTCGGATAAGCTGAAAGCATATATACAGACGTTTTTGCAATTTCAACCCAACACCCATTTTCAATCGTACGAGAATATTACAGATCAGATTGTATTTAAGCCAGCACAGGCGCTGAACGTTTTCAGAATATTTCAGGAAGGGGTAAACAATGCTTTAAAATATTCGAAGGCCTCCAGCCTTTCATTAAATATTGAGGCCAGCAACCAGCACTTTGAGATTAAGCTTGTGGACAACGGTATAGGTTTTGAAAGCGAAAGCATTGGGACGGATCATTATGGTTTGGCAATCATGCAAAACAGGGCTGCTGAAGCTGGTTTTAGTTGCACCGTTACCTCTGCCCTAAAGCAGGGAACTGTAATTTGTGTTGCAGGCAATACTACCCCGGAATTAATACAAATGAACTATTGACCAGGTGTACACAACTGTTTTACTTTAGCATGATGAAGCCCATAAAAATTGCCATTGTTGACGACAACCGGCCAAACCGTATTTCGCTGGCAGAACGTATTACCTACGATGAAAGCGTGGTAGTTCAATTTACCGCCAATGATGGTGCCCAGTTTTTACAGTACATGCGGGAGGCGGGTTCGGATAACCTTCCTAACATTGCCCTGATGGACATTGAAATGCCTTTTGTAAATGGCATTGAAGCGGTAAGCCAGGCCTCCGTATTGTACCCTACCGTTAAATTTTTAATGCTCACCGTTTTCGACGATGATGAAAAGATTTTTGAAGCTATTAAAGCTGGTGCTATCGGTTATTTATTGAAGGATGAAAAGGTGAGTGTAATACTGGATGGTTTACACCAGATAATGCTTTATGGCGCTTCGCCTATGAGCCCACGCATAGCCCGTAAAGCTTTGGAAATGCTGGGTAGGGCAACGGTTAACAATTTGAGTCATACAGCAGGCAACGACTTTAACTTAAGCGACCGCGAAAGAAGTATTTTAAAACTGATGGTGGATGGGCTGGACTACCGAAACATAGCCGAAGAACTATTTTTAAGCCCACATACCGTTCGAAACCATATAGCCAACATTTACAACAAACTGCATGTAAGCAGCAAAGCGCAGGCAATTAAAATGGCTACAAAAAACAATTTGGTTTGAGGGAAGGGTTGCTGCACTTTAGATTGAAGGGGTGGTAAATGTTTGAGCGAACAAGGATATCAATGATCCTCATCTACCGATGTATCGTTATGGAAAAAGATTTGTCTTCTATTGCGATAACAAAGGTTTTAAAAGTCACTACTATCTTATTGCATTTCAAAAGACGATGATCTGCTTTGGTCAACAAAAAATATCGCTGTTGCCGTTTTGCAAGGGGGCTTTTGATAAGGGACTTTCTGCTATTGTTCGTAAAATTGGGTGATGTTTTTGTTTACTAATTAATGGTTAAAGGTGGTCCAACTACTTGCATGTCATTGTCTGCAAAAATCTTTGCTATTTCGTCTGGACTTGGTTCATGGTTTAAGGAAGCCATTGTTACAAAGAATTCTTCTAATTTTCCTGCAGGTTGAAATATGACGGTCATTTTTCCTTTTTCTGATACTTGTGTCCAGGCATGAGCTATTTTTCTTGGTAAGAATATACTATCACCCATTGTCAAATCATATTTGTCGTCTCCTACCTGAAATTTATAGGAGCCTTCTATAACATAAAATATTTCATCTTGTAAGTGATGAATGTGCAATGGTGTTCCCCTGCCAGGCGAAAGAGACGTCTGTTCAAAAATGGCTAAATCACCATTTGTGTCGCTACCAGATATTTTAACGTCAAGGATATTTGAATTGACACCTTTTAACTTGATATGTCCATGAATTCTACCTTCTCCAGCAGAAATTTTAAACCCCTTTTCTTTTCTCGTGAATATTTTTTGAAGGTGTGAAAATGCCAAAATGGGCATTGTTGTAAAAGAGATAAGAGAGGCAATAAATTTACTTCGTTTCATATCTGTATAAATTAAAAAATGGTCACAAAAAATAACGAATTAGAATGAGACCTTCGGGAAAGAATTCTTTTGGCCGGGTAACTGCCGCCGGGACTGGATATAAGGATAGAAGTTAATAACAAAAAGTCAAAGCCTAAAACCTGGCAAACGCCGAACTGCTGACACGCAGCTCCAACCTGGTACTAAACTTCAGGCAAATTGATTTGTAAAGGCCTTTCAGCTAATGTTCTTAATGTTAGCGGTAGTTTATTTCTTTCGCCCAACAAATCTTATAACAGAACCTTTCCCGATATGAAATAGTCCTTCATTTTTTTCAACTTCCTTTTCAACTAATTCTATTATCTCAAAATTGGTAAAATAGGATTGTATCTCATCTATTGAAAATAAAACATCTATTTTGTCGTTTTTTTCCATGCTGCTTCTAATAATGTTTTATAAAAGTCTACGATGCTAAGGTGCCTGGTTGAATCAATTAATCCCGCGGAAGGCGGGATTAATTTGTTTTGTACAGCCCAATAAACCTTGCAAAGGGAGAGACAAATGCCATTAATAAAGTAACATTGCTAAAAGCAAATGCAACGGTATCAACAAGGCATTAGCAAAGTAATCTATGCTTGCAACGCTTCACTGGATACTTTGGTGTCTGACCCAATCAGGCTGATGCAGATGTCTGACTTTATTTCAAGCTGCTCGCCATTCATTTTGGCTGTTTCAATTATTGTGAGAAATTCTTCCAAGGCCTTTTTTAGTTCGGGTATTCTTTTGGTTGCTGTTTTATCATCCATCCCAAATCGTTCCCTGGAGCTGAAGTTTTTAATCTGGTGAAAGTTAATTTTACTTGAGTACACGTTCATCAGTATCTCTCGGCTTTCCTGGGGAGAAAAGGTTCCATCTATAAAAGTCAATTTTTGTAAGTTTTGCATGGTTTTCTTTTTAAGTTGAATCTTGTTTGTATGGTTTAGGTCGCCTATAATTTCCGGCCCATCAAAAAATTTCGATTTGTATTCGTCACAGTTGAGTTGGGTAAGCCGCCCCGACTTGTTGAAATTATCTGAACGACTTACCAAATCGTCTTCGCAGCTCAATCCAGGTTAATTACTGCATTCATTTTTACCTGTTTGCTCTCGGGCTTCATTTGCTGCCTTAATTCAAACAGTTCTTTTTGCAGCTTTTTTATTTTCGTTTCACGGGCTCGAATGTCTTCTTCGGAATGACCGTTGTCGATCTTCTTTTCGTGAAACTTTATTTTAACGTGTATCATTTGCGTGATCAAATCCAACGCATCCTCACGTTGAAACTGACCTTCTATAAGTTGTATCTGCATGTTTCTTTTTTTATGGTTTTATGATTATTGACCTTGTCCCAATGAATACCCTGCTTTGCCATCAAATTCATAAAGGTTTTCAGTTTTGATAGTATCAATGTCGTGGGATAGTGCATTGTTTAGCAAATCAATGATGTTTGCTTTTGTAATGGCTGAACCTTCTTTTGGTTTGAACCTGCAACGCCAATGATCGGTGCAAAATGTTTCTTCAAAACCGCCCGGCCAAACTTTGATACCGCGGTTAGTTATCATGGTCAGCGCTGCATGATCGGCTTGTATTTTGGCCACCTTTTCTGCTAAAGCGTTTGGGTCGGTTCCCTTCCAGTGCACAAATACGTCTACCCCCACCAGTTCTTTTGTAGCAGATGGTTTACGCTGATACTTTGGCAGGTTCAATGCTGCGTTGTTAGCAGAGTGAACAGGCTTTAGTGTAGAAGGTTTATTGCCAAGATTAGCAATTACTGCATGGGCAAATTCCTTTGTGCCAACCTTTTGCTTGCTAATTCCTTCCTTGTAGATGTCGTAAGTATGAATGCCTTTTTCAATTGTTGTCAGCCACGCATTTTGCACCTTCTCCGCCACCTCTGTTTGTCCAATGTGATTGAGCATCATGATAGCGCCTTGCAACAAACCAGAAGGGTTGGCAGCATTTTGTCCGGCTCTTTTTGGTGCCGATCCATGTATGGCTTCAAACATTGCACACTCTTCGCCTACGTTTGCTGAACCTGCCAGGCCAACTGAACCTGTAATTTGCGCAGCAACATCAGAAAGTACATCACCATATAAATTTGGCATAACCAGTACATCAAACGCTTCGGGTGTATCGGCCATTTTAGCGGCGCCAATATCTATTATCCAATGCTCGTTTTCTATTTCAGGGTATTCTTTTGCTATCTCGTCGAACACCTTGTGAAACAAACCATCCGTTTGCTTCATGATATTATCTTTGGTAAAACAGGTAACCTTTTTCCGGTTTTGTTGCTTAGCATATTCAAAGGCATAGCGCACAATTTTCTCGCAACCCGGCCTGCTAATCAGTTTCAGGCACTGTACCACTTCGTCTGTTTGCTGGTGTTCGATACCGGCGTACAGGTCTTCTTCATTTTCACGCACAATTACAATGTCCATTACCGGGTGTTTAGTGCTGACAAAAGGGTGCAGGCTCATGCACGGGCGAATGTTAGAATAAAGCCCGAGGAACTTGCGGGTTGTTACATTTAAGCTTTTGTAACCTCCACCTTGCGGAGTTGTAATCGGCGCTTTTAAAAAGATCTTGTTTCGTCTGATGATATCCCAGGCTTCCGGTGCTATACCTGCATTGTTGCCTGCCAGGTACACCTTTTCACCTACTTCTATTTCTTC
>JBBQVY010000277.1:0-6028 GCA_038211085.1 Chitinophagales bacterium | reverse complement strand
ATTTATTTAATGAATTCTATCTCCCCGAACTTCAAGATTCTTAATAACTCCGGCTTCATATTCCAGCCATTCTTTCCACCGGTTGCGCACTTTGTTTTTATCAATATACGTTTCCGCTAATTCAATAAACAAAGCATAGTGGCCCGCCTCGCTTTCCATAAAACGCCTGTAAAATTTTTGCAGGTAATCATCTTCCAGTCCTTCACTCAGGCGCTTAAATCGTTCGCAACTCCTGGCTTCAATTAAAGCAAAAATTAAAAGCTTATCTAAAAAATAATCTTCTTCACTTCCACCTTTTTTTTGAAAGGGCATCAACTTATTTACGTATTCATCCTTACGCTGTTTCCCTAACGAAAGATTTCTTTTATTAAGTTCTCCTAACACCAATCTAAAATGTCCCCATTCTTCTGTTACGATTGGCGCTAACTCGTCCACCAACTTTTTTTTATCAGCATAACGTTGAATAAGCGAGATACAACTTGTTGCTGCCTTTTGCTCACAAAATGCGTGGTCGGTTAATATTTCTTGTAATGAAATGGTGGATAGATTAGCCCAACGTGGATCTGTAGGTAATTGAAGCCCTAATATGTTTTTTTGATATTCATCCATAATGATCTTTCTTTTACCAGTTAAATCGTTTTCGAATCTGACTTATTTAAAACAACTGGATTTGCCTTTTGACATATCAATGTTGCCCCCAACAAAACCTGGATCTTACTTTGGGACGGCAAATATCTGTAAACAACCTGTAGATTTGAACTTATGTATAATGATGATTTTCTGGACAAAAAACTTAATGAGCGAAGGGAGCAAAATGCATTCAGAAGCTTAAGAGTTGTAGATAAAAAGATTGATTTTTGTTCAAACGATTACCTGGGAATAGTACATCATGGCTTACTAAACGCTCATAACCCGGCAGCTAAGCATGGGTCAACAGGTTCAAGATTGCTTACAGGTAACAGTGCATTGGTTGAACTGGCTGAAAGCCAAATAGCTGCTTTTCATAAAGCCGAATCTGCTATAATTTTTAACTCGGGTTACGATGCAAATGTTGGCTTGCTATCCAGCATTGCGCAAAAAGGCGATACTATCATTTACGATCAATTAGTACATGCCAGTATACGGGATGGTATTCGTTTATCAATTGCCCGGTCTTTTTCATTTGAGCACAACAACCCTGTGGACCTTGAGAAAAAACTGGCCACAGCAACCGGTAATATTTTTGTTGTTAGTGAAAGCGTTTTTAGCATGGATGGAGATATTTGTCCACTTGAGAATATTCTGGCCGTAGTAAACAAATACAATGCACATTTAATTATTGATGAAGCGCATGCAATTGGCGTAATTGGAGAACAGGGAGAAGGTCTTGCTCAAACTTTACATCTTCACGGGCAGTGTTTTGCAAGGGTGTATACTTTTGGTAAAGCATGTGGCTGTCACGGTGCGGTCATCGTTGGTTCTAATCGCCTGAAAGATTACTTAATCAATTTTTCGCGAAGTTTCATTTTTACTACTGCATTACCAGAGGTTGCCATAAACGCAATTATTAAATCCTATGAAATTTTTCCCTGTTTAGTCTCAGAAAGAGTGCACCTGAAAGAATTAATAAAACAATTTCAAACTTCTATAATCCATTATCCACCCCTTATTTCAGAAACGCCCATCCAGGGAATAATGGTACCAGGTAACCGTGAAGTAAAAGTTATTGCTGCTACGTTACATCAACATGATTTTGATGTAAGACCCATTTTATATCCTACCGTTCCCAAAGGCAAAGAGCGCATTCGCATAATTCTTCATGCATATAATTCTAAGGATGAGTTAGCGTTCCTGATGAAGCTACTTGCTTAATTCTTTTTAATATGACCATGAGTTTCAGTG
This sequence comes from Chitinophagales bacterium, assembly GCA_038211085.1. Lineage (GTDB taxonomy): Bacteria > Bacteroidota > Bacteroidia > Chitinophagales > Chitinophagaceae > Segetibacter. The sequence goes on along the minus strand of JBBQVY010000277.1, from coordinate 4,147 downwards.
ACCAAAAAAAAATCTATTTTTAGGCACTAATTGTTTCTTATGAGATTTGTTGCCCTTAGTGTAAGTGCTATAGTAACCATAGCCTTAATTGTAGTATTGAATATCCAACTTCCGGTTGGGGGCTCCAAAACTCCACGGCTGGGTGAATTTCTAAGTCCACAGCATGGTTGCTGGCAAAATGCCGAACCTTTCAACAAAAATTTTAATGCTTCTTTAAAATTCCCTGGCTTAAAAGGCAACGTAAAAGTTTATTTTGATGAAAGACTTGTGCCTCACATTTATGCTGATGAAGAAAGCGATGCTTATTTTGTTCAGGGATATCTCCATGCAAAATTCAGGCTTTGGCAAATGGAATTTCAAACCCATGCTGCTGCAGGGCGTTTAAGTGAGATTCTTGGAGCGAAAAGTGGAGATAAAAACTTTGTAAACATCGATCGTTTTTTCAGGAGATCAGGTATGGTATATGGCGCTGAGAAATCGTTGCAGGAATTGGAGGCAAACCCCACAATTAAAAAGCAGGCAGATGCTTACACTGCTGGCGTTAATGCTTACATAAAAGATTTACCGGCCAACCAAAGACCTTTGGAATATAAAATTTTGGATTATGCACCTGAGCCATGGACCAATCTTAAAACAGCTTTGTTTCTGAAGTATATGGCCTGGGAGCTTGCAGGAAAAGGTGATAACGACTTTGAAATGACCAATGCTAAAAATATTTTTTCCTCTGTGGATATTGAAAAATTGTATCCTGTTTTCCAGGATAGCGTTGATCCTATTGTACCAAGAGGAACTCTTTATGCAGCCGCCTCAAATGTGGTTTCGCCACCGGCGGGTGCAGACTCTTCATACTTTTCAGCAAAAGATTCTATTGATCCAATCATCAATATAAAACCTGATATAAATAATGGCAGTAACAATTGGGCAGTTAGTGGAATGAAAACTAAAAGTGGTTCACCAATTTTATGTAACGATCCGCACCTCGGTTTAAACATGCCTTCGCTGTGGTACGAAATGCAAATTAGCACCCCCGGTAACAATTGCTATGGTGCAACTTTTCCGGGTGCTCCTGCTGTTATAATTGGTTTCAACGATAGTTGTGCATGGGGTGTAACGAACGCCGGTCGTGATGTGAAAGATTACTATGAAATTAAATGTAAAGACAGTACCATGCAGCAGTATTGGTACAATGGCCAATGGGTTACCAGCACCTTTAGAAACGATACGATAAAAATCAAAGGTCAGGCTGATATGATTGATCATGTAGCCATGACCGTTTTTGGACCCATTATTTATGACCACACTTTTGCAAACAAGCTAAACGATCATAAGTATTATGCTGTTAGATGGAAAGCCCACGATGCCAGTAATGAAATTCTAACATTTTACAAGTTGGATCGTGCAAAGAATTACAATGATTACCTAAATGCAATTTCTACGTTTCAGTGCCCCGGTCAGAATTTTATTTTTGCTTCAAAGAGCGGAGACATTGCTATTAGGCAGCAAGGTGAATTTCCGGCAAAGTGGTACCGGCAGGGTGATTTTGTAATGGAAGGCCAGGATAGTAATTACCAATGGCAGGGATATATTCCTCAGGCCGAAAATCCCATAATGTTAAACCCGGAAAGAGGTTTTGTGAGCAGTGCAAACCAGGTGCCTACAGATGCAACCTATCCGTATTACATGGGTGGGTCTTTTCCACCATACAGAGGCATGATCATCAATAGAAAATTAACGGCTTTAAATAATATAACCGTTGAGAACATGATGGATATGCAAACGGATAACTATAATATTTTTGCTGAATATGGTCGTAAGGTGTTGCTTAAATATCTTGACGAAAGCAAATTAGGTAATGCAGAGTTGAACTATCTGGATACGCTTAAAAACTGGGACCTAAAAAATGATATTGATCAACTGGGACCAACCATTTTTAAAGTATGGTGGGATCAAATGGAATTGGCAACCTGGGGCGATGAGTTTGCCAGGTCAAAATTACCTTTAAAATGGCCTGATGAAAGTACATTACTGGAAAGCCTCATGAAAGACAGCTCTTACAAATTTGCAGATGATATACGTACACCGGGCATAGAAACCATAGGAGATATTGCGCTTTTATCTTTTAAAGAAGCCGTGCTTAAACTTTCTCAATTAAAAAAGGATAACAAACTTGAATGGGGGGCGTATAAAGAAACAGGCACCCGGCACTTACTTTCCATACCTGCATTTAGCAGGCTAAATTTGCCAATAGGTGGCGGCGATCACATTATTAATGCTACTAAAAAAGATCATGGTCCAAGCTGGCGCATGATTGTTTCGCTTACTGAAAATATAGATGCCTATGCAGTATATCCCGGTGGGCAAAGCGGCAACCCTGGTAGTAAATACTATGATACGTTTGTTGATACCTGGGCCGCTGGCAAATACTATAAAGTGTTATTTATGAACAGGGATAATGCAGAGACAACTGATTCAATGAAATGGACAATGACATTTGTAAAAGGTTAAATAAAATTACATGAAGTTTATATCATCATTATTACTAACAGCTTTACTCAGTTTTGCAGGTGCTTTGTTTTTTCCGTGGTGGATCATTGCTGTTGCAGCGTTCGTAGTTGCTATTTTAATACCTCTTAAATCGGGTTATAGTTTTATCGCCGGCTTTGTTGCCTTGTTTTTATTGTGGGGATTGCAGGCCTTCTTTATTGATACAGCAAATCATCATATTCTTTCAGAAAAGGTGGCCCGCCTGTTACCATTGGGAGGATCTTTTATAGCCCTTATTTTGCTATCCGCCTTTATCGGGGGCCTTGTGGCAGGTATGGCAGCATTAACAGGAAGCTTTGCCAGAAAGATTAGTTCATGAAGATAAATTTAGGATACCCAAACTTATGACTGCCTTATTAAAACATGTCTTTACTTATTCACTTCTTTTCTTTGTTTGTTTATCGGCTCAGTCTCAAAAAATAAAACTTCTCGGTCAAATTAACGACAACTACCTGCACCCTGTAGCCTTTTCGTCTGTTATAGTTAAGGGTACTGCTTTAGGTACCTCAGCAAACAATGCCGGATATTACAGCCTTGATTTAGTACAAGGAACTTACACGATAATTTTTCAGCATGTTGGCTTTAAGTCTGAGGAAAGAACAGTCATTGTTTTAAAAGATGATGTGTACCTGGATGTAGTATTAAATGAGTTACAATATGATTTGGGAAATGTTACGGTAAAGAACGGCGAAGATCCTGCCTACAGCATTATAAGGAACGCTATAAAACAAAGAAAGGAATATGAGGGTGAGAACAAACAATTTACCACTGATGTTTACATTAAGGGATTGCTTCAACTTCGGGATTATCCTAAACGCGTTCTGGGTAAAAAAGTAGATTTTGAAGATGGCGATACCAGTAAACAGAAAGTTATCTTTCTCTCAGAAACAATTGCACGTTATTCAGTAAATGCGCCCGATGAAAAGGTTGAAGTATTGTCTACAAAAGTTAGTGGTCAAAGTAATGGATTTGGCTTCAGCAACCCTCAAATTATTTCGTTTTACAAAAACAGTATTGATCTTGGAAACTTAAATCCGCGGGGCTTTATTTCGCCTATAGCGGATAATGCCTTAAACTATTATCGTTACAAATTTGAAGGAACATTTTTTGAAAATGGGTTAATGATCAATCGCATTAAAGTGATGCCCAGGAAAACCTATGATCCATTATTTTCAGGATACTTAAACATTATTGAGAACTCATGGCGTATACATAGTTTGCAGTTATCACTTTATAAGGAAAGCCAGATGCAGTTTGTTGATACCCTTATAATAGAGCAATTGTATACTCCTTTAAAAGGCACGTGGGTAATTAAGCAACAAACAATTTTGCCATCCATTAAATTTTTTGGCTTTAATGGGTTTGGGAGTTTTGTGCAGGTGTACGATCAGTACAACATGAATCCAGTTTTTAAAAAAGGGTTCTTTGACAATACTATTTTAAAAATTTATGACAGTGCTAATAAAAAACTACCTGGCTATTGGGATAGCATAAGGCCAATACCACTGGCGACGATTGAGTTAAAAGATTATAAAAAGAAGGATAGCCTTGAGTTACTAAAAAATGATCCTGCATACATGGACTCGCTTGACCGGGTTAGAAA
>JBBQVY010000276.1:0-6038 GCA_038211085.1 Chitinophagales bacterium | reverse complement strand
ACCCTGGTCGTGGTACATAGCTAAAACCCCATCAAATTTTTCGTATTGGCCACGGGCAAAAAATGCATCTGCACTATAAGGTCCATAAACTAGTAAATTATTTTTCTTAGCCTCGGTAATGGCTGGGCCAATAATGGTTTGCTCTTCGGTTCCAATTAAACCCTCGTCGCCTGCATGAGGGTTTAAGCCAAGCACCGCTATTTTTGGTTTTACAATTCCAAAATCTTTCTTCAGGCTAAAATTCATAATAGCCAGCTTGCTTAAAATACGCTCTTTGGTAATGTGTTGCGCTACTTCAGAAATGGGTAAATGCTCTGTTACCAAGCCTACCCGTAAATTTTCAGCAACTAAAAACATCAGCACATCGTTTACGCCAAATGAATTTTGTAGATAAGGTGTATGACCACTAAAATTAAACTCGGGTGACTGTATATTTTTCTTATGAATTGGGGCGGTTACCAAGCCTTGGATGTGATTATTTTTTAATGCCTCCACTGCAGACTGCAAAGACTTATAAGCATAGGTTCCACCCGTAGCGTTCAGTTGTCCGGGGTTTATGGCAACCTCTTCTTCCCAGCAATTATAAATGTTTATTTGCTTAGGATTAGTCTTTGCAAGGTCTTTTAGCGGGGCATAGCTAAAAGGGATATCTCCCATAGTCTTACGGTAAAAATTAATTGTTTTATGGTTGCCAAAAATTACGGGTGTGCAAACATCCAGCATGCGACTGTCTGCGAGGGTTTTAATAATAATTTCGGTGCCTATGCCATTTATATCGCCGCAGCTAAAACCTATTACGGGCTTTTGAATTTCGTTACTCATTGTATTCAAATTGTGGATGGCAAAAATACAGCATAATGACTGAGATGAATCGAATTACTGCAATGGCTTACTTTTGAGTTTCATGCAGTACACACTAAAAAAATCACTTGGTCAGCATTTTTTGAAAGATGAAAATGTTTGTAAAAACATTGTTGACGAAATAACCAAACATGCGTTTACACAATTGCTGGAGGTTGGTCCCGGTGGAGGTGCACTTACTAAATTTTTATTGAACATACCTGCCACCAGTTTTAAGGCAGTGGAATTGGATCGGGAGAAAGTTCAATATCTGCAAAACACTTATCCATCGCTGGCAGGAAAATTAATTGAAGAAGATTTTTTAAAAATGGATCCTCCTTTTGAAGGAGAATTTGTGGTAGTCGGTAACTTTCCTTACAACATCTCTACCCAGATACTTTTTAAAATGTTGGATTGGAAGGAACAGGTACCTGTGATGATAGGAATGTTTCAAAAGGAAGTAGCGCAAAGAGCAGCATCAAAGGAGGGTAGTAAGGTATATGGCGTTTTGAGTGTATTGATACAGGCATTTTTTAAGGTGGAGTATTTATTTGATGTTGACCCTAATTGTTTCAATCCTCCACCTAAGGTGGTGAGTGGCGTTATCAGGCTTACCCGCCGGTCGCATGTGCCTGAAATGAAAAGTGTAAGATCCTTTTTTGTGTTGGTGAAGACTGCCTTCAACCAACGAAGAAAAACCATGCGCAATGCAGTTAAGAGTTTGTTTGATGAGGAGTTATTGAAAGACGATTTTTTTCAGAAGAGGGCAGAAGTTATTTCTGTAGAAGAATTTGCAGCACTTACATTTAAACTGAAGTAAAGGGGGAAGTCAATAGTCAATGGTCAATGGTCAATAGTGAATGGTCAATGGTCCATAGTCCATAGTCGATGGTCCATGGTCGATGGTCGATGGTCAATAGTCAATAGTCAATGGTCAATAGGAAAAAGGAAAAAGTAGTATTGAAAAGTGAAATGGAGATAAGGTTGATAATGAAACCGGAGATTAGTGTATTTGTTTTTTCTGCAAATAGCCAGGCTTAAATTAAAAATGAGATGTCGAACAAAGTTATTATTACTGCCGGAGTTCATGAGTACCTGCACAATACTTTAATCAGTAAAGGCTATGAGGTAGTAGACAGGCCTGCTATTACGTATGATGAGTTATCGAAGGAGATTACCGATGCAGTTGGATTGATTGTTACCACCCGTTTAATTATAGATGAACCACTGTTAGAAAAAGCAGGTAATCTTAAATGGATAGGCAGGCTTGGTAGTGGAATGGAAATGATTGATGTTGATTATGCAAACAGTAAAGGCATTAAATGTGTAAGCAGCCCTGAAGGAAACAGAAACGCTGTGGCCGAACATACGCTGGGTGTATTGTTATCTCTGATGAATAAAATAGCCTTTAGCCAACAGCAAATTAAAGAGGGAAAGTACATACGTGATGCTAACCGGGGAACAGAGTTGTCTGGTAAAACTGTAGGTATTATTGGGTTTGGAAACACCGGAAGTTCCTTTGCCAAATTGTTACAACCTTTTAATGTAACCGTTTTAGCTTACGACAAGTATAAGTACGGCTTTGCTAATGGGTATATTAAAGAAGCAAATTTTGAGCAGGTTTGCCGGTACGCTGATGTTATTAGTCTGCATGTTCCCCTGACCGATGAAACCCGTCACATGGCTAACGAAGCATTCTTTGCTTCGTTGACGCAGCAACCTTATTTTTTAAATATGTGTCGTGGTAAAGTAATGGACACTGCGGCTTTAATTAATGCATTAGAGCAAAAGCTGTTGGCAGGAGCAGGTATGGATGTGTTGGAAAATGAAAAACTGAATTCGTACAATGCTGAGGAAAAGCAACAGTTGGATACATTGCTTCAATTCGGCAACGTAATTATAACTCCACATATAGCCGGGTATAGCCACGAAGCATATTTAAAAATGGCTGAAGTTGTAGTTAAGAAATTAGGAATTTAGTTTGCCGGCTTAATAAAGACTGAAAAAGTCTGGCTCTTCGGTAAACTTGTGGATGCTATTATAACATTCCAGGAAACGGCTTTTTAACCTTAGTAGAAAAGCTATCAATGAGAGATATAACCTTATTAAGTATTATAGGTAATCCAATCATAATAAGGTAATATGCCTGCCCCGGCTGCCCCTGCAGACAGGGTTTCGCTAAAAAATATTAGAAATTTCTATTAAGGTTAAACAGCCAAAAAACTGAACTCCACTAAGTTTACCTAAGAACCAAAAATATATTAGTATTTTGTTATTTTTGCTGATTGCAACGCTGCACAAAAAATGTAGCGTTGTATTTTTTTATCCCTTTTTAAACAGAAAGATTATGAGCGATGCAAATTATGTAACACAGGAGACTTTTGAGCTTATAAAAGAAGACCTGCATAAGCTAAAAAGTATTGACCGTCCTGCGGCCTCAAGGGCTATTGCAGAGGCGCGGGAAAAAGGTGATTTAAAGGAAAATGCCGAATACGATGCAGCAAAGGAAGCCCAGGGAATGTTAGAGGCTAAGATCAAATATATGGAAGGCGTACTGGCCACCTCTAAGATTGTTGATACCAACAGCATCGACACCAGCAAGGTCACTATCTTAACAAAAGTTACCATTACCAACCTTTCCACTAAAAAAACAGTGACTTACAAAATTGTGGGTGAAGTGGAGGCTGATTTAAAGGCCGGAAAAATATCTGCCTCTTCGCCTATTGGCAGAGGCCTTATTGGTAAAGAGGTGGGAGAAATTGCAGAGATAGTGGCGCCTAATGGTATCTTAAAATTTAAGGTTGATAACATTACCATCTAACAAAAACAATATAGTTTAGAGAGCCTGTCGTTTGGCAGGCTCTTATTTTTTGTTGAACCCAGGTCAGATGTAGCAGGTGGAAGGTAGGTGAGGGATAGTATTTTCTGAAATAGTTCTTGCTTCATTTACTGCCGTAACTGGCCGGTTGTTTTTATTAATTTTAAGCACCTCAAATTTTATTTATGACTATATTTTCTAAGATCATAGCCGGACAGATACCTGCTTACATTATTGCCGAAAGCAACCACTTTATTGCCTTTCTCGACATTGCGCCGGTAAAAAAAGGCCATACGCTGGTAGTGCCTAAAACCGAAACCGATAAGTTGTTTGATCTTCCGGATGAGTACTTAAAAGAGTTGCTTGTATTTGCAAAGCCAATTGCTTTAGCCCTGGAAAAAGCGTTTCCCTGCAACCGTGTAAGCATATTAACGGTTGGGTTAGATGTACCTCATGCACACGTGCACCTGATACCGATGGATGTAACCAACGACATGAACCTGCAGAATAAGAAACTTGCTTTTTCTAAAGAGGAGTTTGAGGCGATAAGGGATAAGGTCGTTAATAATTTATAAATCTTTACCAGTATTTGAAAGAAGGTAGTAATGCTTTACGTTTGGACTGGGCTTTAACTTTTTTTAAATAATTCTCTCAAAGGGGCACTAATGATTTAGCGTTAGCGTTGTATTTCCTTCCTTAAATTATAATAAAGTCTTTCCAGCAAACGCAGATTTTTTGTAATGATTTCTGCTTTGGCCGTCAGTCCCTCCCGGTATTGAACTTCTTTATGGTAGTTAGTAGTTAAGCCATTTGGCAAAAGTATTTTTGCTAAATAACCACTGTCTGTTGGGATGGCTGATATAAAACCCAGCCTGCCCGTAACACTACCAAATTCCTGGCTTGGATACGATGAAAATTTTAGTAATACTTTTTGACCTTTTTCTACTTTTCCAAAATTTTCCTGTGGAATGAATATTTCAGCAAAAAAGCCGCTGTTATCCGGATTGATAAAACATACGGTTTGATTGTTCTGTAGTTGCTGATTTTCTTGTAGGAAACCCATAAAACTTACTTTGCCACTAACAGGAGCTACCAGCAGAAATTTTTTCTTCCACGCATCAATATCGCTTTTAAAAGTTTGCAGCGCCTGTTGAAAAATAGATGCCTGTTGGGCGACAGTATTTTGTAAATCCATTATCTCCTTCAGCTTTTCGTTTTGCTGTGTTTCATTGGCAACCATCGCTTCGTTTATTTGAGGTATGGCCAATTGCTTCATTAGCAGTTTGCTTTTTTCATTACGATATTCAAGTTCTGATATTACTTTTTCTTTTCTTAGAATCTCATTCATCTCAAATGTTTTTTCAGCAAGCGCCACATCTTGTTGCTGCGAAACCTTTTGTTTGGAAAGATGAAGCTTTAAACGTTTTACATCTGATAGATCATTTTGGAGCATTTGTTTCTTCTTTTCATAAAATCCTCCGTGCAGGTAATTTTTGAAATCGATTAAAGCTTGAGAAAAAATTTGGTAAACCTGCTGCAATTCGCCGAGGTTTTTATAGGAGGGATTAAAAAAATTAGCAGATACCAAATTGTTGTTTTTAGAAAACCGAACGGCCAGGGTGTCTATGTTTGCTGATAACGCAAGCACCTGTTCGTGATCGGAAGTACTCTCTATAAAACCAATGATACCGCCTGCCTGTATAATATCATTATCCTTTATTTTAAGCTTAACCAGCTTTCCATCTGTTTTGCAAACAATAGTTTTCGGCGCATTAACAGAGGTAAGTTTTGCCTTCGTTGTAACGATATCGGGATAGGGAATAAACCAGGAAATTAATCCGATAAGCAATAACAGGAAAAAGAAAAACACAGTCCCCCACCTCACAATAAAAGGTGGCTTGTTAGATATAATTTCATCTATTTCGTTACTATGGTCAGAAAATGTATTGTTTAGAACAGTTTCATTTTCTACAGTAATCCTATCTGATTGCGATATGAATTTTTCAGTTTCCAAGGTATGATTGGTTTTTTGTCCTTTAATCTCTTCAAATACCATGTTGTCGTATTTTCACGCAAAGAATACATAAGTAGCAAAGGGCGCAAAGTTTTCTTCCTTATGGCTTTATTTGTTTTTCTTTGCGCATTTGGGTGAAAAATACTTAACTATTAATAAAATTAATTTCCCAGTTCTAATTGATTTTTAACTAACTCGTAATACTTTCCCTTTTTAAAAGTTAGCTCTGTATGGGTGCCTTCTTCGGCTATTTCTCCATTCTCCATTACTACAATGTTATCAGCATTTTTTACAGTGCTAAGGCGGTGAGCAACTACAATCACTGTTTTATTCTTAAAAAATTGCTGTAGGTTTTCCAGTATAACC
>JBBQVY010000275.1:0-6093 GCA_038211085.1 Chitinophagales bacterium | reverse complement strand
TAATTCGTTCTTATCAGTTGTTTCGTAGGGAAATTCCTGCTTTAATGCTGAACCGATGTCTGTTATACATTTACAAATGCCTTCAATAATATCGTTACGCGAAAAGTCATGAATAATCTTTTTTACTTCATTATTCCAATACTCTTCGCCTAATCTTGTATAAATTCCTTCGTCGCCAAATAATGCAAGCTGTTGATCTTTTAAAGCAATGTAAAAAAGAACCGCATTTCTATCTTTTGTTACTTCCATCTTAAGACTAAGGAATATTTCCTTAGCCCTATCTACCGGATCGACATATTCGCAATGGCTTTCAATAAATACCCTTACTTCACCACTCGTATTTTTTTCGGCATTTTTAATTGCCTCTACCAACCTAAGTTGTTCTTCCGGGGTAAATAAGTGTTTCTTCTTTTTTGAAAATAAGCTCAAAGCGATTTTTTATTTGGTTAAAATTTTACTTCCGGTGCCTTTTCAGATCCTGCTTCAGCAGCAAAACCAGCCTTAGGTTTAAAACCCATAATACCTGCAAACAATGCTGCGGGAAACTTTCGTACTTGTACATTATAAGATTGAACAGCACTGTTGTAATCGTTACGGGCAACTTTTATACGGTTTTCTGTACCCTCCAACTGGGCTTGCAAACCTCTAAAGGCATCATTGGCTCTGAGGTTTGGATATTGCTCAGAAACTACCAATAAACGGCCTAAAGCCTGAGACAGCTGCCCTTGGGTTTGCTGAAATTGCTGAAGTTTTTCTGGTGTAAGATCGTTAGGATCTATTTTCATTTGAGTAGCCGATGCCCTTGCTTCAATTACTTTGGTAAGGGTAGTTTGTTCAAAGTTAGCCTCGCCTTTAACAGTGTTTACCAAATTTGGTATTAGGTCTGCCCTGCGCTGGTAATCACTTTGCACATTATTCCAGGCAAGCTTTACGGATTCATCCTGTTGAACAAGGCCGTTATATTGTCCGCAGCCGCAACCTCCTAATAAAACAATGGCAGCTAATATGATAATTAATGTGAGATTTCTTCCTTTCATTTTTGTTTGAGTTTTGTTGCCAAAAATATTTTTTGATTACTATAAGTAGCCGGCTAAATTAAAACATTACAAAATCAACCAGCTTTTTTTAAAATGGTTAATTATTAATTGCTGCGATGCCCGGCAATTCTTTACCCTCAAAGTATTCGAGCATAGCACCACCACCCGTACTAACATAACTTACTTTGTCGGCAAGACCAAATTTGTTGATAGCTGCAACACTGTCGCCACCACCCACAAGTGTGTAAGCTCCCTTTAAAGTAGCATTGGCAACAAGATTAGCTATTTCCAATGTACCGTAATGAAATTTTTCCATTTCAAAAACACCCATTGGGCCATTCCACAGAATGGTTTTACTACCCATAATGATGTTTCCGAACAAATCAACTGATTCCTCTGCAATGTCTAGCCCCATCCAGCCCTCGGGTATGTGATCGTTTGAAACAGTTTTAGTATTAGCGTCTGCTGCAAACTTATCAGCCACTACACTATCAGGGGGGAGAATGATATTTACATTTTTAGCTTTTGCTTTTTCAAGTAATTCAAGGGCAAGGTCCAGCTTATCCATTTCAACAAGGCTGCTGCCTATCTCTTTTCCCTGGGCTTTTAAAAAGGTATAAGCCATGCCCCCACCAATAATTATAAAATGGGCACGCTCCATTAAATTTTCTATAAGCATTATTTTATCGCTCACTTTAGCACCACCCAATATGGCTGTAAAGGGTTGCTCTGCACTTTTTAATACTTTGTCGGCGGCGGCAATTTCTCCTTCCATCAATAAGCCGAACATCTTTTTATCGCCGGGAAAGAATTTAGCAATAACCGCTGTCGAAGCATGGGCCCTATGTGCTGTGCCAAAGGCATCGTTAACGTAAATGTCTCCCAGTTTGCTTAGCTTTTCTGCAAATCCTTCATCGCCTTTTTCTTCATGCTTATAAAAGCGAAGATTTTCGAGCAACAAGACTTCGCCTGGCTGCAGGCTGGCAGCCATTTGTGTTGCTTCGTCGCCAATACAGTCGTTGGCAAACTTTACGGTAGTGCCACCCAGTAAACCGCTTAAATGGTCAACCAAATGTTTAAGCGAAAATTTATCGGTGGGACCATCTTTTGGGCGGCCCAGGTGGCTCATTAAAATAACGCTACCCCCATCGTTTAAAATTTTTTGTATGGTGGGGATGGTAGCCCGCATCCGGTTATCATCCGTAATTTTAAAGCTATCATCGAGGGGCACATTAAAATCTACCCGAATGAGTGCTTTTTGGCCGGAGAAATTGTGTTGTTGAAAGTTGCTCATATATTAGATTGTTATTTCTACAAGGGATTTGTCTGATTCTAAAAATATTTTAATAACCTCGCTAAAACATTTATACACCAACTGTTTTAAATTTTTATTAGAAATATTACCCACGTTTAGAAAAAGAATTTTTGGAGGAGAACCTATCTTGTTTGAAAGATTGATGAAGTCAACATCCTTGGTTGTGATGATTATAGTGTTGCTGAGTGATGACGCCAACTTAAATATTAAAATATCTTCACTGGTTTCAAACCCAAGTTCTTTAAATGATTTTGCAGAAACATAAAAGTCGTTAGTCAGCCAACTTGCCATTACGGGAGGCAAATTTAAATCTATCCAAAATTCAAGGTTTTCAGGCTGCATCTAATTGAACCACTATTACCGGGTGATTTAATTTTTTTGAGGCATAGACAAGGGCTGCAGTAATATCATCCGCTTCCAGGTAAGGAAAGCTTTCCAATAACTCTTCTTTAGACATACCTGCTGAGAGATAACCCAAAACATCAGTAACCGGAAACCGCATGCCTCTTATTGTAGGTCTTCCACCCATCATGCCGGGCTTTACCGTTATGCGTGCCAATAGTTGTTTTACCTGGTTTTCTTCCACGCGTCAAATTTAAACAAAAAAACCGCAGCCCTATGGTGAACTGCGGTTATCATTTATATGGTTATTGAAACCTGGGATGCCACGGTTGCCAAAAGCGTTACAGATGAATTGTGCGACGCAAGAATGTAGCACAGAGATTTACTGCCCGTTACCCCAAAAAACTACTTGCTTATTAGACCTGCAAAAAACTTTACAGTACGCACCAACTGGCTTACATAACTCATTTCGTTATCGTACCAGCTAACTGTTTTAACCAATTGTGTATCTCCGGTGGTAATAACCTTTGTTTGTGTGGCATCGAATAAAGAACCGAAAGTTGTACCGATTACATCGCTGCTTACCAGCTCATCTTCTGTATAACCAAAGCTCTCATTGCTTGCTGCTTTCATAGCTGCATTAATTTCTTCAACAGTTACTTTCTTTTCAAGAATGGTTGTTAACTCAGTTAATGAACCTGTGATAACCGGAACACGCTGGGCACTACCATCTAACTTACCTTTTAACTCAGGCAATACCAAACCTATAGCTTTTGCTGCACCGGTACTATTAGGAACAATGTTAGCTGCTGCTGCTCTTGCCCTGCGTAAATCTCCTTTTGGATGCGGAGCATCAAGGGTATTTTGATCGTTGGTATAAGCGTGGATAGTTGTCATAAAGCCGGTAACAATTTTATACTGGTCGTTCATAACTTTTGCCATAGGGGCTAAACAGTTGGTTGTACAAGATGCACAACTAATAATTGTTTCGCTGCCATCGAGTATTGCGTGGTTAACATTAAATACAACTGTTTTTAAATCTCCTGTTGCCGGGGCAGAAATGACAACCCGCTTTGCACCTGCGGTTATGTGTGCCTCAGCTTTTGCTTTATCGGTAAAAAAACCTGTGCTTTCAATAACTACGTCAACTTCATGTGTTCCCCATGGAATTTGAGCAGGGTCTTTTTGAGCATATATTTTTACTTCTTCACCATTAACAACTATTGAATTTTCGGTGCTGGTAACCTCTCCATCAAAGCGTCCCTGTGCACTATCGTATTTTAAAAGATGAGCCAACACTTTGGGACTGGTAAGGTCGTTGATGGCAACTACTTCAATACCTTCCATATTATAAATCTGGCGAAAAACCAGGCGGCCAATTCGTCCAAAACCATTAATTGCAACTTTAACTGTACTCATAAAAATTTGTTTATTCGTTTTTAAAACGTTGCGAATTTACGAGGAATGCTACGATTTGCTTAGAAAAATTTGAAGCTTAGCACTCTGATTTAGCTGAACAAGTGTTAGTTAGACAGAAGTAATTATTTGTATGACTCCTTCCTATAATCTATAGATGGATATCAAAGAAATCAAAACCTGATGTAGTTCTTAGATGAATATCTTATTAGAGAAAGACACCTAAAATTTTTCATTGCAACAAGACCATGATTTGCCTTTAAAAATTGAGTTTAAAAAAACTTTTGGCAGAAAAAGTTGATGCCCCTATTTTTGCGCTCCAATAATAAAAATGGAGCGTTGGTCAAGGGGTTAAGACACCTCCCTTTCACGGAGGAATCACGGGTTCGATTCCCGTACGCTCTACACAGCAAAAAAGGTCAGCAAACTGCTGACCTTTTTTGTTTTTATCACTCCTTGATAGCTTCCATTAATTAAGGAATACATGATAACGGTAGAAGTCAACTGAAATAAGTTGGGATGATCTTAAGTCTAAATTGTTTACCGCATCATCTACTCAGACCGGAAACTGAAACGCTCCTTTACACTTAGCTTTAATTACTCCACCAAAACAAATGCAGCCCAGAAGTACGGAGGATATTTTTCTTTCATTCTCAACTGCGCCTTTCGCAGGGCTTCTCTTGAACTCATTCCCCCAAGCCAGTTTTTATAAAACATGGTCATTAATTCTCTTGTTGCTTTATCCGGCACTTGCCATAAACTCATAATTATCTGCTTTACACCCGCCATTTTAAAAGCTCTTTGCAAACCTATCACACCTTCATTACCCTGCAGATCGCCTAATGCAGTTTCGCAGGCGCTAAGTACCACCAGGTCAGTATTACTTAAATCCATTTGCGCAATTTCATAAGCGGTTAATATGCCATCTTCCTTTCCTTCCATTACCGGTTCTCCTTTCCATGTACGACTACCATTCGCCAGAACTAATCCACTGCGAAACATAGGATTTTGCTGCACATTAAAAGTGCTGCCCGCATTTATATGGTTGCCCTGAATTTTGTTATCAGCTACCGGTAAAAAGAAACCATGCGTTGCCAAGTGTAAAAGTTGGGGGCTTTTTCCATCCAATGCTTTAAAGGCTTCTTCTGTAGCTACAGTATCTGTGATGCTGGTTAAGCTGACACCAGAATTTTTAAAAGTTTTTCTAAGGCTATCTATTTCCTTTTTTGTTTCTGGCAAAGAAGTCCATTCCCCTCCACGGGTTTTTTTTGTGTCGGAGGTATAAAAATTAAATGAAGAAATGGTTGAGTCTACCCCACGGGTATGCGCTAAAGAACCGCGGATGGCAAAGGCATCTGTTGTAACATCATAATTAATGTTGCCCCATAGCCCTGCCGTTAATGGTTTTCCAATTTGGGCAGGCACGGCAACAGCACGTGTACTTAATACCTGGTTGAGCTTATATTTATCAATAAGCATTTGAGCTGAGCTTATTCTGAGCGCCTGGAATGCAATACGGTGCAACAAACCCGTAGGGGCATAGTAAACAGTACTGACATTACGAAGATATTTTTCTAAGGGCTTCCAAATTAGCTGATAAAGAGAGTCTACATTTTGAGCCGATTTACCAGGGTAAAGCTTTTGAATAGCGTAAACAGGTTCGTTGGCTAAAGGTGTTAATATTTGTTGTATTTGTTTTTCTTCACAAAGGGGTATGAAATGAGGAATGGTATCTCCGGGCAATAAAATTAGAGCGGCATACACAGTGCTATCTGTCCATTTTTTATTGTAAAGTTGAAAGCGGATGAATTCCACTGCTGCCCCGCCTCGTGTAAGATTTCCTGCAATAGTGGCCGCCGAAATGTTTTGTTTGCTGTATTGGTTATTAAATGCAGAAGAACGTCGGGAAAGTTCTTGCTCAATACCATTGGTTGTTTCCCGCAGGCTGTCAAAATAAGACACGCGTTGGGTGATAGGCAATAG
>JBBQVY010000274.1:0-6107 GCA_038211085.1 Chitinophagales bacterium | reverse complement strand
GAAAATGGCTGGTTGCAAAATTGTAATTCATCACCCTTTGCTGTTGCCGGTAAAAACAGCCCAAAGCGTAGTGACTTTGCTGCATACCTGGCACCCGATGGTGAAAATTTCAGAGGTATAAATGCAGTAAGGGTTTTGGATGAAGAGAAAAAGTATACCCTTGATAAAGTTATTAAAGCTGGCTACGATACCCGGCTAACGGCTTTTGAATTATTAATCCCGGCTTTGTTAAGAGCCTATGTAAGAACAACTAACAGCAACGATTCATTACACGAAAAATTGAAAGCACCCATAGCCATTTTACAAACATGGGACTATCGCAGCGGCGGAAACTCTGTAGCTACCACGCTTGCCGTAGAGTGGGCCGAGCGGCTTTTACCTGCTATCAATAAAGCAGTTGTTCCTGGTAACATGTATGACGACATTGTCTCCAGGGCTACCACCTTTGCGGAAACAGCTTTGCCACAACAATTGTTAGAACCTTTGATGGCAACTATCAGAGACCTTGAGGTAAGGTATGGCACCTGGAAAATGCCCTGGGGAGACATCAACCGCTTCCAGAGAATATCATCCGATATCGAAAATAAATTTGATGACCGCCAGCCAAGCCTGCCTGATGGTTTTGTGTCAAGCACATGGGGTATGTTGCCATCGTTTAACAGCCACACCTATCCGGGTACAAAAAAGCGCTACGGCTATAATGGCAACAGCTTTATTGCAGCAGTAGAGTTTGGTAAAAAGATAAAAGCAAAATCGTTATTGGCCGGTGGCGAAAGTGGGCACGAAGATTCGCCTCATTTTTTTGACCAGGGTGAAGCCTATGCAAAAGGCAGGTTTAAAGAGGTATTATTTTATAAAGAGGATGTGTTGAAACATGCTGAAAAAACTTACCATCCCGGAGAAGAGTAGTAGCATCTGCAAAGTCAAATCATTGATCAACATCAATTTGAAATTCCTACCCTGCACTTTAAATATTCATTTTTTTCAGCCGCTGCAAGCATGAAGGCTGCAAGGTCACCCGCTGCAATTCTATTATGATTTGGTTTGGGAGGATAATCTTTATTTGTAGTATAGTTTCCGGTTGAAACTTCATCTTTAATATCAGGAGCGCAAACATATGTCCAGTCCAGTTTGCTGTCTTTTAAAAATTTGTATGCCTGCAAATGTTCCATGCCAACGGGCAGGTATTCTGAGGGGTACGAGGGCTGATCTATAATCAAACCTTCTCCTTCAGCATTTAAAATGCCAATGCCACCCAATGCCACAATCCTTTTAACAGCCGATTTTTCCATCTGCTTTATAATGTTTTTTATACCCAGCGATCTTGATTTATCGCTGCCATCAAAAGCACCCCCTAAAACTGATATTACCGCATCACTACCTTGTATGGCCTCATAAACTTCGTGCTCATCAAATACATAACCTTTAATAGATTTCAGTTGATCACTTCTTTCGTCTGCATCCAATAAAGAGGTTACATTTCTGCCGAAGGCTACAACCGAATGGCCATTGGCAAGAGCTAGCTGGACAATATGTTTACCTACCTTTCCCGTAGCTCCAAATACAGTTATTTGCATACTTCAAATATTTAGGTTGTTGGATATTTTCAAACGCAAATGTAAGTTCGTTGTTTGCTCACATTGTATAAATTAAAAAGCATCCTGCGGTTGACAGAATGCTTTGATAAAAAATTATTATGCTAATTAAAGAACCTGTTCTTTAATCTCATCCATATTTATTCCGCTGTGGCTCTCATCATATACACATTCCCCATTTTTAATAACCAGTATTTGTGGGCTTTCGTGGTACACTTTAAAGACATCTTCAATTTGGGATGAAATGGTGCGGTTAGCAATCAGGTCCAGGTAGTAAAAATCCGCTTCTGAAGGAAACTCTTTTCTTTCCAACCTGTTTTTGGCCATGGAACTTACACTGCAGCGGGTGCTATGCTTAAATATTACCTGTGGTTTGTCTTTTGATTTTTGCCTGATGTCGTCCAGCTGTTGCAGGCTGGTTAATTGAATCCAACTCATAATTAATAACTGTAAATATTGATAAAGTTAACAGACTGCAATTTTAAAGCCTGCCTATGATTTGCCCATTAAAATTTAGGCACGAAAATATTTGGAGTTGTGCGAGGGGCAGCCTCCTTTACGAGAAGAGGCGCAGGATGAAACGAAACCGGCGAAAAATACTACCAGGATAATTGCAATGAATGTCTTTCTCATAGTGTGGGCAATTGACTAATAAACGGTTACTTTGCACCGATTATTTCAAAGATAATAATTTTAATGAGAGTTCATTTCATATCCATTGGTGGCAGTGTAATGCACCAACTGGCTATCGCACTAAAAAAGAAGGGGTATCACGTAACCGGTTCCGACGACGAAATCTTTGAACCCAGTCGCACAAATCTTCAACAGCAGGGGTTATTACCAACCAGCATGGGCTGGCATCCTGAAGCGATTACTCCTGATATTAAAGCAGTTATACTGGGGATGCATGCAAAAGCCGACAATCCCGAAATTGCAAAAGCAAAAGAATTGTCGTTGCCTATCTATAGTTTTCCCGAATACATTTTTGAAGAAAGCAAGCAGAAAACACGTGTAGTTGTAGGTGGAAGTCATGGTAAAACCACCACTACGGCCATGATTATGCATGTGTTAAAATATGCTGAAAAAGATTTTGATTACCTGGTTGGTGCACGGATAAATGGGTTTGAACAATCTGTAAACATTACAGACGCACCTGTAATTGTTTGCGAAGGGGATGAATACCCGGCCAGCACCATAGAAAGAAGACCTAAGTTTCACTTTCTCTACCCGCATGTTGCCATCATAACCGGCATAGCCTGGGACCACATCAACATCTTCCCCACATTTGAAAATTACCTGGAGCAATTTAAAATTTTTATAGAGAAGATAGAAAGTGGTGGTTTGCTCATTTACAACCAAACTGATAAAATACTGGCAGATTTGGTTGCCTCCATTAACCGAAAAGACATTAAATACCAACCCTATAATGTACCTGGGTTTATCATAACCAACGGTCGTACTACGGTTACCATTGATGGAGTTAGCGAAACAATAAGTGTTTTTGGTAATCACAATTTGCTTAACATGCATGCCGCATATTTTGCCTGTAAGCAGCTTGGTATTACAACTCAAACATTCCTGCAAGGTATCAGCACTTTTGAAGGAGCAAGCAGGCGAATGGAGTTGCTGGCTTTAAATGACCATACCAACATTTACCGCGATTTTGCCCACGCTCCCAGTAAGGTTAAGGCAACTATAGAAGCGGCAAAACAACAGTTTGCCAACCGGCAATTAATAGCTGTTCTTGAGCTGCATACATTCAGCAGTTTAAATGAGGCTTTTATGCAGCAATACAATGGTGCTATGGAACTGGCAGACAAAGCTGTTGTATTTTTTTCGAACCACGCCCTGGAACTCAAGCGCATGCCGCCCTTACCGGAGGCCGCCGTGTTGCAGGGTTTTAATAAACCTGGTTTACGGGTAATAAACAAAAAAGAAGATTTGGAGCAATGGCTGAACCAACAGGATCTTAAAAATGCCAACCTGCTGTTTATGAGCAGTGGCAATTATGACGGGTTGGATATTGCTACATTTGCGAAAGAAAACGTTTAAAACCATAAACGAATTTTAAACATTTAAAGAATTTAATAAAGATTACACTTTTATAACTCCCACTTAGCCCTCATTTCCTCTGAACATGAAATTAAAATTACTAAAGCCCATTGCATTTATCGACCTTGAAACAACAGGTACCAATTTAGCTACCGATCGTATTGTTGAGCTGGCTATTGTTAGGGTTTCTCCCGATGGTGTAAGCACAGTAAAAAGAAAACTGATCAACCCGTTAATGCCTATACCAAAAGGTTCGAGTGATATACATGGCATCACCAATGAAATGGTAAAAGATGCACCAACTTTTAAGCAAGTGGCCAACGAGGTAAAGCAATTTATTGAGAACAGCGACCTGGCGGGGTATAACAGCAATCGCTTTGATATACCAATGCTGGTTGAGGAGTTTTTGCGTGCAGGTATGGACTTTACTGTTGATGGCAGAAAGCTTTTGGATGTTCAACGGGTATTTCATTTAATGGAACAGCGCACTTTAAGCGCAGCCTATAAGTTTTATTGCAGCAAAGTACTCGAGGGAGCACATGGCGCTGAGGCAGATGCTTCAGCTACTTTTGAAATTCTTTGTGCCCAGGTTGAACGTTATCCCGAAATAGGTATGACTGTAGAAGAAATTTGTAAATTTTGTGGCGAAGATGATGTAGTAGACTTTGCCCGTCGCTTTATAAAGGTTGACTCTGTTGAAGTTTTCAACTTTGGAAAACACAAAGGACGACCGGTTGAAGATGTCTTAAAATCTGAGCCGCAGTACTATGATTGGATGATGAAGGGAGACTTTCCAATGCATACAAAACAAAAACTGACCGAAATCCTAAACAGGTCGCTGTTAAAAAAAGTTTAATAGCATTGATCGGTTTTCATTCCTTTGAGGAGTACAAACTAAAATTGTATTTTCGGTATATCTACCAAAACATCCCAGACATTTTTGGAAAAAATAGTTATTATACCTACTTATAATGAAAAGGACAACATTGCAAACATATTGCAGGCAATCTTTTCATTACAGCAACAGTTTCATGTGTTGGTTATCGACGATGGCTCGCCAGACGGTACTGCTGCCATTGTGAAAGATTTGCAGGAGTTTTATCCCGGAGTTTTATTTCTGGAAGAAAGAATTGGCAAACTAGGTTTGGGTACTGCTTACATACATGGTTTTAAATGGAGCATCGATCGTGGGTACGATTACATATTTGAAATGGATGCCGATTTTTCGCACAACCCAAAGGACTTACAGCGTTTATACATGGCTTGTAAGAATGGAATCGATGTGGCGATAGGCAGCAGGTATGTATCAGGTGGCAAGGTTGAAAACTGGCCGTGGGATCGAAAGTTTTATTCAAAAGGTGGCGCTATTTATACCCGCCTTATTACCTGGATGCCTATCATGGATCCTACCGCAGGATTCGTTTGTTATAAGAGGGAAGTACTACAGACCATTAATTTTAAAGAGATAAAATTTGTGGGTTATGCCTTCCAGATTGAGATGAAATTTGCAGCCTGGAAACTAGGGTTTAAAATAAAAGAAATTCCTATAACTTTTATCGATCGCCAAATTGGTACGTCCAAAATGAATAAAGGTATTTTGAAAGAAGGGGTATTGGGTGTTATAAAAATCCAATGGCAAAGCCTCTTTAAAAATTATCGCCATCGCGTAAAATCTTCCGAAGCCGTTACGGTTTAATTTCTTTATGTTATTTGTTATGAAATCAAGAATTGCAATCCTGTCAGTTGTTGTTTGTTTTTTATTTTCTGCTTGTTTCGAAATTGAGGAGAAAACAACTTTTGCCTCGGCAGATAGCGGCAACTTTTCCCTATCAGTTGATGTTAGCAAACTGCTGGCTAAATTAAAAGTATTTGGTGTCGCAGAGCAGTTCAAAAGTTTGCCTTTAAAAGATACCACTATCTCGTTCAGTAATATTTTAAACAACGATACCATCTTCTCCCCGCAAGAAAAATTATTACTTGCTGATGGAAAGATGCAGATGAATATTAATGTTGATAGTGACCAGTTAAAGCTTGTTTTTTCAGCGCCGTTTACATCTATCAGCCAGGTAGCCGGTTTAAGAAATGCACTGTTTAAAATTATTGCCCGGTCTGGAAAAAATGCTATTCCAAATATGAGTGAGGGAGCTGCAATTGCGAGCAGTATCAGTGTAGTTAATCTTAATGATCTTGGCTTTCTCTATAAAGCAGAAAATGGATATATCAGCAATACACTTACGGATAGCGCAAACATTCAAAGGCTTGTTGAGAATGATTCAACCTTGCAGCAAATAAAAATGATCAGCCCTTTATTAGATATTCCATCTACCTATACACAGGTGTTTACGTTTACGAAACCCATTAAGAAATACGCCGCAAATATGGCAATAGTTAGCACTGATAAGAAAACGATCATCATCAAAAACGATTTGCAGGAGTTGTTTGAAAACCCAAAGGCATTAG
>JBBQVY010000273.1:0-6123 GCA_038211085.1 Chitinophagales bacterium | reverse complement strand
GGGACAGCCAGGAATGAAGGAGGATAGATTGCAGGAAATTTTGTCGCCGTTAGTAAATTTATTATAGATGAAAGTGGGCATTCCAGATGGTACATTTTGGCCATTTATCTGCCATTGATAATATGGAATGTTACCCGGGTTTTGTGCTTTTGAAGTAAACGTCAATGGTTTCCCCACGCATACCTGGAGCGATGGTGCGGCAATAGTTATAGAAGGCTGGGGATAGTCATGAACATGAATGACAACTGTGTCTGATGAGGCGCTTATACCCGTCTTGCACCGGGAATCCTGGTCTACAGTTACTGTACAAGTTACAACATCACCATCCTGTAGGGTACTGCTGCTAAAAGACCCTGTTACTACACCTGTTGAGTTTCCATTTATTTGCCAATTTAGTGCAGGGTTAGGTCCACCGTTTGCGAGTGCGGTAAATAGTATAGTCTCTCCCTTGCAAATGTTTGTTTTGGATGGCTTAATCTCAATCTTAGGATGAATCAAGGGATAAACGTATAGGGTTAATTGAGAAGTGGCAGAACGCACAGAACCCGGACAGGACGGTGAAGAAATGGTTAACGTACATTCAACTTTTGCACCATTGGTGAGGCTGCTGGTAGTGTATACGGAACTGTTAGTACCCACTGGCAGATCATTCACCTTCCATTGGAAAAAAGGTATTTCATTTCCATAAAATGAGGAGGTGGTAAAAGTAGTGAGGTCGCCTTCACATACTAAGGGGTCATTATTACCTACAGTGACAAGTGGTGTAACGTTGTTAACAACACGGATAATAACCTTATTACTGGTGATGGTTGTATCCACCCCACAAGGTGTATGGCTGGTATATTCACAAATTATCACATCACCATCTTTAAAACCCGCGAAAGTAAAAACCGGATTGTTGGCACCTGCATCCAGGTTATTCCTTTTCCATTTGTAGATATTTCCTGTGCCCTCATTTGTCACTTTTGCATTAAGAATTATGGAAGTGCCGGCACAAATATTATTTTGACTTTCACTGATCTTTATTGTTGGCACACATGGATCAACCAGGTTTGTTCTCCCAGCCAGCAATGTTAAAGGAAGGGCAATAAATATAACCAGGTAATATTTCAACATCAGTAATGAAAACTAAAACAATTTTTAAATGGGTGTTTTTCTGCACTATGACCATACAGGACAAACAATTCTGATTTAAAGATCAAACTAATTTTAGAGATGTTTATGAGAGTTTAAAAATATGGGCTGTTTTATATTTTTAGTGGCAGGAGTAATAACGAGCTAAGGTGTACATAAGATATTTTTGTTGCCCTGGCTATTCTTAGAAACCCTAATTTATAAAGTTGCAGCTATCCCTGGTTTATAAAAGCATTTACAAAACCGAACACCAATGTATCATAAACGTACACTTCATTTATCATAACTGTTTGTAAAAGGTTGATTCTAAGCGACATGCTGAACTGGCATTTCAATTGTAGCCCCTGATCTTCATAATCAAGCATATGTATGTTTAAAAACTATTTAAAAATTGCCTGGAGAAATTTGTTGCGCAACAAGATTTATTCGTTTATAAATATTGCCGGTTTAAGTATTGGACTTGCCTGTGCAATACTCATTATTTTATATATGAAGGATGAAGTGAGCTACGACCGTTTTCATAAAAATGTACCTAACATTTATCGCATAGTCACCAACAATAAAAGTAAAGATGGTGTAGAACGCAAAGATGGAAGTTCGGGTTACCTGCAGGGACCAAAGTTTGCACAAAATGTGGCGGGCATACAATCTTTTGTAAGGATTAAAAGCGGTTCGGAAGATATTAAAACAGGTACCGAAATTCATTCGCAGGATTTACTTTATGTCGATTCTACCTTTTTTTCCATCTTCACTTTCCCGCTTATTAGCGGCGATGCTAAAACATGTTTAAACGAGCCACACTCTATTGTTATCTCGGAAGAGATGGCAAAAAAACAGTTTGGTAATACGGAGGCTGTAGGAAAGGTAATTATGGTAAAACAAGAGAGTTCGTTTGAACCCTACAACGTAACTGCTGTCGCTAAAAAAACCCCGCAAAACTCTTCTATTCATTTTGATGTACTGCTGCCATTTGTAGTGCCGCCGGGCGAAGGAACTGATAATGAAGCCTGGTTCAACTTTTTTCTAAACACTTTTGTGGTGGTTAATCCGCAGGCAAAAATTGAGCAGGTCAATAAGCAGATGCAGCAATTTTATGCTGCAGATTCCAAAGATGCTTTGGCCATAATAAATAAAAAGTTTGGAGATATTGTGGGCAGTAGCAGCTATTTTTTGCAACCGTTTACCGATATGCACCTTAACACAGAGTTGCCTGCACAAAACGGTTTAACCGATGCCAGCAACCCGGTGTACTCCTATATTTTATCAGGCATTGCTTTATTTATTCTGCTTATTGCCTGTATTAATTTTATTAACCTCACCATTGCCCGGTCGGTAAGAAGGGCAAAAGAAATTGGTATTCGTAAAGTGGTAGGCAGCCAAAGAAAACAATTGATTGTACAGTTTTTAGGCGAGTCGTTTTTGCTTTGTTTGCTGGCATTTGTTTTCGCCATTTTAATTGTTGAGCTAAGCTTACCGGTGTTTAATAACCTGGCAAATAAAAGCCTGGCCCTCTCCTATTTGCTCGACGCCAAACTGGTTGCAGGCTTGCTGTTTTTATTTGCCCTCACTGCTTTCCTCTCTGGCTTTTACCCGGCGGTTATTTTATCGGGCTATAACCCGGTGCAAACTTTGTACAGCCGCTTTACAATTGGTGGCAAAAACTATCTTCAAAAATCGCTGGTTGTTTTACAGTTTTCCCTTGCCTCTTTTTTAATCATTGCCACCTTTACTATTTATGAGCAGTTTAATTATCTCACCAGCGAAAAGTTAGGTTACGACGACAGCAACCTGGTAACTTTTGGCAAGAATGATTTAAAACGCAGTGAACTAAGTATTTTAAAAGCGGAGTTGAAAAAGAATACGGGCATACAGGAACTATCAGCAAAAAATGGTGGCGGCTGGAGCACTGCAGCCAAGGTAAATGGCGATTCAATTATCAACTTCGAATACGAAACAGTAGACGAAGCATATTTACCCATGCTTAAAATACCTATGCTGCTGGGCCGGAATTTTTCTCCTTCGTTCCCTTCCGATTCTTCGCATTCAGTAATCGTAAATGAGACCTTCGTAAAAAAAGCCGGGTGGAAAAATCCACTTGGGCAGGAGGTTAATTTTTGGTATACTGAAAATCAACGCTACCAGGTAATTGGCGTGGTGCCCGATTATCATTACAAGCCTTTGAACCAGAAAATAGGCGCCCAATTGTTTACTATGAAAAATGCCAATCAATACGGCGTGGCCCTCGTTAAAATAAAACCTCATACAGAGACTTCCAGCTTAAAGCATATTGAAGCAACGTTTAAAAAAATGTTTCCTTTCAATCCTTACAGTTACAGTTTTAAAGAAGAAGAAAACATAAAAAATTATGAGGCGGAGGCTAAGTGGAAACAGATCATGTTCTTCAGCGCCATCATAACCATTTTTATTTCGTGTATCGGTTTATTTGGTTTGTCAGTGCTCTCTGCGGAAAAACGCACAAAAGAGATTGGCATACGCAAAGTGTTGGGTGCTTCGGTAAATAATGTGGTAACCATTTTATCAAAAGACTTTTTAAAACTGGTGCTGGTTGCTCTACTCATTTCTATTCCGCTGGCATGGCTTGCCGCTGGCAAATGGCTCGAAAGCTATCCATATAGAATTAATCCGGGCTGGCAACTTTTTGCTGCCGGCGGTTTATTGGTTTTATTAATTGCACTGGTTACAGTAAGCTTCCAGGCAATAAAAGCAGCAATAGCAAACCCGGTGAAGAGTTTAAGAAGTGAGTAAATGTGAGTGGTGAGTTGTGAGTTGTCAATAGTCTAAAGTAATTATGAGTTATTTTTAAAGATGAGTTGTGAAGGAGGTAAAAATTTTATGAAATGAGCTATAGATTATTGAACATAGTTACCCACCTATCCTGCTCTTGAGGGTTGCCCTCTTGTACATTTTAAATGGCTCGCAGCAGTATAAAATAGAAGACTGAAGTTCGACAAATGATATTAACTTATAGGTGAGTTACACCACTTGTACTGGTAGCCCTCAAATAACTTTGACAACCTTCCATAGTCCTTATCTTCCTCATTGCCGGTGTTTAATAACAAAGTAAAACTCTAAGCTTCTAACGCTATATCTTAGCAAATGCGGGGCAGCAATTAGTTTTGCCCGCGAAACACCAACATGTATACAAGCAAAACATGAGACTATATTTATTAATAATCGGGCTGGCTTTTACTGGCCAACTGGCTGCACAATCTTACCAGAAGATTCATACCAAAGCCATTGTTGTTGACACCCACAACGATATACTGATGAAGGCTGCAGATGAAGGAATTTCGTTTGATCGTGACCTTACCGGCATAACGCACAGCGACCTGCTGCGTATGAAAAAAGGAGGACTGGATGTTCAAATATTTTCGGTGTATTGCGATGGTGATGTTAAGAATGCTTATAAGTATGCCAACAGGGAAATGGATAGCCTGGATGCCATTGCCGAACGCAACCCTGATAAAATTATAAAGGTCTCAGGTTACAGGCAATTAATGAAAGTAGTAAAGCAACATAAGATAGCTGCCATGTTTGGTGTAGAAGGCGGCCATATGATAGAAAATGACCTTGGAAAGTTGGATGCATTATACATGCGTGGTGCCCGCTATCTAACCCTTACGCATAATATTGCACCCTCCTGGGCTACGAGTGCCGCAGATGAAACCAGCGGAAAAATACTACCACACAGAGGGCTCACCGATTTTGGCAAGCAGGTAATAAAGCGCATGAATGAACTGGGCATGATGATAGATGTGAGCCATGCCGGGGACCAAACTTTTTGGGATGTGATGCAACTAACCACAAAGCCGGTTATTGCCTCTCACAGTTCCGTATACACGCTGGTACACAGCCGCCGTAATTTAAAAGATGATCAGATAAAAGCCATTGCTAAAAACGGGGGCGTTATACAAATCAATTTTAATCCCGGCTTTATTGACAGCACTTTCGATGAAAAAGAAAAGATCTTTCTTTCAAGGCACAAAGCAGAAATTGATTCTCTTATGAAAACAGGTATGCTGGATTTTTATGCCGGTAGCAGCATGTATCATAAATATGCTGCCGAAATACAAAGCATTCGGCCACCCCTTGCCAATGTGATAGACCATATTGAATACATTATTAAATTGGTTGGAGCTGATTATGTGGGTCTCGGGTCCGACTTTGATGGCATTACCCTTACACCCTTGCAATTAAATGATGTTACTAACTATCCTGAAATAACAAAAGCGCTGGTAGCAAAAGGCTACAGCGAAAAAGACATAACAAAAATTCTTGGAGGAAATTTATTGAGAGTGCTTAAAGCCAATGAAGTTCGCTAACCATGCAGAAACAAGGATTATTAAAATAAAAATTCTTTATCCAAAAATCAATAAATCCTTATTCAGACAAAGTGCAGTTAACACAGCCAAATAACGATTACCAAAGCCTTGTAGAGCAAATCTCCACACGCTACGAGCAAGGACGTACGAGTGCAGTAAAAGCTGTAAATACTGCCATGGTAGAAACTTACTGGCAGATAGGGCAGTATATAGTGGAGTTTGAGCAAGGCGGCAAAGCAAAAGCCAAATATGGCAAGGGCTTATTACCTCAATTATCTAAAGATTTATTGCTGGCACACGGCAAAGGGTTTAGTTTGAGCAATCTTAAACGCATGAGGCAGTTTTACCTCGTTTTTCCAATTGGTGCGACAGTGTCGCACCAATTGGGTTGGTCTATGATTGTGGAACTATTAAAAATTGATGACCCGGTTGAACGTTCTTTTTACGAAAAGCAAAGCATTATAGAAAATTGGAACGTAAGAGAGTTGGTACGACAAAAATCATCCTCCTTATTCTTACGTTTGGCAGCATCAAAAGACAAAGAAGGCATTTTGCAATTGTCGAAGCAAGGGCAACTGGTGCAAAAACCTGCCGATTTAATTCGCGAGCCTTATGTGCTGGAGTTTCTAAAAATTCCGGAACCTTA
>JBBQVY010000272.1:0-6138 GCA_038211085.1 Chitinophagales bacterium | reverse complement strand
CGTAATTCTTTCTATTCGTAATAGTAACCGTTTGCCTTTTGATGTGATTGCTTTAAAAGCCGGAACAGATGCAGCCGATACTGCTATTAAATACGATTGTCATTTTGAAGATATTGAAACACAGTTTGCGTTACTCAGGGCGGAGCTTGCCTGTAAAATGCATGAACCCCTTTGTATAGCCGCAAAAATTCCTTCCATCCTGCGGTTCAATCCTGGCAACGATAACATTAAGTTTAATTTTTTATCCACTATTAATGTGGTGCATGCTGCTGCCCTGCAAGATATTGTTATCAACAAAAACCTTATTAATACCAGTTTTGTACAGGCTATACGCTTCAGCCGCAAAGGCGACTTTTTAAAAACATATTGCCCGGTGGTAAAGGGAACGTTAGGTGCGGAGTACAACGATTCTGTCAATAAGTTTTTTCCACGGCCTGCCCAGTTAGACCTGACTTCCGTAAGTGGTTCCCGTGCAGCCTTGTTTCATCTTATAGACATAACCGAGGCCCTGATGCAAACCATTACCGGCGCTTCAACCATATACAATTTTAAGTACGACAATTTTAAAAGGATCTACGACAGCATGATCAGCTTTTTTACTGAGTTCATGCAGGCATTGCTTACCGAAGACAAAGAACAAAGAGCGTTAAACCCGTTAATGTATGGCAACCTGGAGGCTGTTGTAACTGGTTGTATTGATGAAAAAATTAAAGCACTTACAACGGAGTATACCAAGAGGGTTGAAAAAATTCAGAAGCAAAACCTGTTATCCCAATACCTTATTTCAAACCCGGGCATAGACCATAAAGCAGGGGTACCCCGCGGTGGTACTTTTATAATTGTTTACCACGAAGCACCGGCCAATACTACTACGCCGGGCATTGCAGCAACAGCTTTAACCAACATTACCAATGCCGGGGCCATAGCTGTCGATACCGAAAAACCCATAACCAAACTCGCCGAAACTTCGGCCATCAATAAAAATAATCTTACCAAAATTTTAAAACTGTTCGATACTGCTGAGTTACAACTATCGGCAACGCAGGCTACTGCTTTAAAAAATCTTACGTTGCAACAATTTGCTGTAGCTGCTTCAAAACTTCCTTTTAATATACCCGACAATGCGGTAGTCGCCGACTTTTATCTGCCTTATTTATGTTGTTCAGATTGTCCGCCGGTTACTTATGTATTGCCCAAAGTGCAGCAGGATATTTTGTTGCTTACACTGGAGAAAACCGATTTCTGTAATAGCGATGACAAAACTTACAAGGTTACTGTGAACCCGTTGGGTGGTACGTTAACTGCTTCGGCTGGTGGTGTTGATGCAGATAAAATGACGTTTACTCCTAAAGGCCTTGCTGCCGGCATTAATAAAATAACTTATACTTTGCCCGATGGCCGAAGCATAAATGTAGATGCAAAAATTACGGCTGCATTCGAAATTAATTTCGACTTTTCCACCTCGCCGGATAATCCTTTGGTCCGCAAATTCATTCCGGTAAATACAGAAAATAAAACCGTTAGCTGGAACTTTAGCGATGGTACTGCTCCCTCAACAGAGCAATCTCCAACCCACAATTTTGTAATTACATCCGACACACAAACCTTTAAAGTAACCCTTACTGCTACCGATGGCCCTTGTGTTATAACAAGGCAACAGGAAGTAGTAATCACTAAACCAATTCAACAAATTTTTTCAATAAAACCAACGGTATTTTGTTCGAACGACGACAATCGGTATGCCTTTATAGCTGACCCTGCAATACCAAACTTTACTGACATTGAAAATCCAAACGAACTACGTATGGATAAAGATGCCAGTGGCAACATTGTCTTTGTACCTGCCGGCCAGGGCGTAGAGCTAACAAAAAACTATCACCTGGTCTTTAAAGGTGTTGCGGTAGATATTTCTATTGTGGCTGCATTCCAGGTTGAGTTTAAGGCGGAGCCTATCTCTACCGATCCGTTCTCCCGCAGGTTTGTTGCTTCTAATATTGAGAACAAAAATGTATCGTGGAATTTTGGTGATGGCACTCCTCTATCAAAAGAACCCTCACCTGTACACACCTACCAGTTTAGTGAAAGCGAGAAAGTGTTCCTTGTTA
This sequence comes from Chitinophagales bacterium, assembly GCA_038211085.1. Classification (GTDB taxonomy): domain Bacteria; phylum Bacteroidota; class Bacteroidia; order Chitinophagales; family Chitinophagaceae; genus Segetibacter. The sequence goes on along the minus strand of JBBQVY010000272.1, from coordinate 4,033 downwards.
CCTTATCAGTAACAGATGGTCCCTGTAGTACAACTGTAGAACAAAATGTGTTGGTTTCGAGGCCCGTTCCTGTATCGTTTTCTATAGAGCCCGTTGCTTTTTGTATCAGTGATAAACAGCGTAAAATTTTAACCATACAACCAGTTCCTTCAGACCTGGGAGAAATAAAAAATAATGACAACCTCATTATTGACAAAGATGCGACTTCAGGCAACCCATTTTTTATTCCTGCCAAACAAGATATCGGGCAATCAAAAAGCTATGCACTCTCTTATCGCGGCATAGATATAAGCCTTACCATATTTGTGCCTGACGCCGGATTTGTAATGGATTTAATTCAAAATCCATTGACAACAGTATCTCTTCCTTTAACACTTAAACTCAAAGCAAAAGAGCGAAATGCTGACGGGTATAAATGGACAATTTTCAACGAATTACCCGACAATTTGAAGAAAAGTGTTGAATTAAAAACCATCGATGTTGATAGACTTAATCTTTCGGATTTTGCTGGACCTAACAAGGAATTTGTTCCAATTACGGTTTTGTTAACTGTAGATTTCAATAAGCGAACAGGAATTAATTGCGGCAAAACAACACCATATATTATCAATTCCGATGTATTAGGCAAGCACCGTAACAATGGAGAGTTTGATAATTTAACGCCATAGCAATGGTCCGTCAATACAATCATATTATCCAAAAGCAAGTGTTTGAAGTTGAGATGGAAAACCCCGCTGATGCCTTCCAGTTTCGTAACAGGTTAGGCGAGGTATTTCATGAAATGATCCTTCCACAATTATCAGTTTTGTTTGATGAGTTGGGACCTGTTCATAAAACCTATAGGTTGGATCAATTAACAATTGATGCCGGACTAATAAATAAACAAAACTGGGAGCAAAATTTAGCAGACAAGATTATTACAGAAGCCAGGCAAGCTATTCAATTAAAAGATCCTGTTTGGACTGCACCATCCACCACCTCAACCGTAAACGACAACCAACCATCCTCGCCAAACCCTAAAAAAGCAATCGACGTTAATGGGAATGAACACAGCAGGGTTACTGAAATTAACCAGGTTGATAAAAATGAAAACCAATGGAGCACCAAAGAATTTTACGAGGTCTTAGAGCATTATTTATCTACCGGGTTTGTAACCTGGTATGCAGGAAATAAGCTAAAGATTCAAGAAGGATTTACCGAATGGATGATGCCCGATGCTACGCTATTAAACAGGTTGGCAAAGTATCTTGAAACGGCTAACGAAACCGCCTTGTTACGCCTTGTTTATTTATTGCCGGTCAACAGTTTGAATCAATTAGTCGAATGGTTACTCCAGGGAAAACATGCGGCCATACACAAAGATTTTCTGCTTTTAAAAACTTTTCTCCAAAAACTATTACAACCTGTTGTTGCAGGTGAGTTTCATTTGAAAAGAAGCCTGTACCTGGTGTTCTTACAATGGATTTCATTAGGGGAAAGTCCTGGGGGCAGTGATTTCATTGCGAGGAAAACACTTCAATACGCAATCACTTTTTTACCTGATTTAATTCCCCAGCTAACCATATTATTAGCTTCAGAAACAAGCCCATTGTTTAAGGAGTTTCACATGTTAATTAATAAGCACCAAAATGAAGTGGAGCTAATTGATGCGGTTCCATTACATAAAAAGGAACCTATTGAAACAGGTGAAATTTTTATTAACAACGCAGGCCTTGTAATGCTTCATCCATTTTTAGCGCAGCTTTTTGAAGAACTTGGACTTTCGACAAAAAATATATTTATAGATGAACCGGCATGCATGAAGGCTGTTTTACTTACGCGGTTTATGGCTACCGGTAATGTGGATGCCGAAGATCATGAGTTGGTTCTTGAAAAAATTATTTGTGGCCTTTCGCCTGATGAGCCAATACTATGCGACATTGAGTTGTTAGAAAATGAAAGAAAAGAAGCACTGGATCTGTTGGGCCAAATAATTGGTCTTTGGAAACAAAATGGCGTACAGGTAAATGGTACCATTGAAGGATTCCAGCAATCATTTTTACAAAGGCAAGGCAAGCTCACCCAAAAAAAAAACGACTGGAGGTTACAGGTACAGCAACTAGCCTACGATATGGTGATGTCATCTCTGCCATGGAGCATCAGCATGATTAAAACCCCCTGGATGAAGGGTATGTTATGGGTAGAATGGGCATAAAAAGTAAGTGCTGCCCAAAACATTTATTAAAAAAAAGTGACCAAATATTTTTTGATCTGCTATTATGGAAGCGACCAAAAGTCAAACCAAATCATCAACGGCAAATGGTGCAATAAAAGATAAAAGTTCCTTTTTTTCTTTTGGGCAGGATATGGCTTCAATCGCTCCGTTTTTTCAACCCAAATTAACTATTAACCAACCGGGAGATGTGTACGAGCAACAGGCCGATGCAGTTGCCGATCATATACTGAACATCACTGTTCAAAATTTGATTGGCCCGGTTGCAAAACCTGCAATAGCTCCATCGGCGGTTCAAAAAGATGAAGAGGGTCCACGTAGGGAAGAACAGGACCCGGTAACAGATGGCCTGGGTGTATTGGGCGAGAATTTAATGGATAACAACCCGGCTTTTTCACCTTTTTTAGACAGGTTGAAGTATAAGTTATGGGACAGCCAGCCCGGTGAATTGCGGGGCAGCATTATTGGTTTTGGCATTGCCGATGCTTTAATCCTTGGAACGGTCTTCGCCATGGATCCCCGCTTTAGAGGCCAGGCAATTAATGCCCTTGATGGCATCAACCTGATGACACCCATCAGGCTCATTCCTAATTCAGAGTTTTTTACACCATCCTCTTTTACCTATCATTTGCCCGAACCGGGTCATCCGTCGTACGAGTTCAGCGGCGAGTTTGATCTTACGCCTTATTTCGATTTTTTACACGAACACAATAATGCTTTTCCTCAAATTTCTCCCCGCTTTGGTTTAAACCTCGACTATAACCCCGCCACTCAAAGTCTTCGCGTGGTAGGCGGCACATTTAACCTCGACTTGTTTAATCGTGCTGTTACGTTGCAGGGAGGAGTTAACCAGTTCTTCAATCCAGATCCTACGGTATTCATGCCGAACGATTCGTTTGCCCAGCCGGTCACCAGCATGTTAACCTTACCATCAGAGCAAATAAGAGATACACGGTTTTCCATTACAGTCGATGTGCCCCGTTTAATAAATGTTATAAGAGGTGTGCCCGATATTAGCGTAAGCAGAAAACCAACAACAACTGCTGATAGCGAAACGCTTTTTAGAAAAGAAGTTATTGAGGAAGGAGAAAAGGAAGCATTGATTTCAAGGAAGACAACGGCAGTCGAAGAAAAACAGGAAGATGAAATCGACATCCAAAGAAAGGAAAATACAACTGACAGTATAGGAATGGATGCCTCACCAATCGACGATGCATCAGGCCAGGATGGTGTTGCAGTAACACCGGTAACCATCAACCGGAAAGAGACTGCAAGCCAGGCAGAAACCCCCGCTTTGCAACAAGTGCAACAGGCAATTTCGGGTAGTGGTTTTGGTTTGGATGATGAAACAAAGGGTTTCATGGAAGACAGGTTTCAACATGATTTCAGCCAGGTAAAAGTCCATGACGATTCCACGGCCCATGACTCATCGGCCGGTATCAATGCCCTGGCCTACACCCATCAAAACCATATTGTTTTTGGAAGCGGCCAATACAATCCATCTTCCGCCGAAGGCAAAAAACTATTGGCGCATGAGTTAACGCATGTGGTACAGCAGGGCGAAGGAATACAACGACAGGCAGACAATGCCGTTAGCGGAACCGAACTTGAAAATGGACGGCTAATAGTAAATGACAGCACTACACCGGCCACCGGGCAAATGACAAGATCTAACTTCCTGGAGAACACAAATGCCGCCATTTGCACTGTAGTAAATGATGGTCTACGTGGAACAGAATTCTCTACCGACAATTGCCCCTATATAACAATACTCTTTGCCCGTCTGCTACGCAGCAATCCCCGTCAACTGGAAGAGATGAT
>JBBQVY010000271.1:0-6148 GCA_038211085.1 Chitinophagales bacterium | reverse complement strand
ACGCTGTTTAAAAGAAAGAATAACAACACCGGTACACAGACCTCTGATAGCATGCAATAAAAAATCTTTGATTAGTTAGCTTCTCACACAAGAGAGGCTAATGGGTTTTTTGTTTGTGAGTGAGGGGGTTGAAAATAACTTTTAGGAGATGTCAGACCGCCGACCAGAATACATCTCTGCTTCGCAAATACAAATACATCTCGTCATTCCTAACTTGTTTCGGAATCCCCTGGAAATTGCATGTATGTGCGTGAGGAGCAAAAGCTCTGTAGAAATGAAATAGTAATAAGATTTACCGCAGGGAGAGGGCTGCCCCTCCGGGGCAAGAATGGATTTAGGGTTATCGCTTTCCTACAGAGCGGTTACGCCGCTGGCGTAAAATCGAAATTTTAATTTATTCTGAAAAGTCATACAACCATTCCCCATCAACGCTTCTTCACAAAACAAATACATCTCGTCATTCCAATTTGTTTCGGAATGCCTTGGAAATTGCATATATGCGCCAGAGGCGCAACCGCTCTGTAGAACTTTATCAACCAATTTCGGTTTCCTGCCCCGGAGGTGCAGCCCCTATAATAATTTGTTCTCAAACATATGGGTTGCACCTCCGGGGCAACTATGGATTGGCCGTTTGTTTCTCCATGTATTACCCTGCACATATCCACTCCCGACATTTGAAACCACTATTGCACTAAGTTTGTTTTTAAACAAGCAACAAATGCATTCACTCGAATCAATTATAGATTTTGTAGAACCGGTTAACGTGTACGAACTAAACGACGATGAAGGCTTTAAGGATACGCAACTGGGTAAGCATATAAAAGTTAACGAGGCCTTTTTACCCGAGATGGAAGAGGCTGATATGGTTTTGGTAGGCTGCGCCGATACAAGGGGATTTGCGCCTTTTAGTTTAGATAGTAATGGACCTGATGCCATACGCAAAGAATTTTATGGACTATTCCACTGGCACCAGGATGTTAAGGTAGCCGACATTGGCAATATAAAAACAGGTGCCACACTTGGTGATACCATTGCTGCTTTAAAAACCGTGGTAAAAGAACTATTGTCACTAAACAAACGGGTGGTAATATTAGGCGGCAGTCATGATCTTACGTTGGGCCAATACAAGGCCTACGCAGACCGCGAACAAATTATTGAAGCTACCTGTGTTGATGCTAAGATTGATTTGGATATGGAGAGTGTTGTTCCTGCAGACAAATTTTTAATGGAACTACTTACTGGCGAACCCAACTTCATAAGGCATTACAACCATATTGGCTTTCAGAGTTATTTTGTACACCCTACTATGCTGGAGACCATTGATAAGCTTCGCTTTGATTGTTTTAGGGTTGGCAAAGTAAAAGAGAACATTGAAGAGATGGAGCCGGTAATAAGAAACAGCCAATTATTTAGTTTCGATATTTCGGCCATACAGCACAGCCATGCTCCTGCAAATCGTTTAACCCCCAATGGCTTTAATGGCGAAGAAGCATGTACCCTTATGCAATATGCAGGCATAAGTCACAATGTAAATACAATCGGCATATATGGTTATATGCCCAACCAGGATGAACATAATTTAACTGCCAAACAAATATCACATATGCTGTGGTATCTAATGGATGGTATTGGTAAGGGCAAAATGGAAGCAAAGCTGGAAGACCGCGATAATTTTAATGAATACAGTATGGCGTTTGCAGAAGTGGCAACCACCTTTTTACAAAGCAAGAAAACCGGCCGCTGGTGGATGGAAGTTCCCAATGGTAGCATGGTAGCCTGCAGTCATTACGATTATATAGTTGCTTCGAGAAATGAATACCCGGAGCGCTGGTTGAGGGCAGCCGAGCGACTTTAGACTCTGTAAATCATTAAATGAGAAATTTTGAATCCAGGAACACATACAAAAGTATTAAGCTAAAATATGTAACCAGTGTCGTTTACTTAAGCACTATGTACTTCCACGCAAAGACGCAAAGGAATACCACGCTAAGGTGTAAAAGATGAAAAGGCTTGTCTTTGCACCTTTGCTCCTTTTTTTCTTTGCGTGAAATTTTTTTAAGTAAACGACTTTGAATTATGAAACAGTAATTTTTACAATCACTCTTGATTTTTGCAATCAAAAAGCCCTGTGTCTTTAAGTAGCAAAACCTTGCAAATAAAATTCATGCAAATAAAATTCCGCGCCTTCCAGTTTATAAGTTTATGTTTTATTGCGGTACTACAGTGCATGCTTATGTCCTGCTCTGTTCAACATAAAATAGGTAAGCAAGCCAATAATACCATCCTGTCTCAGCAACCCTTTTCTATGGCACATGTTGGTATAGCTGTTTATGATGCCAGCACTAATAAATCTTTATACCAACACAACGCTCAAAAACTTTTTGTACCCTCTAGTAATACAAAGTTGTTTGCCTGTTATGCGGCCATGAAATATTTGGGAGATAGTTTGCTTGCGGCGATGTATACCATTGAGAACGATAAATTGATTGTGCAGTCAACCGGTGATCCTACTTTTTTGCATCCTGATTTTGCCCGCCAGCCTTTGTTTGAACTGATGAACCAAAGCCGTTTTACTTCCATTGGCTTGTATACAAAGTTTGAAAGTAACCCGCTTGGCAAGGGTTGGATGTGGGACGATTTTAATGCGGATTACATGGCAGAACGCGACCCTTTCCCCATGTATGGTGACCTGGCAACCTTTACTTATAAAAATGATACACTTACAACAGTGCCATCTCACCTGGCCATTCTTGGCAAACCCATACCAGGCCAAAATTGGGAGGTATCACGAAACCTTGGGGGGCATTACTTCATTATAAAAAATGGAACAGGAAGTACTACACCTGTAAAGTACGCTACACTTTCAATGGAAGCAGGGTCTTTTTCAGCGGGTTGGCTACAGGACACATTACACAAGGAAGTTGTACCAGAAAATGAGCCTATAGAAACAGGTAAATCAAAAGTATTGTACTCGCAACCAACCGATAGCCTGCTAAAAATAATGATGCACCGCAGCGACAATTTTTTTGCAGAGCAAACCCTTTTAATGGTAAGTAATAAAAAGCTGGGTGTAATGAATGATGCAAAGATTATTGATACCTTACTTAAGGTTGATTTTAAAGACTTACCCCAGCAACCAAAATGGGTAGATGGCAGCGGCCTCAGCCGTTACAATCTTTTTTCTCCCAACGATTTTGTTTGGTTATTAAAGCAAATGATGCAGGATGTTGGTATGAACCGCATTGAGGAAATATTACCTACGGGTAATACCGGAACGCTAACAGGTTTGTATGCAAACTATGGTAAACGCATATTTGCAAAAACAGGTACGCTTAGCAACAATGTTGCCCTAAGTGGTTACCTGCTTACCAAACATAACAAAACGCTTATTTTCTCCGTGCTGGTAAATAATCACCTTAGCTCATCATCTGCCATTCGCAAAGGCATTGAAGCATTTTTAACTCACCTCATCGAGAAGTATTAATTCAAACTTAGCATGGGTAAGATTGTAAAGTAACTATGGTGAATGGAAACTACATAAGCCAGCAAATGCTCTCTACAATCTTCCAAACATCCTCTCTAAATAATCTTCCTTAAACTCCATATAAGTTGGGTGGCCCGAGGGGGTAACATTGGGTGATTCGCACTCAAATAATTGATCGGCAAGCAGGCGCATCTCCGATTGCGATAAAGGATTATCGGCTTTTATGGCTTGTTGTCTGGCCATGCAGCGTACCAATTTTTCGCGTTTGCTGAATTTGATGTCGGAGCTAAAATGTTTGTATTGTTCCAGCAGTAATTCAAGGGCCATTTTTTCGTTGCCCTGCAACACATCGGCCGGGGTTGCCTGCAATACAAATGTGTTGCTACCAAATGGTTCAATAATATAACCAAGTACTAACAGATCAGGTAACAATTCGGTCATTAGTTGTGTATCTCCGGCGGTTAACTGGATAGTTGCAGGAAACAGGTTTTGTTGTGCTGCCATCTGTTTACCATGCATCGATTTGCTGTAGCGTTCGTACAAAATACGTTCGTGTGCCTGTTGCTGGTGTATCAGCAAAAAGCCGTTGGTAGTTTGAGCAACTATGTATGATTGGTGTATTTGATACAGCAGAGCTTCTACCAAAACAACAGGACCGCTTACAGGTTTGGGTTGCAACAAACCGGTTAGCAAGGGGCTTTCAACTGCAGTTTCTTTTGTCAGGTTGTAACCGCCGGTAACGGGTAATGTACCGATAGGTTCATAAAAGTCTTTCCAATGTTTCAGTTCATTCCTGATAGAGGAGCCCTCAATCTTATGAGCCTGGTTTTTTTGCGTAAAAGTTTTATAAAGGTTTGAAGAAGTAACATTTGAAAAGTGCTCACCCGTAGCAGGTTTTGCAACGGCTTCCATTTGCTGTATGTCAGCATTAAGCGAAAAATCTAAAGAAGGAGCTATACTAAACTGGGCCAAAGCATGTTTTACTGCAGCCTGTACAAAGGCATAAACAATCTTCTCATCTTCAAACTTAATTTCCTGCTTGGTAGGGTGTACGTTTATATCTACCTGCGAAGGGTCCAGGTCTATAAACAATACATACATGGGAAAGCTGTCACGGGCAAGCATTTCGTTAAAAGCCCCCATAACTGCATGGTTGAGGTAAGCACTCTTAATAAAACGGTTATTGACAAAGAAGTACTGATCGCCTCTTGTCTTCTTAGCTGTTTCGGGCTTTCCAACAAAACCGTACACATTCATATAGTCCGTGTCTTCTTTTACAGTTACCAGTTTTGCACTGTAAGCAGTACCTAAAATTTGAATAATGCGCTGCTTCAGACTACCTGCTTCCAGGTGAAAAACCTGTTGCCCATTGCTGGTAAGCGAGAAAAATATGTTTGGAAAAGACATGGCAACTCTTATAAACTCGTCCATGATATGCCGAAGTTCTGAAGGGTTGCTTTTTAAGAAATTTCGTCGTGCAGGTACATTGAAAAAAAGGTTCTTCATGCTAATGCTGGTACCCAAAGGGGCAGCACATGGTTCCTGTTTTTTTACAAGGCTGTTGTCTATTTCAAGGTAAGAGCCCAGCTCATCTTCGGCCTTCCTGGTTTTTAGTTCAACCTGGGCAACCGCCGCTATGCTTGCAAGCGCCTCACCTCTAAAGCCCATGGTTTTTATTCTAAACAAGTCTTCGATGTTGGCAATTTTAGAAGTTGCATGTCTTTCAAAGCTCATGCGGGCATCCGTTTCGCTCATTCCTTTGCCATTATCCACCACCTGTATTAAATTTTTTCCGGCATCGGTCACCACCAGTTTTATTTCTGTTGCTCCTGCATCTACCGCATTTTCAAGCAGTTCCTTCACCGCACTGGCCGGTCGCTGAATTACCTCACCCGCTGCAATCTGGTTCGCAATATTTTCCGGTAACAATTGTATAATATCCGCCAATGTTTCTTCGTTTTAAACGCAGTAAAATTAGCATTATCCGTCGGCATTCTTGCGGGGCTAACCCTGTGGAAAGAATTAACGGCATGATGCACCCTACTCAATCCGTATTATGAATAAAATTATTTTGAACTGTTGCATAGCCATGCTTATTTGTACGGCCTGCAAAAAAGAGCTGGTAGTATACAATCCTCCTGTTGAAGTTGAAGTTGTGCCGAAACAATCTGCCAAACCATATGTAGCCTATACCATAAAAAAGGGTGAGCAATACTGCGATAAGAACAACCTGGCTCCGGCACAATACGACGTACTAAACTTTTGGGTGAAGTTCGACAGCACGGCCATCTACACTAATAATGAAAGAGAAAACCAGATGGATATAAATAAGTTGTATGGTTTTTCGGATAACAACTCGGACCACCATGCTTATAGTGCCCGTTTTGGATGGAGGTGGAGTGATAATGCCCTGCGTTTATTTGGCTACGTGTATAACGATAGCATCCGGTCGTCGATGGAATTGGGCAAGGTAAATATTGGTACCGAAAATTTCTGCTCAATAAAAGTGGCGGGTAACAAATATGTGTTTATGCTGAACGATAAAACATTGATTATGCCACGTACGGCTAAAACTCCAAAAGGGATGGGGTATAAATTGTATCCATATTTTGGGGGTGATGAGTTGGCGCCACACCAGATCACCATCTTTATAAAAGAATTGAG
>JBBQVY010000270.1:0-6153 GCA_038211085.1 Chitinophagales bacterium | reverse complement strand
TCTGATAATAATGCCATTGGTAAAGACAATCACCTGATGTGGAACCTGCCCATCGACATGAAATTTTTTAAAAATACCACGTGGGGTTTTCCGGTGATAATGGGCAGAAAGACTTTTGTTGAGTTAGGCAACAAGCCCTTGCCGGGTCGGCAGAATATTGTTATAACCCGGCAAAAGGATTTTAAAGCAGAAGGCGTAGTGGTAGTAAACAAATTAGATGATGCCTTATTTGTAGCACGGGAAGCAGATACCAACGAAATTTTTGTAATTGGAGGTGGCGAAATTTATAAAGAAGCCATGCCCAAAGCAAACCGGTTGTACATAACACGTGTACATGCAGTATTGCAGGGCGACACTTATTTTCCCTCGTTCGACGAGCAAAAATGGAAATTGATTTCTGCCCGGGATGTAAAAGCCGATGAGAAACATGCATACGATTTTACCATACAGGTGTGGGATAAAAAATAGGTTCGTATAAAATTAAATCTCCATCAAAAAGGTAAAGTCTGCATGTATTCTTTGGTAAAAATCACTGCTAAATATATCCGTTATTTTCTACTGGCTTCAAATGGTAAGGGGCACGGCGTTCATTCACCTTTCGTTTTCGACTTCATAAAAAATGTGTTAAACGATAAAAGACATTTTTACGCTTATGAGAGTGTGGAAGCTATTCGTAAGCAAATGATAACTGATGATACCATCCTTACAATAAAAGATTATGGCGCCGGATCTACCGTTTCAAAAAGCGACCAGAGAAAAATTAGCAGCATAGCAAGAGCCTCGCTAAAGCCAGCTAAGTATAGCCAACTTTTGTTTAGGATTGTCAATTATTACAAGTGCAACAACATAGTGGAACTTGGCACCAGCCTGGGAGTTACCACAGCTTACCTTGCCTTGGCTAACACTAATGGTAATGTTTTAACCATGGAAGGAGCTAACGAGGTTGCAAATATTGCAAACAAGAATTTTGAACAGTTGGGTTTAAATAATATAGAAGTTATAGAGGGAAATTTTGATTATACGCTCAACAGGACTTTGCAAAAAATACCAACTGTCGATCTTGCATTTATTGATGGCAATCATCGCAAAGAGCCTACCTTAAACTATTTTTACCAGTTGCTGGAAAAGGCTACCCAGTCAAGCATTTTTATTTTTGATGACATTCACTGGAGCACATCTATGGAGGAGGCCTGGGACGAGATCAGGCATCATGAATCGGTAACGTTAAGTATAGACCTCTTTTTTATCGGCTTGGTTTTTTTTAGATCCGAACAAAAAAAGCAACAACATTTTACAGTTCGTTTTTAATAAGGGTGTTGTGCGTGACCCGTACGACTGCTACTCTCTATAAAATGCACTCAAAACTATGGCGGCAAATTCCCTCCAATAAAAGTTAATTCTCAACTACTTGAAATATTTTTTTTGAAATTTATTGTGTTTTCAAAGAAGCCTTTTACATTTGTATCAACAGTACCCGTTAGCATACCATTAGAACTGCTAACGGGTCATTTTTTTATACCCTCAATGGCTAACAAACCTGCATTCTCCATAGCCAATCAAATAGCCTTACTCAAAAAAAGAGGAATGTTGTTTAGTGATGAAACTACCGCACCACATTTTTTGGAAAATATAAGTTACTACAGGCTCAAAGGTTATTGGTGGGACCTGCAATTAGATTACACGCTTCATACATTTAAAAGCGGTACTTATTTCGAAGATATTATTGACCGTTATAATTTCGACCGACATCTTAGGCTTATTCTTTTTGATGCTATTGAACGAATAGAGATAGCATTGCGTACCAAAATGATTTATCATTTAGCGATGAGCTTCGGAAGCTTGTGGTATTTAGACACCAACCTTTTCGAAAGCACTACAATTCCTTATAATGGAAATACTAAAACTGTTCATTTACATACTATTGAAGAATTAAAGAAGGAATTTAAACGAAGTCAGGAAACATTTACAAAAGACCATCACAAGCGATACCCTACACAAGATGCCGATGCATGGAAAATATTGGAAGTTGCATCTATGGGTACACTCTCCAAGCTGTATAAAAATCTAAAACACCAACTTCCTGAAAAAGCTTCTATTGCAAGAGAAATGGGTTTGAATTTGCATAGTGAACTTTCAAGCTGGCTGGAAGCTATAACGTATGTAAGAAATATAATTGCTCATCATTCTAGATTGTGGAGTAGAACGATGGTAAAAAGACCAAGTGAAAAATTAATAAATCCCAGCGGTGCTTGGTTTGACAATCCTCTTTTGCCCGTACAATCAAAAAAGCCATTTTTAATTATTAGTTGTATGATTTACTTGTGCAATTACATTACTCCCGGACACCATATCAAAGAAAAAATTCTTGGATTATTTTCAAGCAATCTTAATGTTCCAACTTACAAACTTGGATTTCTCAATAATTGGGAAAAGGAACCTATTTGGAAATAGCGGGCGAAATGAAAATAAGGGGTTTTGTAAAAGTGAGGCTTTGCAGAAGGACAATCAGCAACAGTGTATTGTCAGGCTTTATATTCATCTTGAGGGAATTCTGTGCGGCAGTATTTCAATCAATCAACCTTAATTATTTATATAGCATCAGTTCCAGTCTGGACGTTCAAGGATACAACATCTGAACAAAGGCCTAAAACAATATCTGAATTCATTCTCATCCTTTTAAATGTTACTATACAATTGAGTAAGAGTCAGTATTTTTATTGCATACATTAGCTTGTTGAAAATCCACTTACTTAAACATTTCTCCCTAACTTGAACGCATGATCGTAGGTATACTTAAAGAACCATCCGGCGAAAACAGGGTATCATTATTACCAGACCAGGCTGAAGTATTACTGAATAAAAAAGTACAGGTTATGGTTGAGACCGGTGCCGGTATCAATGCTTTTTCAAATGATGAATTGTACCTTGCCAAAGGTGCTACAATTGCCAGCCGGCAGGAGGTGCTATCAAAAAGCGATGTACTTCTCAGTATTCAAATGCTAACAGATTCTGATCTTCAAAATGTAGACTCATCAACTGTATTGCTGGGCATATTTCAACCTTTGTTTAACACCTCTATCATTCAAAAGTGGTCAGCTCAAAACCTTACCACTTTTAGCATGGATATGATACCACGCACCACCCGTGCTCAAAGCATGGATGTACTAAGCAGCCAGGCAAACATTGCAGGGTACCGTGCAGTAGTGGTTGCGGCCTCTATGTTTCCAAGATACTTTCCCATGTTTATGACTGCCGCAGGAAGCATTACCCCGGCCAAGGTGCTGATATTGGGTGCCGGTGTTGCAGGTCTGCAGGCTGTAGCTACAGCAAGACGATTGGGGGCGGTAGTAGAAGTGTTTGATACAAGGCCAGCCGTAAAAGAAGCAGTAATGAGCCTGGGAGCAAAGTTTGTTGAAGTGGAAGGTGCCGCAGATGCCAGTGCCGCCGGTGGTTATGCTGTGGAGCAAACAGAAGACTACAAACAAAAGCAACAACAACGAATAGCCGAAGCAATTGCCAAGGCCGACATAGTGATAACGACCGCACAAATACCCGGCAAGAAAGCTCCATTATTGATTACAGAAGAAATGATGAAGGCAATGAAACCGGGTTCATTAATTATGGATCTTGCGGCGTCTTCTGGGGGTAATACACCTTTTACAAAAAACAACCAAAGCACCATTTATAACCAGGTTACAATTGTAGGTGACAGTAATTTACCATCAGGTATGCCGGTTGATGCCAGCAAGCTGTACGGTAAAAACGTTCTTAATTTTTTAAATCTTTTGATTGATAAGGACGGTGTGTTTAAATTAAACTGGGAGGATGATTTGGTTAAGGGAACGTGCATCACTTTTGATGGCGAGGTAGTCAATGACAGGGTGAAAGCCTTGGTTGAATCGGTTCCTGCTTAATGTCTTCCAAATTAAAACCATCAATGCCATGTATAGCCTGTTGAACATTATTGACTTTCTTGCCGCTAATGAGCAAATTATTTTTATCGTAATCCTTATGATTTTTGTGGGGATAGAAGTAATTGGCAGGGTACCCAGCGTGTTGCATACTCCATTAATGAGTGGCGCTAATGCTATACATGGAGTAGTAATCATCGGTGCCATTATTGTTATGGGCAAAGCAGAGCCTGATAATTACGCGGCATTGATCCTTGGCTTTTTGGCAGTAGTATTAGGGACCCTGAACGTGGTAGGCGGCTTTGTAGTTACCGACAGAATGCTGGAAATGTTTAAAAAGAAAAAGACAAAATAATGATTTTATTTTTGAATGGTATTGGTACTTATTGCCCGGAAAAAATTGACTTATGAGTGTATTGACCATCATTTATCTTATTGCTTCGGTTACATTCATACTGGGACTTAAAATGCTTTCGCATCCGCTAACTGCACGTAAGGGTAACCTGGTTGCCGCTGCGGGCATGACGGCAGCAATTTTTGGAACCATCTTTTTGTACCGCGATGATGCCGGTAACCCGACGGGAAATTACCTGTGGATTTTTACAGGTCTTGCTATAGGTACTATTATTGGCACCCTTGCAGCCCGTAAAGTTAAAATGACGGCCATGCCCGAGATGGTGAGCCTTTTTAATGGTATGGGTGGAGCATGTGCCGCCTTAATATCAATGGTTGAGTTCAATTACCTGGCACGAACTGAAGGACTACTACCAAATTTATCACCGTCAGAATTAATGGATGCAGCAAATGCGGCTCCGCCCACCGGTAAAATATTCATTATTTTATTGGGTTTAATTATAGGTTCCGTTTCGTTTGCAGGCAGCATGATAGCTTACGGAAAATTGAACGGAAGCATTAAAGATTTTTCTTTCAAGGGACAACAATCTTTCAATATTGCCTTGCTGGCTTTGATAGTGTTATTAGCAGGGTATATGTTGTTTCATGCTGCAAACCTCAATAACATTGTCTTCTATGTTCTGTTTGCTTTGGCTTTGCTTTACGGGGTATTTTTTGTGTTGCCGATTGGGGGTGCCGATATGCCGGTAGTCATATCCCTGCTCAATTCTTTTACAGGGGTTGCTGCAGCATGTGGAGGCTTTTTGTACAACAACCAGGTAATGCTTACTGGTGGCATTCTTGTAGGTGCAGCCGGTACACTGCTTACTATTTTAATGTGCAAGGCCATGAACCGCAGTTTATGGAATGTATTGCTTGGCGCCTTCGGCGGAAGTAGTGTTGCTACTGCCGGGGAGGTTGGAGGAACGTATAAAGAGATAAGTAACAATGACGCTGCTGTTGTGATGAGCTATGCAGCTAAGGTTATGATAGTACCCGGCTATGGACTGGCAGTGGCGCAGGCACAGCACGTATGTCACGAATTAGAAAAGATATTAGAAGAAAAAGGAGTGGATGTAAAATATGCCATTCATCCTGTGGCCGGGCGGATGCCGGGGCATATGAACGTATTACTTGCCGAAGCCGATGTTGATTATGAGAGACTGCTTGAAATGGAGCAGGCTAATGAAGAATTCAAATCAGCCGATGTGGTGTTGATACTTGGAGCGAATGATGTGGTAAACCCTGCTGCTAAAACGGATACGGCCTCGCCCATTTATGGTATGCCTATTTTAGAAGTAGAACAATCAAAACTGGTTATTGTAAACAAACGCAGTATGAAACCCGGGTATGCCGGAATTGAAAACATGCTCTTCTTTCAACCAAAAACCAGCATGTTATTTGGCGATGCCAAAGGGGTATTACAAAAACTTGTGGCAGAGATTAAGGCACTTTAGTGTAGCCAGTTCCTGACAAGGCACAACAAAGACGAATTAGATCACGATGCAGCCTTTGATTTTCTCATAGAATACGGGTATAACATAGAAATTAAGAGCCCAAATAAAAGCGGCAATTAAATTTGTTTTTTAAATATTCTAAAAATTTTAATGATTTTGAATATAAAAAGGCACTAATATTGCCTTATAGCTTGAAATCTACTTTTTCTTAACGCCTTCATGCCAACCACCAGATGACTTACGGTAATTATCATATTGGCTATACAATTTCAGAAAAATATTTAGAAGTTAGAATATTCCTGCTTAAAGGATTTCGCAGATTCACATCCGTTTTATCTTTTTTGCATTTTAAGACAGGCATAGTAAAAGGGATAAATAAGGATTTATCTAAA
>JBBQVY010000269.1:0-6164 GCA_038211085.1 Chitinophagales bacterium | reverse complement strand
CAATTACTGCTTGCTGATCTTGTTGTTGCAGATTTGTCTATACATAACGCCAATGTATTTTACGAGCTGGGTATCAGGCATGCACTTCGTGATAAAAAAACATTTTTGATCAGGTGTTCTAAAGATGAAATTCCATTTGATTTAAAAACGGACCGTTACCTTACTTACCCTGCTGATAATCCGGGTGCAGCCTTAGATGCGTTGGTAGCGGGTTTAAAGGCAACCATACTTTCAGACAAATCCGATAGCCCCGTTTTTTATATGCTTCCGAAACTGGAGGCGCAAGACCCGGAACGTTTTGTGGCGGTTCCTAACGATTTTGGAGAAGAAGTAGAAATGGCAAGTGCCGGTAAGCAAATAGGTAAAATAAGTTTGCTTGCAAGTGAAACAGATGGTTATGCATGGGAAATACCAGCACTTAGAAAATTAGGCGAAGCGCTATTTAAATTAAAAGATTTCGAGGCTGCCGGTATTTGTTGGGAAAAAGTACGTGACCGTTCTACTTATGATATTGAGGCAAACGACAGGCTGGCTACCATTTACCAAAGACTTGCAGAAGATGAATTGCTAACTAATCCACCTGGCGGATGGGAACTTTTAAGAAAGTCGGACCTGGCAATTGAACGTTTACTTACTAACGATAAAAAACTTGACAGCAATAAGAAAGCAGAAACCTATTCATTAAAAGGGCGTAATGCAAAAACCCGCTGGCTCGATACCTGGAAACATGAAGAAGAGGCAAACAAACAAACGAAAGCATTTCAATCTACTTACTTGATGGATGCTTATGAGCAATATGAGCAGGCATATAACGAAGATCTTAACCACTTTTATTCCGGTGTAAACGCCTTGGGCCTATTAACTACGCTTATATCTCTGGCAGAAAGATTTCCCGATATATGGGCACTTGAATATGATACCGATAAGCAGGCTGCGGATGCACTGGAAAATCATAAAGAAAGAAAGCAAAAACTTTGTGTACTTGTTCAGGCGGCCATTGATGCCCAACGTAAACGTAATAAGGATAAGGTAGACATGTGGTTAAATATGACAGAGGCTGATCTATCGTGCCTTACATCGAACAAGCCACAACGGGTTGGTGGATTGTATCAAAAAGTAATTCAGGAAGCTAACGATTTAAACTTCGATGCAGCAAAGCGACAGTTACTCATTTACCAGCTATTAGGTGTGCTGCCCGAAAATGTTGCTGCAGCGCTTAAAGCATTTGAACAGGCAAAGTCTGCCAAGGACGAAAAAAAACGCCATTACCTTTTATTCACCGGGCATATGATAGACAAAAAAGACAGGGCCAATCCACGCTTTCCAGAAAGCATTGAGGATAAAGTAAGATCGGCAATAAAAGAGGCTGTACAAGTGCAAAAAGATAAATATGGAGACCGGTTAAAAGCAATTGCAGGAGGGGCTTGCGGTGGCGATATTTTGTTTCATGAAGTGTGCGCTGAATTAAGCGTGGAAGCAGAACTGTTCCTGGTGCTGCCGAGAGAACAATTTATAGTGGAGTCAGTAGAGTTTGCAGGCAATAAGTGGGTTGACCGGTTTGACGATTTGTTTCAAAAATTACCGAAGCGAATACTGTCGACTACAAAAGAACTACCAAAGTGGTTGCAATCAAAAAGCGATTATAACATATGGGAGCGAAATAATTTATGGATGCTAAATAGTGCGCTTGTTTGTGGCGGCATCAACACGACTATGATAGCCTTATGGGATGGCCAGGGTGGTGATGGAGCAGGTGGAACCGAACACATGGTGCAGGCCGCCAAAGCAAGGGGAGCAAAAACGATTGTGCTGGATATTAATGCGCTGAGGGGATAAAAGGTAGTTATTGGTCATTGGTCAGTAACCAGTAGATTACCCTGTAATCAATGTTTAATTAAGATATTTTTTGGTCAAAAAAGAAAAATTCTTTTGGATCATACTTTCCACAATGCCCACTATAATCATATTGGTCGTTTCGGATTTTTGCAGAACACTTTTTGTATTTCTAATTCGATTAGCCATTTCATTAAAACTTTAAGTAAAATGCATTGAATGCACAACAACATCTTCGCCGCTGTTTTAGCCGATCACTTCTATAAACTTCTTGAAATTATTTCAACAGTTTTTTTACCTATTTATTCTGCTCATTCTCGTAGTGTCGGTGTTCCTCAGCATACCTATTTGTGAAGGGCACAAAAATTCGTATGCTGCATAAAAGATTTGTGGGAATATCTCATTTTAATAAGAGTAAAAAGATAAAATACTGACACCCTGGACAACCGAAGAATAGCTGTTGATGAGGTGTTTTGATGGCGAGAAAACCGCGAAAGCAGTAATTAAATAAAATTTTAAAAAGATAATATAAGTAGCAAGTATTTTAGTGTACTTTACTTGAAAATAAATCTATGAAATCCACTGTCTCTTTTTTTAGACAAGTTTTTTTAATATTATTCTTATTCTCTCAAATTTCTGTTTTTGCCCAAGAAAAAGAAAATAATTTTATTTCTTTAAGCCTACCGTTATTCATAAATACTACCGAAATAACAAATCTCTATGGTCCTCAAAGAAAAATTAAAGGGTATGGATTAGAATACAGGCTAAGCGTTG
Organism: Chitinophagales bacterium; assembly: GCA_038211085.1. Classification (GTDB taxonomy): domain Bacteria; phylum Bacteroidota; class Bacteroidia; order Chitinophagales; family Chitinophagaceae; genus Segetibacter. The sequence continues at coordinate 3,557 of JBBQVY010000269.1, read as the reverse complement.
GGATAGAAAAAAATTTTTACAAGGGATTATTCTTAAAGACAGGATTAGGCTATTTCAAAAACAAGTTTTTTCTTCGTAGACCTTTTGATTACGATACTCCATACACTTCATTATATACGACTGAATCTTATTCATATCAAGGAATTCAAATAGAATTTGGATTGAGGTATAAATTCAAAATTAATGAAGTGTACAGCTTAAAGACCGGGGCAAATTATAATTTGCTTTATACCCTTAAACAAACCTATACTCCTACAGGAGACCCTAAACAAGTTAATAAATCTGATTATTTGTTTGGTCATTCCATTTTATCCACAGTTGGTATTTATCGAAAGCTTAGCAGGAATTACATTATAGGTATAGATTTATTAATCCCTTTTCAAACAGTTTGGAAAAAAGACAAAATATTTAGAGAAAAAGAGACTGAAACATATCGGCCTAAGCTAAATATAGGTACTCAATTTTCACTATCACATATTTTTTAATTTGATAATAATTTAACCATGCAACAAAAATTATGTCTTCTTTTTCTTTCACTGATAACGTTACCCTGCTTAGGACAGGTAAAAACAAATTATAATAATAAGAATGAAATTTCCCATTATGGAATTTATGCTAAGCATTATAGCACTTTTATATTTGACATTAATCAGCCCGATAGTGTAAAAATTAATTTAAAAAAACTTGAAGATGAAAAAACAAAAGATGCAATTAAGCCATTTCGATTTGCCGAACCTATCCCTATAGACATAAATGTACCAAAATCTATCAATTGGATTTTCGACGGAAAGTTTGCGTTTGGCAGAATGACAATTAGAGTAAAAAAAGCCTCGTCGTTAAGTATCAATTTCAGTGACTTTAATCTACCAGAAAATACTGAAATATACATTTATAACGAAACGGGTAACATCATAACCGGGCCTATAACAGAAAAAGAAAACAATGAAAATAAGGTTTGGGGAAGTTCAATATATAAGGGTGATGTGATACATATTGAGCTTAGAGTTCCGACCATTTATTTGCTGGACATACGCTTAAATATAACCAATATTGCATATGGCTATTATACTACTTATGGATTCGGTAATTCTCAATGCAATATAAATGTTCTTTGTCCTTTAGGCAATGGTTGGGGTAATGAAATTAATTCCGTTGCGCTAATTTTAAATGAAAAAGGAGATTCCTGGTGTTCTGGTGCCTTAATAAACAATACCTGCAATGTCAACATACCCTACGTACTTACAGCCAATCATTGTTACACAGGTGGGGGTGGACAGGATGTATCGAAATGGCGTTTTATCTTTCAACATTGGAGCTCAACATGCGATCCGTCTTCGGATGATGCTACGGATTTAGTTTTTAACGGCTCAACCCTTCGAGCGTCAAACAACACGAATGATTTTGCATTGGTAAGAATGAACCAGGTTCCAGATGCTAATTCAGGACTGCATTATGCTGGTTGGAGTAAAGCTTCAGGTAGTGGTGGACCTGGTGTTCAGCAAATAACCATCATACATCATCCTGCTGGTGATGTGATGAAAATTTCAAGAGATATCAATTTTCCTAATTATGTTACTTTCAATGGAGCACGATGTTGGCTTGTTGATTTAGATCAAGGTACTACAGATGGAGGAACTTCCGGAGCTCCTTTTTTTGATCAAAATCACCGAATAATTGGTCAAGCTACAGGAAATTATGGCGGGGGATGTCAAAGCAAAACAGCATTCGGCGGAATATTTGCAGGATCATGGACGGGAGGTGGAACTAGCGCAACCCGATTAAGCGACTGGCTTGATCCCAATAATACAGGTTCTTTTGCAACAAACACCACTAACGTATCTGCATTATTTTCAGCAAACCCAACCCTAACAATCAGTGGGTCTCCAACAACCGATTATATCTGTAATGGCACATCCACTTATACTTTAAATGGTTTACCAGCAAATGCTTCGATTAACTGGGTTGTTGACAATACGGCATACGCCACTATTCCCGATCCAAGCTCAGGATCATCTGTAGCAGTCACTAAACAAGGAAATGGGGTTATCACACTAACAGCTAATGTTATACTTTGCGGCGGCGAAGGCAGAACGATAACCAAAACTATTTTGGTTGGAACTTCGGTAGTGGGTTATTACAGAATAGCATCCAATTATCATAACTATGGTATATTCAATACATTGTACAATAATAACTCTCCTATATGGCTCCCGGCAAATCAAACTTTCGGGGTAGATGTTTGGTTAACAAGTCCCGGCATCCAGTCTGCTACCTGGACAAGAGCAAGCAATAGTTATCCTTTCAGTTGGAATTCATCTGGTACATTCCTAAGTTTTACAGGTACTTCCGGCGCAACTGCATACGCACAACGCGATGGCATATTTAACTTATCTGCTCAAACCTCTTGTGGCATATATAATAGCACATATACATGGCCAATTGTTGTGCAAGGTTGGGGTTCATTTATGGTTGTAGTTTCTCCCAACCCTGCAAAAGATAATCTGTTCGTTACTATTGATGAGGAATCGCCTGAAGTAAAATCCCTGAGCCATGAAGTAAGTATATCGATGGCTTTATACGATTTCAACACAAATATTCTTGTCAAAAAATTCGATTTTAAAATTAACCAAAAAAAGTTTTTGCTACCCTTAACCGGTTTGCCTGCTGGAAAGTATGTATTGGTAGTAAAAAAAGGAACACAATACAAAACTGCGCAGGTAATTGTACAATAAGCTGACATGCGGAGGAAATAATTCAGAAATTCAGGGTAAATGCAGGAAGCCAAAGCATCCTGCATTTTCTTTATAATCTTCATCGCCATTGCTGCTGTAAACAGATTTTGCAATAAAGGTGCTTAGCAATTTGGCCTTCTTCTAAGAGGATATTGCCAGTTGTATTTGCAGGTGAAGAACACTTCACCAATTCTTAACCTTTCAAGTTCAGGGATTCGAGTTTTCTTTTATGCTGAAGAAACCTGTAAAACAAATAAGCGCCGGCTGCAATAAAAACAAACATCCACAAGTGAGCAATCACCAGCAAAAAAGACTGAAACATTTGCCACCCGTTAGTGATAGCATTGTTTAATCTTTGGCTAAATGGCAAATGGTAATCAGCAACAGCATAGTTGGCAATAACTTCTTTTCTTATAACCTGGTTTTGATAAAGCATAAGGCTTACTGTGCTATAGTTTACCTGGGCATCTATATTTTTATTTGCAAGCTGCTTATCAATAACATTATCTTTTACCTCTATGGCACGGGTATGGGTAAACGACTTATCGCTGTGTACAGAGGCCCCTGCAATGACTGCCGTCCTATTCTTTTGTTTCAAACTATTCTCCAGGTATTGAAGGCTGCGATCATCAATATTTAGTGTGCTGCTCCTGGTAAAATATCCAATATCAGCAACACTATACATAAACGCCTCAAGGTTTTGCGATGGTATGCGTAATGTTAGACTGGCTTGGGGTGTGGCTACTGTTACTATCATAAGTGAATCGGCAGACAGTTGCAATTCATTTCGTCCCGTTTCTTCGTACTCCATTGACTGGTTAAATA
>JBBQVY010000268.1:0-6236 GCA_038211085.1 Chitinophagales bacterium | reverse complement strand
GTATCAAAAAAATATTCAAGTTTAGTTAGCAGTGTCGGCCCACCCGAACCAGATGTTTTCAAAAATGAAGATGCATAATTCAGGCTCCAGTGCAAACCGGCATCCTGAACCCTTATATAAATGGTATGAAGGCCGTTAGTTAGTAACGAAACATCGAATGTAAAAGTGCTGTCAATTGAAAGTGGTGCTGAAGAAATATTGACAATCATACCATTTCCTACTCCGGGATCGGTATCGAAAAAATATTCAGCTTTTTGTAGTGCCTGCGTTTGTGCGGTTGCAAAACTGCAAAGCAATAACAAACAACATAACCACCTTTTTAAATTTTTCTGTTGCATAAAATGCATTTAAAAAGTTGATTAATTATTTGCCTTAATCTTAAGTTGAATTTTCAACCCGCCATTTGTTGTACCCACTTGTTGCGGGTTAGCAAAGAAAATATTTGGAATGGCCGGAATGCCTGAAAAAGCATAAGGAACATTTCCGCCGTAAGCTCCCGCATCTTTGCTATCATTACCATAGCCAATAGCAACACTGCCGGGCTTTAATTGCCATATACCATCGGTGCTGCTAATGCCGGGGTTGGTGTTTAAAACATAGGTTGAGGGACCGTCGGCAGTGGTAATATTTGTTCCGCCCGGAAAAATGTTAGCATTGCTTACATTATGATCGGCATACGTCATATTGCTGGCAACAACGGTAGTAGCAGAAGTATTGATAATAACATTATTTACAAAGTTGCCGTTTGCAAATTGCGTGTATTCAATTTTACCATACATAGAATTGTTGGTATAGGTATAGGTATAAGGACTGATTGAGATATCGCTGAGAAGCGTAAGAATTGGATTACCAATAATGATGTTATTTTTTAAATTGATGCCAGACGCAGAATTAAGATACAAAAGAGATGCAGCATCAATTGTCATATAGCATTGATCGATGTTTACATTGCTGGAATTTTGAATTACAATTCCTAATGCTCGGCAACCCTGTGAGCCGCAGCCCAACACTTGCATTCTGCACCTTGAAATGCTTATATTATTTGTGCCACTAATACCAATCCTGTTACCATTGCCATTGTTAAGGCTACTTGCAAAAAAGCTAAGACCCGAGATAATTGATCCCTGGGAGCCTGGTGAAAAACCTAAACCCTCCAGTTGGCTTTCGGATTGTATGGCCTGCGTGCTGGGTGGATTGTTCTGTCCTAAAAAATATCCGGCTCCGTAAATTACTACCGGCTTGGTAATATTGCCATAACCATAGTTCTTACCCGAGCCCTGCATTAAAATGGTTGTGCCTGCTTCCACGCTATCCAACGCACCCTGTAGTGTACGGTAGTTTGCAGGTGCCCCCATGTTATTATTTAAAACTACGGTTGATTGACCAAATGAGATTTGCGTTACGAGCAGGATCAGGCTAAACATCAAAAGACGTTGCATAGTGGTTTGTTTGTGGTTAAAAGGAAAGTAATATCTACTAAAAGTAGCTGTCGTAATTTTAGGCTGCAATAGGACATATGCACTATTTAAGACAATATGCTACACAACACAGTAACATTGACGACCGGCAATAAGATCCTGCAATTTCTTTTCAACCTTCCATTCAACGTAGCATTACCTGCCGAAGTGCAGGTGATGAACCCATTTGTCAACAAAGACACAAAGAAGGTTTGCGCACTCTTTTACAACCGCTATTATAACGACCATCAACTACGCACATTTATTATCGGCATTAACCCCGGGCGATTTGGAGGTGGAGTAACAGGCATCCCTTTCACAGATCCTATAAGATTAAAAAGCAAATTAAATATTGATAACGACTGGTCAAAGAAACAAGAATTATCCAGCGTTTTTATTTACGATATGATAGAAGCTTACGGTGGCGTTGAAGCATTTTACGGGGAGTTTTATTTTACGTCATTAAGTCCGCTCGGCTTTACCAAACATGGTAAAAACCTAAATTACTACGACGATAAAGAACTTATAAAAACCATTATACCCTTTGCTGCCAATTGCATGCAACAACAATTAGCATGGGCTAAAACATCCGTTGCATTTTGTTTGGGGGAAGGGGCCAATTATAAATTTATCAGCAATTTCAATAATGAATATGGCTTCTTTCAAAAAATTGTTCCATTGGCACATCCAAGGTTTATTATGCAGTACAAATTGAAGAGCAAGCAGACTTATATTGATAAGTATTTAGATGCATTGACAAGATATTCTAACAACGATTTTTGAACCACAGAGGCAAGGAGATTCACGGGGATTGTTTCTGTCAACTGCCCAACATTTTTTTTGAACCACCAAGCCACCAAAGCACGAAGAACCACGAAGGCCGGCCTTATTATTCACTATTCATCATTTATTCATCCCGGCAACGACCAACGACCAACCATCAACCAATAAGCTGCTTACTTCTGCAGCACCATTACATCATTCATTATAAAAGTGCAGCCGCCGTTTACTTCCATATTGTAAACTTTTTGTACGCCACCGGCAGTTTCAGTTTTGTTCAATACCATGAACGACTGATAAGTTTTTGTTTTCTCATTAAAGCACAGCACTTCATCACCAATGGCAATGTCACCAATCCTTTTTTGGCCATTAGCGGTTAGCATTGGGTGGTTGGGTGTTGCCTGCAAAGTTTTTGCAACCAGATGAACGTTAAATACTTCTTTGGAAAAGATTTCTTCTGCGGCCATTAACAGCAGCTTTGTGATAGCATAGTTTTTAGCCTCATGTTGCACCAGTTGTATTACGGTCACGGCAGTCTTAAGTTTTGAAACCGGACTTACAGTTACTACTTTATCTCCCGGTTTTATATCGCTTAGTGGTTTTACCGATTCATCGAACATAGCAACTTCCTGGTCACCGGGAAAGCAGATATCACTACCATATGTGGCAGATTCCGATCGCATGTCTTTGCCCTTATTAATAGCTTTAAACAACTGAAAGCTCATTTCTTTAGACAGCATATAAGATAGTTTTAAAACGAAGTTTTTCTCTTCTTTGTCTATGGCATGTATGTCTTCAAAATACTTCTCCCATACTTTGCTATCGGCAGTAAAATTGGGTTGCAGTGCTGTATAGAATTTACCTTTCTCATTGGTGTAATAGATCATGGTACCCAACTCCTGCATACCATCTTTTGCTACCAGCTTGTATAAGTCAATTCGTTTTCTCAGGCCATCATCACCCGTAATAAAATATGGTTTGCGTAATTCGTACCGGTCTAATATATACGTGTTTTCTACCTTGGCATAAGTGTCTTTGTCCAGGTCTTTAATGGTAAAGGTTTTGGCTTTGTCGTACTCCGCCATAGTTAGTGGTCGTGGATTTACTTTGGTTGTATCGGCGGCAAAACCATTAAGCCAAACTGTAGCAATAAAAAGGGTTAGCAGTATTTTTTTCATTTTGATTTTTGATTTGATTTGCCACGAATGCATTTTTGAACCACAGCGGCACAGCAGCAGGGAGGGGCACCGAGATTTTTTCTGTCAACTGTCATCTAACAACTTTTCTTCGGAGCCACCAAGGCGCTAGGCTCAAAGTTGCACGAAGGTTTAAGAAATAATGCCACGAATGCATACTTGTTTAAAAACTGTATGTTATCCCAGGATGACGGCTAAATGCATACAACATAACATCACTTTTATTATTCATACTTCACTATTCATTATTCGTTTTCCCCCCAAAACTACCAACCAAAACCACCAACCCTTCTTACGACACCTCCTTAAACGCTTCTGCAAATGCCTGCATTTCATCCATGCGGCCAATGCTTATACGGCACCAGCTTTTATTATTAAAATCCCAATGCCGCAGGCCTACGCCACGCTTCATCATTTCATCAGCAAAGCGTACGCCGGGCATGTTTATGGGAAACATTACAAAATTGGTTGAAGATGGTATGTAGCTATATCCTTCCTTCTTTAAAACCTCGTATAAATATTCTTTACTTGCCATGGTTTTTTTAAGTGCACCATCCAAAAACTCACGGTCCTGGTAACTGGCCAATGCGGCTTGTATAGCCGGACCCGACATGCACCATAAACCTGAAGAATAAGGTTCCAGTTGAGTAGCCATATCCGTTGGTAAAATGGCATAGCCTACACGTAGGCCTGCAAAGCCATACAGTTTGGAAAAGGTTCGTGCAACTATAACATTGTGGCCCTGCTTAACACACTCAATCATAGAACTGCCCTTTGGATCGGGCAGGTAATCTATATAAGCTTCATCAACAAATACGGTTGTCCTTTTTGATACTCTTTCACAGAAACCCTTTAGCTTTTGCGTGTCTGCAACTGTGGCTGTGGGGTTGTTTGGGTTACAGATGTATACCAGTTTTGTATTGGCATCCACAGCTTTTTCCATAGCATCCAAATCAAGTTTATACTCAGATGTAAGGGGCACTTTGATCCATGTTGCTTTTACTTGCTGGGCACGGTCGGGCAAGTCATCGTAAGTGGGGTCGCCGGTTACAATATTGCCTCCATCTTTACTATAATAAATTGCTGCCGCCGCTAATATGGCCGACGAACCGGCACTCAGCATAATCATCTCTGAATCAACTGCTTCAAATGCTGCAATTTTATCAGTAAGCTCCTGCGTGCCACGCATGGCATATTGGTAACTGGTATCAAGCGATTGTATAATAGCCTGCTTGGCTTTAGGCGAAGGCCCAAAAGGATTTTCGTTTGCAAACAAACGTGCTTTCAATTTTGGCTGAACTGTTTCACCAAACTCAAAATCATTCATAGAAGTATAGGGCAAAGTGGTTGCTTTTGGTGCAGCAGCTAACTTGTTAAATTGCCCCGGCAATACAGCCAGTCCACCAGTTAAAAGAGAAGTGGCTTTTAACCAGGCTCTGCGGTTCATTGAATGTGCCATGATGATTAGTTTAAAGGTGAGAATATTTTGTAATAAAGCAGTTGCTTTCAATGGGCGGGCAATTCGTTGGTAATTCTATGAAGATGATGGGTAAGCGATCCGTTGTTCTGTTACTCTTGCATGTATATCCGTTACTGTTTTCCTGGCCGATTCAAAAGCCCCCGCCATCCATGCATTTAGGTAAGTCATGTGTTCGCCTGCAAAATATACATTCTTTTCCGGTGGTAACAATGCCCTGTATAAAGTTCGCCTGTTTTCTGCATTATACAAAGCCCAGCCACCAAGGTTGTAAGGGGTTTTATTCCAGCTAACTGAAAAAGAGGTTTCAAATGTACTGTCGTATTGCGGATGTATGAGTCTGCCTTTTTGTAAGGCAAGTTGCTGTCTTTGCAGGTAGTTTAGCTCGCTTACGCGGTTGCTCTTTTCATTAAAATTGTAATAACCAATCAGCACCCCCTTTTTACTCAGGTAATCGTTACTGGGATAAAATATTTGTGTTAGCTCGTTATTGGTATGTGTTATGCCACCGTATATCTGCTCGTCTTCCTCCCAAAAACGACGCTTAAACTGTAGGCCAATTTTGGAAGTGCTTATGTAAGGAATGTAGTCGATGGCCCGGCTAACATCCGATGAAAAGTTGTGCTCTATGTTGCTGAGCACCGGTAATGGAATAGTGCAGATGCACAGGTCTCCTTTTAATTCGTGGGTACCTGTTCCGTTTTTATATTTTATGGTCACACCATTCTCCGTGTTATTGACCGAGGTAACTTCTGCTCCAAATTGTATCATGCCGGGTATCTTCTTCTCCAGGGCTTTGGCAATATTGTCCATCCCGCCAACTGCCTGCAACATGGTCATTTGCAGCTCATGTACGTACTCCGACACATTGTAAAAGTCCGGCTCCATCAATCCCGAATTTATTATATCTGCCAGCTTATGCGGCTCACCAATTTTACCTTCTTTTTCACCTGCGCCGGGGTGTTCAAAGTAACCACGCCGGTCCGATGCCTTGTACAACTTATCTATATCCAACCCGCCTTCAGCCCGCAGGTATTCAATCACTTTTTCACCATCTTCTTTTGTCAGGTTCATATCCACTGCATGATTGTCAATTGCTTTTTCCAACAACTCAGCCATGTATCCCCTGACATCGTTATGAATTTCTCTTACCCTTATTTTTTTGTTTGATAAATTGCCTTTGCCTTCGGCGAAGTAATACGTGGCTTCGTTAATGTTGTTGTATACCTGCACGGGTACACCCAGTTCTTTACAATAATGTAGCGTAAGCTCATGGTGATGTGGTATGCGGCTGGGACCTGCATTAAAATACATCCCTTCATCAAA
>JBBQVY010000267.1:0-6247 GCA_038211085.1 Chitinophagales bacterium | reverse complement strand
AAGTAATTTATTTACCCTATCTAATGGTTTATTAAAAACAGGTACCAATAATGTAATTATTGCTAATAATGCAACTACTACAGGTGCATCTACTGTTAGGTATGTAGATGGTAACGTAAGAAAAATTGGTAACCAGGCATTCACTTTTCCTGTTGGAAATCTTGATAAGTATGCACCTATCAGCATATCTGCACCAGTTAGTAATACGGATCATTTTACAGCAAGTTATTCTTTTACCAATCCAAACAATAGTAGTTATTTAACTACAAGTTTGGGAGCTGGTTTAAATAATGTAAGTGTAAACGAATATTGGTTACTTAATAGAACCAATGGTACAAGCAATGTTGATGTAACACTAAGCTTTGACTTTTCGAGGAGTGGTAACATTAATACATTGGCAGATTTAAGAGTAGCAAGATGGAACGGATCTCAGTGGGTTAATGAAGGCAACACTGGTACCACTGGTACACCTGGTGACGGAACAGTAAAATCAAATCCGGTAACTAATTTCAGTCCATTTACTTTAGGTAGCAGTACAGCTAATAATCCATTACCGCTAAGCTTGCTGGCTTTTACAGCTCAATTAAAAAATAGCAATGTTGCACTTGCCTGGCAAACTACTAATGAAGTAAGTGCTGCTCATTTTAACTTACAACAAAGCACAAATGGTAATAGCTTCAGTACAGTTACTAAAATAAACACACAACGTGGTGGCAACTATGCTTATACGGATGATGTGTCTGCGATAAATACATCAACTGTTTATTATCGTTTACAAATGGTTGACCAGGATGGAAAGTATACTTACAGCGGAACATTAGCTGTTTTATTAAAGGCGCGTAAAGTTCAATTAAGCATATTTCCAAATCCTGTTAAAGAAACATTGTATTTGCAACTTATTGCTGCCAAAAGCGAGAAACTATCTATTCAAATTATTGATATGAAAGGAAGCGTTTTGCAGCAGCAACAAGTAAGTGTTACGGCTGGTAACATATCTCTATCATTCAATGCTTCAAAACTAACAAAGGGTACTTATGTGTTGCTTATTAAAAGTGGCAACGTAGTACAACAAAAGCATTTTGTGAAAGATTAGCATAAGAACATTAGTTTGAGAATATAGATTACAAGAAGTTAAATGAGGTTGTCCCAAAAAGGGCAGCCTCTTTTTCTTGAGTTTGACAGGTAATTCACGTAAATAATGAGGAATACCAACAGTTTCGGTATATAGCCAAAAAACAAAAGTCGCCCCGAATACATATCGGCGCGGCTTTTTTATTATTTGATGATCTGCTATAAATATAAATAACTGCTTTCATCAAATTTTAAAGTTGAATATATTAGGTATTTAAATATTTGGTGCTATATATTTATCTTACTATCCATCATAAATATTATTGACTGATAATGAATTAATATATGAAACATCTTCTCTATATTTTTTTATGCCTCATACCGCAATACTGCTTTTCTCAAAACGAACCAAGCAGTACTGAATTACTTACAAGGCTGTCGGTGGCACAAGATGATATTACCAAAACTGAGTTGCTAAATACTCTGGCTTTTCTTTCGTTTACAAAAGGCGAAGCAGACGAAGGCATACGGTTTGCAAAACAGGCACTTTCTCTGGCTGAACAATTAAAACTTAATAAAGCGATAACTGAAGCCAGTAATTGCATTGGTTTATGTTATGACCTAAAATCTGAGTCTAAAATTGCCCAAGGCTATCTCGTTGATCATATTGACACTATAAATGTTTACGAAAACCCTACCTTTTACTCAAAAAGCGTTGTTTGGGTTATCAACTTTTACCGTCAAAATAAAAACTACGAAGAATGCTTAGCTTATGCCACATATTTATTGGCTTTCCGTAAAAAAAAGAAGTTGTTGGAGGAGGCATATGGCACTGCACGTTTTATTGGCGACACCTTTGTTGAAAAAAAAGATACCACCAATGCTTTAAAATATTGGAGTGAGGCGGTAAAACTGTCAACAACAGTAAATGAAGGATTGGTCGATCTATTAAATAATATAGGGCTGATTTACTATACCCGAGATAAAAATGCTGATAGCGCCATCTTCTACTTCAACAAAGGTTTGGCTGCATCTCTAAAAATGAATGATGGCTACCGGCAAGGGATGAGCCTGCTTTATCTGGCTCGTGCTTACCAATTAATTAGGAACAGTAATGCAATTGCAATAAAGCATTTTGCCAGCGCATTAATAGGGTTTGAAAAAATAAGAGATGAAAATAAAGTAGCACTTACACTCAACAACATGGCTTCCGCCTATTTATCAGCGGGCGACAATGCCCGGAGTCTTCAACACTACCTGGCGTCGCTTAAACTAAGCGAAAAGTTGGGTTATGATGAGCTAACCGCCACTAATTACAACGATATTTCAAATGTTTTAAAAGCAGAAAGACAGTACGACAAAGCATTAGAGTATCTTCTTTTGGCAAAACAAAAATTCCAAGCGCAGGGCAAAAATGTTTTTTTACCTGCTGTGGCAGCAAACATAGCTACTATATATGCATTGATGAATGATACCGCTAAATCAATGAAATATATTAAGCAATCATTAGACTTGGCAGATACGCTGGCCAAGGCTGACAAAAATTATGTTGTATCAAAGGCCTTAAACACATTAAGTGCTATTTATAGTGGCAGTAACGATTATAAAAGAGCCTTGGCAACATTAAATGAGGCTTTACAATTGAATAAAGATGAAAATGACAGTGCCGCCCAGGCATTAAATACAATGCATTTGGGAAAAATATACTTGTCCATGGCCACTGAACCTGATAAGGCTACATGGCCTGATAGCCTCCAAAAACTGTCTGCTAAGAAGCTGGCAGAAAGGGCCATTAACTACTTAACTTCTTCACTTATTTTTTATGAAAAGAAAGGGTTGCTGCCATTATTGCACGAAAACTACAGGTTGCTTGCCGAAGCTAAAAAGATGCACGGAGATTTTGGGGAAGCCTACCAATACCTGCAGCAATACATCGTTTATCGCGATAGCGTAATAAATATTGATGCGGCCAAAAAAATAGAAGAATTGAAATATGGCTATGAACTGGAAAAAAATAAAGTACAGGCCAGGGATACTTTAAGAACCTGGATAATAGCAGGCGCAGCCATTACCTGCACGGTAGTTTTGCTGTTATTGTTTTACCGAACGATTGAGCATAATAAGTTTAATAATAGAATGGCGGAACTACGGCAAAATGCATTGAACGCCCAAATGAGCGACCATTTTATAAGTAATACAATGGACTCAATTAACTCGTTTATTCAAAACAACGATAAAGAAAAAGCCAGCGAATACCTTAGCCTGTTTAGCCGCCTGGTGCGCAAAGTGTTGGAGAATGCTGCTGAAAAAACAATTTTGCTTACTGAAGAGCTGGAGGTTTTAACCGCTTATATTGAACTGGAAAAACTTCGTTTTACGCAGGGCAAAGGCTTGCAGTACGAAATTGATGTTGAGGATACCATAGAGCCACACAGAACCATTGTGCCGCCCATGATTTTTCAGGTATTGGTAGAAAATGCTATAAAGCATGGACTGACCAAAAAAGAGAGTGGCAAACTTTTAATAAAAATTAGAAAAAATAGAAATACCATTGAGTGTACCGTGCAGGATGATGGGGTAGGCCGTTTTGCTTCGCGAACGCAGAAGGGTATAAATGGAGAAAATAGAAAGTCTTTTGGAAGTAGCCTGGCAGAAAAACTGGCAAAATCAGTAAGCCACAACGATAAAATAGCATCCTTTACAATAATTGATTTGGTTGACGAAGGAAAGCAGCCGGCTGGTACTGCTGTACAGTTTACCCTGCCACATATTATTGATGATTGATAAAGTATGATAACCGCTATACTAATTGAAGATGATCCAAGGCATGCCGCTACTTTGCAAATGCGACTTACCCAAACCACCACAAGGGTAAACCTGCTGGCGGTTTGCACCAATGTACACGATGCTTTTATAGCCATCAACCAACACCAACCAAATTTGCTTTTTCTTGATATTGAACTGGAAGGCCACGAAACCGGTTTTGATTTGTTGAAGCAGTTTAATAACCCGGCCTTCTCAGTAATTTTTACTACCCAATACAGCACCGCAAACAATGCTATAAACGCCATCCGTGCCTCCGCACTGGATTTTTTGTCAAAACCTTTACTGCTGGAAGAACTTGAAGATGCCCTGGCCCGCGTAAACATACAGGAAGGCCCGGCGCAAATACAAAGCTTAAAAGATAATATTGGCGCTGCAGATGGTAAGCTAAAAAGCATCTGGCTATCCGACACCAAAGGCAGAACCCCGGTTGAGGTAGCCAATATTATATACTGCGAGTCCGACGATAAGTACACCACATTTTATTTTGCCACACCTGTTGTTGGCAAAACAAATTTTATAACCAGTGTGGGTATAAAAGAATGGGAAAAGCGCCTGGCCAATTCAAATATTATACGAACCCACCGCGAGTATTTGCTCAATTTAAAATACATGGCAAGGTTTAGCCAAAGCAAATTTCTGCTAACAAACGGTTTTGAAATTCCCGTTTCAAAAAGCCGTAAGCCCGCCGTTAAAACCCGGCTGGAACAGTTTCTTAAAGGCCGTTAATTTTTCAAACCCGAAGTAAAACAGGCCAAATTCGAAGTGGATGCAGTTGCAGCTACCAGACACTTCTATATTTAGAATACAAGATAAACTAACACCTACATGGCCGGTAACAGGCCACTTGTACAGTTAGTAACTCTATAATTATTAAGACAAAAGCAACCGAACAAAACAAACAATAATATTTTTTATGGCTAAAAAACTTCAAATTCAGATTTCTTTTTTAGGTGTTTTTATTTTCTTAATTTTTACTACCAATGCAAGTGGGCAAAGCTATCAGGACAAATTTAAAGAAAAACTTAAGGCTAAAAGAGACAGCGCTTTAGCCAGAGCTGAGAGAAGTGCTTATGAAAAAGGGGTAAGAATATTAGAAGGAAAAAAGAAGGATACCATCCCTAAAACTGTTATAACCAGCCCGCCTGTTGATGATAAAAGAGCCAATACATCTTATACAGACAACACCCCCAATAACATAAGCAACCAGGAAAGCCCGGTAGCGGTTAGCAATGCTGGTACCGAACGGCCAAAGCTATCAGAAATTAAAGACGAAGATTTTGTTCAAAATGCTTTGCTGCCTGTTAAAAACGAAAATGATACACGATATAGAATAGCAAAAAATTTATTGATTGACATGAAAGGAAAATACCCGATGGGGTACGACCCTAAGTGGAGGTTTATTAGTTACCCATCTCCTCTTAATATGGAAAAAGAAAATTGGTTTCGACCAACCTCTTCAACATCTTACACAAAATATCCACTCACTATAGGCGAATACAATAACAAAGCAGTGGTTAGAGTAACCCCCGTGCCTGGCTGCGATTGCTTCGCAGACATTGTTGTAAAAAATGATTTTACTGTTTTAAGCAGTAAACCGCAAACCTTTAAGATAACTAATTTCAGAAAAATTCTTAACGGACGATCCACAGGCGAAGCGTGTATGAATGCCTACAATAAAAACAGGGACCTGAGCGGCGGTTACGAAGGCAAAATGACTTTGTCTGCCAACGAAAAGGGCGATATAATCATGGACTTTATGATGGAATACTATTCGGAAGAATGGAATGAGCGTGGAAAGTATAACAAAGAGATAAAAGGTTTTGAAAAAATCATTCATCCAAAACAAGTATCGTATAGATACACGGCAAAAGGTATAACTGTGGAAAATGAAATGACCAACACACAGGCAAATGATATTGTTAGAAAAGAACAGGAAGCAAAACAGCGTTTGAAAGACTACATTGCAAAAACCACCAAACAAGCAGAGGAATTGCAAAAAGCTATTGCTACAAAATATCCGCAAAAAGAATGTCGCGATTGTTTCTATTCATCACGAGGGGCCTACATTAGCTCAAGCACGGTGGATTTATATTATGCCAACACCGGAAATTATGCACGCAGCCGAACAGATTATGACCTAAACATTACCACGTCCATTAAAAATACCTGCAATTATCCCATAACATTTGTAGGTATACAACAGCTATACGATCAGCAAAATGGATACTATTTAAAAGAGGTAACCAGGACGATGCCGGCAGGCTACATCTACAGTTCAGACCAGGGTGCTTTTGCCTCGGTATTTACCACCTTAATTGGCGGAGGTTCCGAATTCATTTTGGCCGTGCAA
>JBBQVY010000266.1:0-6273 GCA_038211085.1 Chitinophagales bacterium | reverse complement strand
GAAAATGAGTTATTGAAAATGCTGGCCGAGCATAAAAATGACCTGTTGGCAAGAGAACAGGCATTGAAAAAAATATGGGGTAGCGATACGTACTTTAACGGCAGAAGCATGGATGTGTACATTGCCAAGTTGCGTAAATATCTAAAAGATGATACCGAGATTGAGATCGTTAATATTCATGGAAACGGCTTTAGATTGGTTGCTCCATAAATAAAATGTTATAGATTTAAAAAACCCATGTCATTATAGCATGGGTTTTTTGTTTTATAAAGATTGGTGCCTGCTTTGTATTAAACTTACAAATCATTTTAAATTAAACGTATGTTTCTAATAAAACGCCTTGTAACTTTTATTTCAGCAACACTCGGTGCCAGCCTGGGTATTATCATTTCGGCAATGGCCAATTGGGCGCTTAACCTCCATGCCTCTTTTAGTCATGTTTTTTTATACGGTGTTTTTTTTGGTGCGCTTGGTGGGGTGGCAGCAGCATACCTGCTAACAATTTACTTAATGAGAAAAGCAAAGAAATTTGTAAAAAGAAAAGTAGATGAATACAGTGGGAGGTTCTCCACGCTCCGCAGGATTTAAAAATAGTTACCCAATAAAAACGACCCTAAATGAGGTCGTTTTTTATGTATCAAAACAACAACGTTCCGGGCCGATTGCTATTTTTACCCAAATGCTCGTAGGCTTTAGCCGTTACTTCTCTGCCCCGTGGTGTGCGTTGCATAAATCCTTCCTGTATCAAGAAAGGCTCGTACACTTCTTCTATGGTTCCGGGCTCCTCACCTACTGCTGTGGCAATAGTTGTTAGTCCCACAGGGCCACCTTTAAATTTTTCGATGATGGCCAGAAGTATGCGGTTATCCATTTCATCAAGGCCATGCTCATCAACATTCAAAGCTTTTAGTGCATGCTGTGCTATGGCCAGGTCTATCCTACCGTCGCTCAAGACCTGGGCAAAGTCGCGAACACGGCGTAACAATCCATTTGCTATTCTTGGTGTACCACGGCTGCGGCGGGCAATTTCGTAAGCCGCTTCGCTGGTGATGCTGGTATTTAAAATGCCCGCACTGCGTTCCACAATGTTTTTTAATACATCGGCATTATAATATTCTAACCTCGACTTTATACCAAACCTCGATAGTAATGGAGCCGTTAGCAAACCACTCCGTGTGGTAGCACCCACCAGCGTAAAAGGATTTAAGGTGAGCTGTATGCTTCGTGCATTGGGGCCACTGTCAATCATAATGTCGATGCGAAAATCCTCCATAGCTGCATAGAGATATTCTTCCACTACGGTGCTTAAGCGGTGAATCTCATCAATAAACAAAACATCGTTTGGCTCCAGGTTAGTTAGCAGTCCGGCAAGGTCGCCGGGCTTTTCAATAACGGGGCCGCTTGTCTCTTTTATCTTAACACCCAGTTCGTTTGCCACAATGCGGCTAAGGGTTGTTTTGCCCAAACCCGGCGGACCATGAAATAAAATATGATCCAATGCCTCGCCTCTTAACTTGGCCGCTTTTATAAATATGATGAGGTTCTCAATCAATTGAGGCTGACCCGCAAAATCATCTATTTCTCTTGGCCTGATGTTGTTTTCAAACTCAGCCTCCGCAGGGTTTAAGGACGTGTTTTCATTACTCAAATTCGGGTTTGCCATGCGGTAAATTTAGCGAAATGACCGTAGCAAATCGCGTGGTGTTGGTAATGGTATCACAATGTGCACAGCACGCTTGATTATGAAGCAACCCATTGATATCAAACTTCCTCCGCATGCTGCATCATCTGCAATATCAAATCAGCATCGGGCGAATTGGCCAGGTAATGATCACGTTCGGATACTTTGCACACGCCGGGGTAATCGCCCCGTTTTTCATACATATTTTCAACCACCTGGAAGTGCAGGTGTGGGGGCCAATGACCATTTTCGGCAGGAGGCCCAAAATGCGCAAACTCTTGTCCGCGACTTATGTAAGCGCCTTCATTAAGGTTAGCCAAATCGTTTAATGCCAGGTGACCATAGAGCGTATTAAACGACATACCATCCAACTGGTGTTGCAATATGATAGTTGCGCCATAATCGCCAAAAGCATCGTTAAAAGCAAGGCTGTGGAGTAGGCCACCAAGTGGCGCAATTACAGGTGTGCCCACCGGCCCCCAAATATCAATACCCAGGTGCAATCTCCGGGGTTCGCTCTTATCGTCAAACACCGGGCTTCTTGCATACACCGTGCGTAGCTCATCGTAGCCGCCAACACCATAAGTGTAGTTTTTAAGTGAAGCATTTATATACTTACCAAACTGTTCGGTATCGTTTACAATTTCATCTGTCAGCGTAGTATTTGATGAGGTAAAATCCATCAGGCGCAAACGATCGTGTTGGGGATTGTAGGGGACCACCTTTGCAAATATGACATTGTGTTTCAGTAAAATATTATAGAGGGGCGTTCTTTTGATAACGGTACTTTTATCGATGAGCTGTTGCATACAGGTGTCTCTTTATGGGGTATGATTAATTAATCTCAAAACCATTGCTAATCCCTTGTAAACATAATTATTGTTGTTGGAATGCCGCAAACGAAACTGTATATGCGGCGTTAAGAATAACTGTACACGAGTGCGACGCAACAATGTTTAATTGATGACCAGCAGCCCGTACCCTAAACAAAACCTACATTAAGTCAGCAGGTTTCCACAGCCTTTTCAACCTTTATACCAACGGTAATGTATAATCTTGGTCTGGTATTACCTTAGCCCCTCAAAAATATAAATGTTGCCCTATATGAAATTGAACATGTTATTGGCATCGATGCTTGCAGTGTTTTGCGCAATCGGCCAGGATAGACCTTTGTGGATGCGCTACCCGGCTATTTCTCCCGATGGAAAAACCATTGCTTTTGGTTACAAGGGCGATTTGTATCGCGTTGATGCGGCAGGTGGCACGGCAGTTCCTTTAACCATTCACGAGGCGCAGGACATGATGCCGGTTTGGAGTCATGATGGTAAATACCTTGCATATGCCAGCGACCGCTACGGAAATTTTGATGTATTTGTAATGCCTTCTAATGGTGGTACACCCATAAGAGTAACTACCAATAGTGCCGCAGATTATCCTTACGATTTTAGCATAGATAACAAACAGGTAATATTTGGCAGCGCCCATAATGCACCCGCTGCCAGTGTTCGCTTTCCAAGTCCAAGATTATTTCAGAACCTGTACACTGCCCCCATAACCGGCGGCAGACCCATATTGCTAAGTGCGGCCGGTGTTGAAAATGCGCATTACAACAGCAAGGGCAACCAAATTATTTTCCAGGACCGAAAAGGTTATGAGGACCCCTGGCGCAAACACCAGACAAGTGCAGTAAGCAGAGATATTTGGTTGTATGATGTAGCGGGCAAATCTTATAAAAAGCTATCGGTTTACCAGGGCGAAAACAGGGAGCCCTTGTTTGCTGGGGATAACAACTTTTATTACCTGAGCGAAAAAGGAAACATCTCTCAAAACCTGTTTAAAGCATCGCTAAACAACCCTGCTGATGCAAAGCAACTGACTACGTTTGACAAGCACCCGGTAAGGCATTTAAGCTCATCAACCGATGGCACCTTAAGCTTTACTTACAATGGCGAAATATATACCATGAACGAGGGCAGCCAACCAAAAAAAGTTGACATTAATATTTATAACGATGGCCGTGCCGGCACCGAAAAAAATACACCCATTAACGGTAACGTAACCGAGTTTGCTTTAAGCCCTAATGGTAAAGAAGTAGCCTTTGTAACACGGGGCGAAATATTTGTCACCAGTGTTGAAGGCACGCAAACAAAAAGAATAACAAACACGCCCCAGCAGGAGCGCATGGTGCAATGGAGCCCTGATGGCAAAAGCCTTGTTTATGCAGCGGAAAGAAACGATAACTGGAACATCATTCGTGCTACCATAAGCAGAAAAGATGAGCCGTATTTTTATGCATCCACCATTATAAATGAAGAGCCCATAATTGCAACAAGTGGCGAAGAATACCAACCCAAATTTTCGCCTGACGGCAAAGAGATAGCTTATGTTTTTGAAAGAAATGTTTTAAAGGTGTACAATATTGCCAGCAAGCAATCGCGTACCATTTTACCTACAGGTCATAACTATTCGTACAGTGATGGTGACTGGGATTTTCAATGGAGCCCTGATAACAAATGGCTGATTACTGATGATCAAAAGGGCCATGCATTTAGCTCCAATGCTGCCATCATCAGCGCCGCAAACCCCGGCAATTCTACATATCCTGTAAATAGTGGATTTGGGGAAGCCGGTGCCAAATGGGGTATGAAGGGAAAGATGATGACCTGGTTAAGCGACCGCGAAGGAAGAAAATCTTTTGCCAACCAGGGCAGCCGCGAGGTAGATGTATTTGCCGTGTTTTTTGACAGGGATGCTTACGACCGGTTCATTTTAAACAAGGATGAATTTGCCCTGATAAAAGAAAAAGAAGACAAGGACAAAAAAGACAGTTCGCTTGCAGCAGAACAAAAGAAAATGGATAAGAAAGATTCAGCGGCACAAAAGCCACTAAAACTTGATCTTGACAATCTCGACAACAGGAAAGTGCGTTTAACGATTAACAGTTCTACTATAAGTGATTATGTTTTGAATGACGATGCCAGTAAGCTGTATTACCTGGCATCTTTTGAAAAAGGATACGATTTATGGGTGACCGACCCACGTACCAACGACACTAAAATTTTAGCCAAATTAGGCGGTACACCCAGTGGATTAGAGTTGAGTAAAGATGGCAAAAACCTGTTGGTAAGTAATAAGGGCAGCCTGGTAAAAGTTGATGCAGAAAGCGGTAAGATTACCCCGATTGGTATTAACGGCGAAATGGTATTAAATGCTGATGCAGAACGTCAATACATTTTTGACCATGCCTGGCGGCAGGTAGAAAAAAAGTTTTATGATCCCAAATTGCAGGGCGTTGACTGGAAGATGTATAAGCAAGCCTATGCCCGTTTTCTACCACACATTAGCAACAATTACGATTTCCAGGAGTTGTTGAGCGAAATGCTGGGTGAGTTGAATGCCTCGCACACCGGAGGTCGTTATTCGCCCCGCATGTCTTCGCCGGATGCAACAGCATCACTTGGACTTTTATACGATGAAACGTATAAAGGCAAAGGCATAAAGATTACGGAAGTAATTGCCGGCGGCCCTGCAGACAAGTCCGGAAGCAAAATACATGGAGGGCAGGTACTGGAAAAAATTGATGGTGAAGACTTAACCGATGGCACGGATTGGGCAGGTTTGCTTAATCGCAAGGTGGATAAAAATACTTTGCTCAGCCTGTTTGACCCCGCAAACAATACACGCTTTGATGAGCGGATAAAACCCATCTCAGTTGCTGAAGAAACGCCTTTAATGTACCGGCGCTGGGTTAACAACATGTATGACATGGTTGAAAAATTAAGCGGTGGCAAAGTGGGCTATGTGCATGTACAGGGCATGAATGACGCCAGTTTTAGAAAGGTGTTCGACGAAACCATGGGCAAGAACCTTGACAAAGAAGCACTGATTGTAGATACCCGTTTTAATGGTGGCGGCTGGTTGCACGACGACCTGAACACCTTCTTGAGCGGTAAGCAATACCTAACTTTTGCACCGCAGGGCAATTTGCTAAAAGGGGGCGAGCCGCTAAACCGATGGTCAAAACCAAGTTGTGTGGTAATGAGCGAAAGCAATTATAGTGATGCATTCATCTTCCCTTATATCTACAAACAAAACGGTATTGGTAAACTAATAGGCATGCCGGTTGCTGGTACAGGAACGGCCGTTTGGTGGGAGACACAAATTGATCCGACAATTGTTTTTGGTATACCTATGATTGGTACCATTGGCAAAGAAAACAGGCCTACCGAAAACCTGCAGGTAGAACCCGATATCAGGGTGCCGTTGCCTTATGAAGATTTTTTAAATGGCCGCGATCCGCAAATAGAAGCCGCGGTAAAAGAAATGTTGAAAGAGATAAAGAAATAGGTTGGGCCGGGCAATAACTATTAATGTTGCTTTGCTTGCTGCCTGCCCCGTCAAACTTGCGGGGTCGCACTCTTGTACATAGGGTGTGTACTCATCAAACTAATGTCAAAAAAGGTAACCACAGAGTACACGAAGAAAGAAGCACAGAGAAAAGCCAGAGGTAAATCTTTGTGTCCTCTGTGAAAGACTCTTGTTTTTCTATGTGGTTAATATCTCTTTAGCAAAATTCAGGGTAGAGCTGGAAA
>JBBQVY010000265.1:0-6349 GCA_038211085.1 Chitinophagales bacterium | reverse complement strand
CTTGCTTTGGGCGAAACCACAACCGGTGTAACATTATTTGGAAATTCCAGCGTAGCCTCAAAAGGGCGGTCAAAGAAAAAAATAAACTCGTGTTTAGGATGGTTATTCGCCAACAGAAAAAAAACTTCACGGGTAAAATATCCATATCCTTCCAATTGCCCTGGTACAATAAAACGTGTATTAACCGCTATACGCATGGCCGCAAAGTTAGGGAGAACGCTTCCCTACTATCTCCAACCTATACTGACATTTCAAAACTCACCACTAGCACTCCTCTTTCACGAATAACCACTGCCCCATTGAACTACTGACACATTGACCTTTTGCCCCATTGACCTACTAACCATGGACTATTGACTAATGACTAATGACTTACTTTCTCCCCTCCGCCCAGCTATCCATTTTATGTTCCAGTACATCTAAAGGCATGGCGCCATCTTTTAAAATCTCATCGTGAAAAGAGGCAATGTTGAACTTATCGCCTAACATCTGTGTGTATTTTTCTCTAAGCTCCTTAATTTTTAAAGCCCCTATTTTATAGCCCAGCGCCTGCCCGGGAATGGCCATGTATCTTTCAATTTCCATGGTAGCATATTGCTCATTGGCAGCTTCGTTCTCCATCATATACTTAATGGCTGCTTCTCTTGTCATGCCTTTGGTATGTATGGCTACGTCCACCACCAAACGGATTGCCCGGTGAATTTCATCGCCCAAAGCAGCCATATACTGGTAAGGGTCTGTATACAAACCCAACTCTTTACCCAGGCTTTCACAATACAAAGCCCATCCTTCAATATAGGCATTGTTACCTCCAAACCTTCTAAACTTTGGCAGGGTTGTGTCCTCTTGTTGCAGCGATATCTGGTAATGATGCCCCGGTATAGCTTCATGCAAAAACAACGACTCCATACCCGAGGTGCTATTGAATTTGGTGGCATCTAAAATGGGTACGTAAAATATTCCCGGCCTGCTTCCATCAGGTGAGCCGGGGTTGTATTCAGCGCTGGCACTTTCGGCCCTAAAAGCTTCGGTCTGTCTTATTTCAAAACCTGTCTTAGGCACATGATTAAACATTTTGGCCAGGTTGGGTTCAATTCTTTTATGGATTGAGTCAAAAGCTTTCAAAATTTGCTCTGGAGTTTTATAAGGCATAAACTGCTTATCAACTTTCATAAATTCAAAAAAGGCTTGTAGGTCGCCTTTAAATCCCACTGCATTTTTTACACTGTCCTGCAATTGTCTTATCCGTGCTACTTCGCTCAAACCGGTGTTATAAATTTCGCCGGCAGACTTATTCGTTGTAGTTAAAAGGCGTGTTAGGAAGTCATAATATTTTGTTCCTTCCGGCAAGGCGGAAATTCCAGAGGAATTGCGGGATTTTGGCAGGTATTCATTCTGTAAAAAATCACCCAGCTTTTTATAAGAGGGTATTACCTGCTGCTGAATAATATTTTTAAAGGCTGTTGTCAGCCTATCCTTCTCAGCCTGGCTAAAAGATGAAGGCATTTTTGATACAGGCCCATAAAATAAGCTGCCCGTAGCATCAGTTGTTTGCATAGCCTGCATTTCGGGTACCATCTTTAACACGAGCGAATGAGGCAGTACATTCCCCGTTTCTATTCCTTTTCTAAAATAAACAATCGCACTATCGGTCCACACTGCAAAGGCTCGTAAACGCTGTAACCAGTCATCATAATCCTTTACTGTTTTAAAAGGTTGGTTGCCCGAACCGCTACCAAGTTGCCCAAGCGATAAGGGTAATGCATAAAACTGGTTAGCAGGCATCAGGTTATCCTTGTAGGTCAGGCCTTCAAGGTTCATATCCATTTCTCTTTTAAAAATGTCAAAGCTTATTTTATCTCCTTCGCCCAGGTTTTCGCGGTCGTATTTGCTTATGTAGTTTTTATACAGGGTGAAGAAAGTGCGGAGGCTATCGCGATAACTATCGGTAAAATCTACAGGCAGCAGGTTGTTGTAACGATTATCGCCTATAGCTGTTGCTTCTAGCGGAAACAGTTTCATGCGTCCCTCCCAATAATTGTTAAAGAGTGCAGCCAACTCGCTGTTATTAGTCTTGCCGGGGTTTGTATTGCTCAGTTTACAGGCCGATACAAGAAGCATTAGGCACAGCACAACAACAATTGATTTCATATTTGGGAAGGTTAAATATTATTATGGGTTGAAGGTAAAGAAAGTAAGGTTCAATACTTTACCGCAACAATCCTACACCAAATGTTAAAAAATCTACGTTGTTAAAGAGGTTGGATATAATGTAGATGTTGATTTGAAGAAAGTCATTCTGTAAGCTGATTGCTAAGCAAATCATTATATTCCTATTCAAAACAAAAGCTTTATTACATTTGCTACTTAACTTTTTTACATGGAATACAATACCGAGAGAAACCATTTAACTATGAAAGAATATGGAAGGCATATTCAAAGAATGGTGGAGCATGTGCTAACGATAGACGACAGGGAGAAGCGCCAGCAACAGGCACAAGTGGTGATAGAACTAATGGGATTTTTAAACCCTCATCTTAAAAACGTAGAGGATTTCAGGCATTTACTTTGGGACCACCTGTTTTTTGTGAGCGATTTTAAATTAGATGTTGATTGCCCCTACCCTATACCAACCCGCGAAACGTACAAACAAAAACCCGACCCGTTACCTTACCCAAAACGCAAACCCAGGTACTCGCATTTGGGCAAAAACCTTGAGATAATAATCAACAAAGCTTTAAAGGAAGAGAACCCTGAAAAGCGTGTGGGTTTTGCAAATGCCATTGCATACTACATGAAGCTTGCTTACAGTAACTGGCACAAGGAGCTTGTTCACGACGATGGCATACGTGCAGAGCTGAATATTATTACAGACGGAAAACTGGAATTTGACAGCACCCCATTTGTTAAGCATTATAGAACTGTGGAAGGCCGCGATACAAGAAGTGGAAACAATTATGGTGACAACCGCTTTAAGCGCAATAACAGTAGCAATGCTGGCGGACCCTTCCAACGCAATGCAAGAGATGGTGGCGGTAGCCGCAATGCAGGCCCTGGCAATGGCAATAGCAGGGATAACCGCAACGCAGGTAACAATCCTGGTAATAACCCCGGCGGCAACCGCGACAACCGGGACAACCGTAACAATAAATTTGGTGGCAAGAAAAACAGGTTTCTGTGAGTTGTTTTGAAGTAAAAGGCGGTAAAAAATTACAGGGAGAGATTACTCCGCAGGGAGCAAAGAACGAAGCGCTGCAAATTATTTCAGCCGTGTTATTAACCTCCGAAAAAGTAACCATCGGTAACATTCCTGATATTACTGATGTAAATCTTCAGATCGAATTATTGGGCGAATTGGGTGTCAAGGTTGATAGGGTATCCCGTGATACCTGCACCTTCAAGGCAGACAACGTAAACGTTGATCATCTTAGCTCAGAAGATTTTAGGAAAAAAAGCGGACGCTTACGTGGTTCCGTTATGTTGGCTGGCCCCATGCTGGCCCGTTTTAAAAAAGCTTACATACCTAAGCCTGGCGGCGATAAAATTGGCCGCCGAAAATTAGATACACATATCATTGGTTTCGAAAAATTAGGCGCCAGGTTCCAGTTTGATGAGAACCACCATTATTACCAGTTAACTACAACCCAGCTTAAAGGCGCTACTATGTTGCTGGATGAGCCTTCAGTAACGGGTACCGCAAACATTGTGATGGCAGCGGTTATGGCAGAGGGTACCACCACAATTTACAATGCTGCCTGCGAGCCTTACATACAACAGTTATGTAACATGCTTATTCGTATGGGTGCTAAAATAAGCGGTGTTGCCAGTAACCTTTTAATAATTGAAGGTGTAAGCGAACTACATGGAACTACCCATGCCATGTTACCCGACATGATTGAGGTAGGCAGTTTTATTGGTTTGGCAGCTATGACCAAAAGCGAAATCACTATTAAAAATGCAGGAATTGTGCACCTGGGTATCATTCCCGAAAAGTTTCAGCAACTGGGCATTCACCTGGAATTTAGGGGCGATGACATTTACATTCCCTCGCAGGAGAAATACGAGATACAAACTTTTTTAGACGGCTCGGTACTTACCATATCCGATCATCCCTGGCCTGGCTTTACCCCCGATTTATTAAGCATCATGCTGGTAGTTGCTACACAAGCCACCGGTAGTGTTTTGATACATCAAAAAATGTTTGAAAGCCGCTTGTTTTTTGTAGATAAAATAATGGAGATGGGCGCACAGATCATTCTTTGCGATCCGCACCGTGCAACTGTTATAGGCCTCGGCCGAAAGCATTCGCTTAGAGGTATTACCATGAGCAGCCCCGACATACGTGCAGGCGTTGCATTGTTGATTGCCGCACTAAGTGCCAGAGGTAACAGTGTTATCCAAAACATTGAGCAAATAGACAGGGGATACCAATACATAGACAAAAGGCTACAGGCGCTTGGTGCCGAAATTGTCCGCGTCCCTTAATAACAATACTCTTTAGCGGCGCATAATATCCTTATTCTTTTTAGGCAGATGACTTATAAATCAAGTTTGAATCAGATTTATCTAGTCCGCTTTCTTCTCCACCAACTCATACTTAAAAGCATACTCTGCTGGCTCAATAGGGCAGTTTATTGATTGGGCATATACCTTGGTAAAGCATGCCCCAAAGTATAATATAAACGAAGAGTAAAACACAAATAACAGCAGTATTACAATTGAGGTGGACGCTCCAAATACACTATGGATATTGCCAAGCGTAAGCATGGAGCGAATAATAAATTTACCAAGGGTAAACAATAAGCCAGTAAAAAATCCACCAACCAAAGCCACCTTCCATGTTGGCTTTCCATCGGGCAAAACTTTAAAGAGTATCACAAACCAGGTGGTAACAATTATGATGGAAATAAGCAGGTTGATAATATTATTAACTGTTGACCCGGTTCCTGGTGAAAGATCATCGAGATACCTTCCGAATAATGCCTGAACTCCTTCGCCAACCATTCCGGTAATGAATAGTAAACCCGCCAGTATAATAATGATCATCGAAACCATCCGTTGCTGAAGTTTTAGCTTAATTCCCCGGCCACTATCCAGTTTAATATTCCAAAGTTGGTTTAGTGAATCTTTTATCACTTTAAACAACGTGGTAGCAACAAACATCAGGAAAATTAAACCACCAACCGTAATGTACCAGTTGCTAGCCTGTGCTTTAAAACCACGAAAAGTTTGGCGAAGTTGATCCGTGCTTTCCTGGCCTAATACTTCACCCAACCTAATAAAAAAACGATCACCCAAATTTTCTATTGGAAAAATAGAACCGAATAATTGTAGCAGGATAATCAATATTGGGGGAAGCGCAAACGTGGTAAAAAAAGCAGTTGCACCTGCCAGCCTCAAAGGATCATTTTTTTTCAGTTCTTTAAATGCTTTCGATAATAAGCCTGATGATTTGGTAAGAGAAAACATGAAATGTTATTTAGCAGTAATCCTATGAATATGCAAAAATACGTGGCACACCCGCATTTAACCTGTAAGCCCTCATTTGCGAGGTAAATTGTTAAAGCAACATCAATGTTTTTAAACCGGGAAAAGAAAGTTTTTTAAATTAGATGTATATACATACATTTGTGTTGTGAAATTAGAACAAGCTATACAAAGTGAGAAATTTGAAACGCAGGTGCAGAAAGCAGGTTTAAATGTTTTATACACCGCATGGTGGCTAAAAACAATCGTTAGTAAAGAGTTGAAAGAATTTGGACTTACGCATGAGCAGTACAATGTTTTACGAATTTTAAAAGGCAAGTATCCTGAGCTTATGTGTGTACGAGATATTGGAAACCGTATGATAGAGAAGAGTTCCAATGTACCCCGCATAATTGACCGGCTTGAGCTTAAAAAATTTGCAGAACGCTCTACCTCACTTATTGATAAAAGAGAAACTGTGATTACTATAACAAAGTCTGGTATTAAAACGCTTGAGCTGGTTTCAAAAAAAATGAACCCGGTATTTGGTAAGACCGTTTCGTTAACCGACGAAGAAGCTTTGCAACTTAACAGCTTGTTAGAAAAAATGAGGGAAAAAGAATAGGACCTTTTTTTGAATAAATACATGTATATACACTTAAATAACAGTTGACATGAAAACTATATTACACTTGGGAGCAGATAGAAAGAAAGTAAATTTTGGCTGGCTAAACAGCTACCACTCTTTTAGTTTCGGCAATTACTACGATACTGCTAAAACAAATTTTGGAGCATTGCGTGTGATGAACGATGATACTATAAAAGGAGGAACAGGCTTTGGAAAACATCCGCATGATAACATGGAGATTATTTCGATACCACT
>JBBQVY010000264.1:0-6366 GCA_038211085.1 Chitinophagales bacterium | reverse complement strand
ACACCTGCCTTTTGAGTGATAGAACAAGTACCGCTGGTAAATTGTCCCTGTAATTTTTCGCAGGCTTTTGCTACTTCCACACTTGCAGCAATATATCCCAGGCGCCATCCGGTCATAGCAAAACCTTTGCTTAAACCATTCACTAAAATAACGCGGTCCTTTATATCTTCAAACTGGGCAATACTTTCGTGCTTGCCTACAAAATTTATATATTCATAAATTTCATCAGAAAGAATATATATCTCAGGATATTTTTTAAATACTTCTGCTAAACCTGCCAACTCTTCTTTGCTATACACGGCTCCTGATGGATTGCAGGGTGAAGAGAACATGAACAACCTTGTTCTGTCGGTTATAGCAGCCTCCAACTGTGCAGGTGATATCTTAAAATTATCTTCAACCTTACTCCTTATTTCAACCACTTTACCACCGGCAATTTTTACAAGCTCAGAATAGGTAACCCAATAAGGAGTTGGAATAATTACTTCATCATCCTTATCAACTACGGCCAGTATAATGTTTGCAAGGCTTTGTTTGGCACCGGTTGATGTTACAATATTTTCGGGCTTATAATCAAGATTGTTATCTCGTTTTAGCTTGGTACAAACTGCCTCTCTTAAATCGGCAAAACCTGCTACCGGAGTATAATGGCTCCAGTTATCGTGAATGGCTTTAATTGCAGCCTCTTTAATATGTTCTGGCGTGTCAAAATCGGGTTCTCCCAGGCTTAGGTCAATAACATCAACACCTTTAGCCCTGAGTTCGCGACCAAGTTTAGCCATTTTTAAAGTTTCGGGCTCACTAAACCTGGTAAGTAGAGAAGATAATTGCATGATTGAATGGTACTTTTTGTGGGCGCAAATGTAATAAAATATTGATGAGCATTAGAGTATAAAATGGATACGGGTGCATCCCAAATTGTCGCACCTCAATGGGGACCAGTTGGCGGTCAGGCGACCTCCAACGGCCTGCTGTGCCGCTGTTGGTCGCCTGACCAACAGCGACAATTTGGGATGCACCCAAGGATACGGTTATACCAAAAATACAGGCAGAAAACACTTTTAATTATGCAGAAGAATGCCAATAGCAGGAGCCTGTGCTGATGTTCCTTTAATAAATCCACGGGCATAGACAGTGAAGTATTTTCCACTTGTAAACGCCCGGGCAGGTACACGGGCTACGATGGCAGTTGAGGTAACAACCAATAATTCATATACATCAGAGGGAAGTGTTTCAAACTTTGAGTCGTTTGTTGTGGTGCCCGTAATAAAATTTTTACCGGGAGAAAGTGCAATGGTATCGTTTGCAGTTATGCCTACCAGGCCAAGCGTAGGTGCATTTGGAATGAGGTTTAAAAAACGCATATTCACACGAAGCGGTGCTGACAAACCATCAATATCATCTTTAAAAACTGCCAGCCTTGCTTTGTTGGCAGAATCAACGATAAAGAGGGAGTAGTTTTTTCTCGGTATAAAATCAACCACGGTATTTACCACGGTTTTGATACCCAGATCCGAAGTTAAATTATACGTACCGCCGGTAAAAGCAAGGTAGGTGGTAGTGTCCCCATAAGACAGGGCAGGTGTAAATGCCTTTTTCCCGTTTAAACTAAATTGAACTCCGGCTGCATCGGGGGAGGCATTTATGAACCTCAATTGAACACCCGTCTCTTCAATACCGGGATCTTTAGTACAACCTATTAACACCCATAAAAAGAGCATTACAAAACCAAATTTGACATTACAAATACACCTCCTCTTGTTAAACTGCTCAATCATTATAGTCAAATTTAAACTTACCCAGGTCTGGTAAATACGTTTTTTTTCTGTTCAATTCGTATTGATAAATCACTTCACCAAGATGTTTCATAAAAGGAAAACCAACCTCCTCGTAATCATAATGATCATCATTAAAAATGCCATCGCTGTTGCACAAAATGGTTGCACTCAGCATGAACTCTGTGTTGCTTTTAATGTCAACGATGTAAGCTACATCTGTAAGAAAGCCATAGGCATCTCCCACCTTATTAAATATGCGGATGTGATCAGGCAACGTACCCTTCTCTGACCCATACAATAAATACTTTACGTAGGCATCCCAATAATCAGCCGTGTCGTAAACGGGTGATTTGCTTTCGCGGGGCAGGGTGCTCATACTTTTATACAAAAAATTATAATCAGCTTCTGATAAATTAAACCGCTGCTTTACAGAAACGCTTTCAGGAAAAATGACGGAACGTAAGACTGCATGCAGTTCAGGTAAAGTAAGCCGGTTTTTTTTAGAGAAGTCGAAAGGTTCTTTTACAAGTGCTCCATTTTTGTAATATCCCTTGCCCTGGCGGATGTCTTTATTACTGTATGTCTTCTTATTGTATTGGGCACCTTGCTGGTAAATAATGTTTGAAGCAGTATCATAAAACGCTACCGCATTGGTATGGCGGTTTTGCTCTTCAGATAGCGGCACGCTTAAACGGTGCAGTATCTCAGCATTGTTATAGCCCTTGTTGTGCAATTGGGTATTGATGTATTCCTGGCCCAAAAACTCGTACAATCTGTTGAATGCATTATTATCGCTGAGTAAAAATATTTCTTTGATGTATTGTTCAATGCAGGGGCTTGCATCCGCAGCCAGCGGATCGATAAACACTTTTTGTTCGCCAGGGAAAGAGCTGTCGGTTATCATGGATGTTTTACGATCAAGTTCTTTTATATTTAATTCGTTTAGCTTTTGCAAAGCCAATAAAGAAATGGGCATTTTAACGGTACTGGCCGGGTAGAAATAGTTTGATTCATCTACATTAAATGCATAATCTTTAAACGAAGGACGATTGTTTGCATCGCGGTTGATCTGCGTATAAATAACCTGCACATTCAGGTCTTGTTTATTTTTTAAAATGGAAGCAAAAAATTCCGGGTGACTCTTCAACAAACTATCCAGCACATTGCTTTGACCATTTGATTGTTGTACCATAGATTTTTTAGGCGTAGAACATGCCGCGATCAGTAAACAAATAATTAGATAATTGAAACGGGTAGACATGTGGAGCCAAAAATAAGTAAGTTATTAAAACAAGAAAGGGATAAAGAAGCTTAACCCTCTTTATCCCTTTTTAAATAAGTAATCATCCATTATAACTTGGGCAATAGCACTTCCTTTAAATACCGTGCATTTTTTTGAACCGCATCCAATGCCGATGTATCAGACTGGTCTTGTTCTACAAAGTAGTATGGGTGACCATGTTTTTCGGCCAGTTTGGCTATGTCAAAAAAATCAATCTTGCCGTCACCCAAAGTTGTAAAAGCTGCCCTTGTTGTATTCGGGATATCTTTCTTACGGTCTTTAACATGATACAATTTAAAACGGGATGGATATTTGTTCATCCATTCAATTGGATCTTCACCTGCGGTAACCACCCAATAAATATCCATTTCATAATCAACGAGGTCTTTGTCTGTATTTTGTATCATCAACTCCAGGGGAAATTGATTATCTACTTTTTTAAACTCGTACTCGTGATTGTGATAGGCAAAGCGCAGACCGGCTTTTTTGCAAATGGCTCCTTTCTCATTAAATAATGCTGCTGCTTTTTTATAGCCTTCCACTGTTTTTTGGTCGCCATTACTTGGGCAAATCAGGTACTTCATTCCTATTTCAGAAGCCTCGGCTGCTTTCTTCTCAAAATCTTTGTTGATGTTGCAATGGCTGGTTACAATGGTCATCCCCAGATCGTCCATGTATTGCTTAAAACCTTTGTTCCCCATACCAAAAAACATACCGTTGGCACCTTCAAAACTTTCGATTTGTTTGTAACCAAATTCTGCTACTTTCTTTAGGGTTCCTTTAGGGTCCTTAGCCATATCATCGCGAAGGGTATACAACTGCAAGCCGAATGGTTTGTCTTTACCCGACATTTTTGAAGATGCATGGCAACCAGTTGCCTGCATAAGCAAATAACCACTTCCCAGAGCTGCGGAAACTTTTAAAAACGATCGTCTGTTATATGACATGACTTTGTAGTTTGAATAATGTTAGGCCCAGGCTTTTTGTCCCTTTGTATATGGCACACAGGATTCGTAACGGCCCGGTGTTTCAATATAACGGCGGGCTTGTTTGCTTCCGATTTCCGAAGTGAAATATCCCAGCAGGGTTAGTTGCTTAAGCATTGTAAAATAATGATTGGGATCTTCCTTCTTCTTTCCTTTTGCATAAGTTTTCTGTTCCTTATCCAGCTTGGTTAAAAGTTCAGAACGCTTGGCTGCATCCAATTTCATAAAACCTGATTTATAGGTTTTATCGGCTTCATCGTCCAGCTTTTTCATGCCCGCATGAAATATTTTCTGGTCGGCTTCGGTATAGCAATCATTTACCATTACCGTCATAAACTGGCCCACATTGGCGGCTTTGGCACCGGGTGTATCAGTAGCCGGTATAATAGTTTCTGCTACTTCATTCAGGTAGGCAATATCTTCAGGCGAAAAGACCATGCTATCGCCAGTGCTGGTTTTACAGCCTGTTAAAAATGCAGAACCTCCAATTAAACTTCCCCCGAATAAAAGGGTAAGGCTTTGTACAGCTTCTCTACGATTCATTTATAAAGATTTTAAAAGATTGAAAAATGTTTTGATTAAATTATAATCAACCTAATGGTCCTACCTTAAATCCTTCGCGGTAAGTACGTTTAACAAACTGGTTTACTTCGTCAAGGTTAGTAACCTTCATGTTCTTTTCATCCCATACAAGGCTCACATTTCTACCCGGGTAATCAATGCCCTTTCCATCAGCCCTTGGTTTTTGAATATCCTGTGCACGTAAAGCAAGATTTGCCATTAGCAAAGCCTCCGTTAACGGCCCGGCTATTTCAAAAGGTGAACTCAGTTCTTTATTGCCATAGCCTGCAATACAACCTTCAACCCACTGGGCATAATGACCATTTGCCCCGTCTGGTACCCTTGCAATGGTCTGCTTAACCTTTACCTCTTTGTTACGCGATAAAGGCAACAATAAAGGATCAGCTCCATAAGTACTACACATCATTTTTCCTTTGGTGCCGATAAATAACACTCCGTTTCCATTATCCCCAAAACGATCGTTTGGACCTAATTCTTCGGGACGATCTGGTTGAATACCACCGTCCATCCAATGTAGTTTAACAGGTCCCTTTGTTTTTGAAGTCCTGGGAAAATTCATAGTTACATGGCTTGATGGAGGACAGCTATCAGGAAAATACCCTCTCTTAAACTCATCTACATATACACTGCCGGCACTGGCCTGTACATCGCTGATGTATTGTAAATCCAACACCCTGAATGCCGGCTCTATAAGGTGGCAACCCATATCGCCCAGGGCGCCGGTACCATAATCCCACCAGCCCCGCCAGTTAAATGGTACCAGCTTGTCAACAAAATTCTTTTTGGGAGCTGTTCCTAACCAAAGGTCCCAGTCCAGTTCTTTTGGTATTTCGGCTGCTTGTGTAGGCCATGGAATTCCCTGTGGCCACACCGGCCTGTTCGTCCATACATATACTGTGTGCACATTGCCAATAGATCCGGCATTGTACCATTCCATTAATTGACGAACGCCATCGCCTGAAGCACCCTGGTTACCCATTTGCGTAACTACTTTGTATTTTTTAGCTGCTTCAGTTAAAATGCGGGCCTCGTACACGTCGTGTGTTAAAGGCTTTTGTATGTACACGTGCTTGCCTAACTGCATAGCTGAAAGGCCTGCGGCTGCATGGTTATGATCGGGTGTTGAAACAGATACTGCATCAAAATTCTTAGATTCCTTATCTAGCATTTCACGCCAGTCCTTGTAATATTTTGCCCTCGGAAAATTCTTAACAGAAGTCGCTGCACGCCTGTCATCAACATCGCACAAATAGGCAATATCGGCTTTACCACTTTTGGCAAACATGGCAATATCACTTTGTCCTTTACCCCCTACTCCTATGCCTGCTACAACAAGCCTGTCACTTGGAGCAATGTACCCTTTACCACCAATAACATGCCTGGGTAGTATGATAAAACCCGCTGCTGCAATGGCCGAATTTTTTATAAATCCGCGACGCGAATTGTTCGAAGGATCCTGGATTATTTCATTATTATTCATATGATAGCTTTCAATTTTACGTTATAAATTAAATTACAGGTTTTGTTTTTTAAGCTCATTAACCGCATAGTCAACAGCACGTGCCGTCATAGCCATATAAGTAAGAGAGGGGTTAACGCAAGAGGCTGATGTCATAAAAGAACCATCTGTTACAAATACGTTTTGCGCATCCCAAACCTGGTTGTTTTTATTAACTACAGATGTTTTTGGATCCGCTCCCATACGTGCTGTTCCCATTTCGTGAATACCCATACCAGG
>JBBQVY010000263.1:0-6376 GCA_038211085.1 Chitinophagales bacterium | reverse complement strand
CGCCGGATTTCTTTAGCAGGGTGCATGCAGAGCAATATTCGCTTAATGGTGATCCTGCTGTTAAAATGAATTCTTCCAGCATTCCTGACTATGCCGTTGGAGCGCCTGAAATTGAAGTAAGCCCTTCGTTTATTTCAGTTGCTGATTCTTCTTTCTCAGTTAAAGTAAAAGTGTACAACCTGGGCAGATCCACAAAAGATTCTGTTGGCTTTACGCTAAAAAGAATTACCCCTTCGGGAGAAACAAGCACCATTATTTCAAAAAGACTGGCGCCATTAAGTCTTAATGATTCTGTTACTACTTCGGTACAAGTTCGCGGCATCATCAACAAAGGCATCAACACGCTGGTAGCCATTATAGATGAAGCCAACCAGCTAACTGAAATTACCAAAACAAACAATACGGCTTCAAAAACCATTGTAATCTCCGAAGATGAAATCAGGCCCATCTTTCCATATAACAATGCCATAGTTAATACCTCCAACTTTAAGTTCCAGGGTTCAACAGTTAATCCCTTACGCAACGCCATTGATTATACAATGGAAATTGATACAACTGCCCTCTTCAATTCAAGTCTTAAAAAGAGTGTAACCCTTACCAATAAAACAGGCGGCGTAATTGTTTTTGATCCGTCAATGACCCTGGTAAACAACACTGTTTATTACTGGAGGGTATCTCCTGTTATTGACGTTATGCCATGGCGTGTTGCTTCGTTTAAATATCAGGAAGGATCATCCCTGGGATTTGAACAATCGCACTATTATCAACATGCTTCTGCTAATCTTAAAGATGTAATTCTTGATTCAGCAGATAGAAAATTCAAGTTTGCAAACCGAACCAATAACCTCTTTATTGTCAACTCAATATACCCAACCAGTGGTTTAGAAGATTCTCACTTTAGTGTGTCAATTAATGGAAACCAGATCATTGCCAGCGCATGCGATGGACCGGTATTCCAGTTCAACGTAATCAATCCCATAACTTTTGAACCCTGGAAAAATGTAACTACTACAGGTGCAGGATTATATGGCAGCGGCCCATCGGATTGTGCTTTAAACAGGCAATATAATTTTGAATACAAAACCACTGATAGTGCCAATCGCCGCAAGGCAATGCAACTAATGGACTTAATACCAAAAGGATATTATGTAATTGTAAGAACGATAAGCAGCCCCGATAATAACATTAATTCTTATGTGGGTGCATGGAAAGCTGATACGGCTGTTTATGGAAAAGGCAACAGCATTTATCATCGTTTAAAAACTGCCGGATTTGCAATCGTCGATTCATTTACAAGAGCAAGAACCTTTTCTTTTGTATATAAAAAAGGTGATACCACTTTTGTACCCCGCTATGCGATGAGCGATGGGGTAAACGACCGAATAAATCTTGATGTAAACTGTTACAGTCCTGATACCAGCGGCCAAATTACCTCGGTTAATTACGGCCCAGCTAAAGCATGGAAGAAAGTTAAATGGGCAGGAAGCAATATTGAAACCGGTAACGATACAGATAGTTTAAAAGTAATCGGCATTAATCGTAACGGTGACGACACTTTGCTGTATAAGCTGGGTGAAAATGAGCAGGACTTTGACATCAGTTCAATTAATGCATCGGAGTACCGTTATCTTAAATTATCCCTGGAAACAAAAGATAATCTTACTGCAACGCCTTACCAGCTTAGCTATTACAGGGTTGAGTACGATGCTGCCCCTGAAGGTGGACTTGCTCCAAATCTATATTTAGATTTTCCTGACACATTACGTTTGTTGGCGGGCAGCGGAAATAACGTTAATAACTACGAGGTACAGGTAGCATTTAAAAATGCTTCGGTTGCTAATTTTGATAGCCTTGCATTAAGAGTAATTCTTTACGACACAGCTAATAACAGCATTAAGTTTAACCAGGAGAAAACAAGGCCCCTTGCGGCTGGAGATACCCTGCACGCTAAAGCAATTATTAATGCAAGCGGACTGGCGGGCTACTACAATGTTTATTTGGAAGTTAACCCTGATAAGGACCAGCCTGAACAATTCAGCTTTAACAACTTTATGTATAAGCGGGTATACATACAGGGAGCACAAACATTGCCAGTTAACCTGCTTAGTTTTACTGCCGAATTGCAGCAAAATAATGTGTTAACCAATTGGTCGGTTGCCAATGAAAAGAATATAAAAAATTACCAGGTTGAACACAGTACATCAGGGGATCAGTTTACGACTATTGGCACTTTGAGTGCAAAGACCACTGGTGTAAATAATAATTACCAGTTTTTACACCACGATGTTGCGGAAGGCAAAAACTACTACCGCCTTAAAATGACAGATGCTGATGGCATGGTGAAATATTCGGCTACAAGATTGATCACGGTAAACAAAACCACTGAAGTAACACTGTATCCAAACCCGGTTAAGAGCCTTTTGAATGTTAAGATCAGGAGACCGGATGGCAAATCTTCAACCATTAAATTGCTTAACAGCTTTGGTCAGCAACTAAAACAAATGAAAGTAAGTGGTAGTACTCAAATAGATATGTCAACTTACCCGGCAGGGTTATACCTGGTGCAGGTAAATGACGGTACGGAAGCAATTACTTACAAAGTTCAAAAAAGATAAAGGAATATACCCGGGGCTGTAGAACAATTCTTAACCCTTACAGTTATACAACAGCAAACCTATCTGGGTTTGCTGTTTTTTTTGG
Source organism: Chitinophagales bacterium (assembly GCA_038211085.1). GTDB lineage: Bacteria > Bacteroidota > Bacteroidia > Chitinophagales > Chitinophagaceae > Segetibacter. The sequence goes on along the minus strand of JBBQVY010000263.1, from coordinate 3,676 downwards.
TGACTAACCAATGCTCATGTTGGTTTGCCTTTTATCAAAAATTTACTGTGCAAATACGGTATGGGGGTCAATTTCTCAATATTTTTATCCATTCTTAAACACAAAAATGTAATATGATAAAACGAAATCAACTTTTGGGTTTGATTGCAGCGGTTGTAAGTGTATCCGCTGTGCAGGCTCAAAAAGTAAATTTTACCGAGTTCGATCTTGATAATGGATTGCACGTGATTTTACACCAGGATAAATCTGCCCCCGTTGTGGCCGTATCTGTAATGTATCATGTGGGCTCAAAAAACGAGGATACCGGCCGTACTGGATTTGCCCACTTTTTCGAACACTTGTTGTTTGAAGGAACCGACAATATAAAGCGGGGCGAGTTTATGAAAGTGGTGTCTGCAAACGGTGGCCAAAACAATGCAAACACTTCCCAGGACCGTACCTTTTACTACGAAGTTTTTCCATCAAACCAGTTAGAGCTTGGCCTTTGGCTTGAAAGTGAGCGGATGATGCACCCCGTTATAAATGAAATAGGAGTTAAAACTCAAAACGAGGTGGTGAAAGAAGAGAAGCGTTTAAGAATTGACAACCAGCCATATGCCCAGTTTGCAGGTGAGATTTTTAAAAGGCTTTTTGTAAATCACCCCTACAAGTGGCAGCCCATTGGCTCCATGCAGGATTTAGATGCAGCCCGCCTTGAAGAATTCAGGAACTTCTTTAAAAAATATTATGTTCCCAACAATGCTGCGCTAACCATAGCCGGTGATATTGATATTGAGAAAACAAAGACACTTGTTGGTCAATATTTTTCAGATGTGCCAAAAGGTGCCCCGGTAAAATATGTTAAGCAGGAAGAAACACCTATGACGCATGCGATTGTAGATACTGCTTACGATCCAAACATTCAAATACCCGCTATCATGACGGCTTACAGGGTACCCGGCTTTACCAGTAAAGATGCAAGGGTGATGGGTCTTATATCGCAGATTCTTTCGCAAGGTGCAAGTTCAAGGCTGTACAAGAAAATGGTGGATGAAAAAAAGAATGCATTACAGGTAGGTGCCCTCAATTATTCTCTTGAAGACTATGGAGCTTACATTACCTATGCGTTGCCTAATAACAATACTCCTCTCAACACCTTATTAAAAGACATTGATGATGAGATTGCCCTGCTGCAAAAAAACCTGATCAGCACAGAAGATTATCAAAAGCTGATCAACCAGTTTGAAAATAGTTATGTCACTACCAATTCGCGGGTTTTAGGCGTAGCCGAAAACCTGGCAAATGGTTATACGTTTTACAATAAAAACACAGGCAACATTAATAACGAGTTAACCGAAATAAAAGCCATTACAAGAGAAGACATACGGGAAGCTGCAAGAAAATATCTTGACGTAAATAAGCGGGTCGTTCTTTATTACCTGCCTGCTACCAAGTAGTTTTTACAAATACCATAAAAATTTTAAATACACATGCGCAAACTAATTTTAATACTAACTATAGCCCTGCTGTATCAAAACAGCTTTGCACAAATTGACAGGACAAAGCCACCAAAGCCGGGCCCTGCTCCCATCATCAAAATAAACGACCCGGTTATAACCAAACTACCAAATGGCATTACCGTGTTGGTGGTTGAAAATCACAAATTACCCAGAGTTACCGCCAGCTATTCTATTGATGCAGGTCCAGTAACCGAAGGCAAAAAAGCCGGCCTATTAGATATAACTGGTGCTATGCTTGAAGAAGGTACCCTGGTACGCTCAAAAGCTGCTTTTGACGAGGCTGTTGACCGCATGGGTGCCAATGTTAACCTTACTTCAAATGGAGGTTCTGTTGGAGCACTTACCCGTTATTTCGATAGCGCCTTTTATCTTATGGCCGAAGCATTAAAGAAGCCATCTTTTAAACAAGAATCGTTTGACAAATTAAAAAGCCAAATTATTACAGGACTTAAGTCTGAGGAGAAAAGTGTTACAGCAGTAGCCGGACGTGTTACACCTGCACTGGCTTTCGGTTTAAACCATCCTGCAGGAGAGTTTCAGACAGAAGCCAGCATCAACAGCTTAACCCTGAACGATGTTAAACAGGCTTATCAAAAATACATTACCCCTTCAAGAGGTTACCTGACTTTTGTTGGTGATATTACTCCTGCTAAAGCACAGGCTTTGGCTACCAAAGCTTTCGCAACGTGGAAAGGCGCTCCGCTTTCGTTGGAGACAATTCCTATGGTTGCTAACCCAACTGCCACTGAGGTAGACCTGATAGACATGCCTAATGCAGTTCAAAGCGAAATAAGAGTTACCAACCTTGTTACCCTGCCTATGGGTAACCCCGATTATTTTCCGGTGTTACTGGCTAACCAGGTGTTGGGTGGCGGTTCTGAAAGTAAGTTGTTTATGAACCTGAGGGAAAAACATGGCTTTACATACGGAGCTTATTCAAGTATTGGCTCTGGCCGTTTTCAAACCCAGTTTACAGCTTCTGCCGCTGTACGCAATGCAAAAACAGACAGTGCTATTGTTGAGTTTTTAAATGAGATCAATAATCTTAGAACTAATAAAGTAACCGATGAAGAACTGAATTTGGTTAAGGCAAAATACAATGGTGATTTTGCCCTGGGTCTTGAAAACCCTGCAAGGGTTGCTACCTACGCCAGCAACATCATCATCAACAATTTGCCTAAAGATTTTTACCGCACCTACCTTCAAAAAATAAATGCGGTTACTGCAGATGATATTCAAAGAGTAGCCAACAAATATTTCAATCGTAACAATACCCGCATAGTGGTAACAGGTAAAGCTTCTGAAGTTTCAGAAGGCCTGAAAAAACTGGGCTATACTGTTAACATGTTTGATAAATATGCGCAACCGGTATCTGCAGCTACTTCAGGTACAATTGCTCCATCAGTAGATGCAAAAACTGTAATATCCGATTACCTGAAAGCATTAGGTGGTACCGAAGAATTGCAAAAGGTGAAGAGCATGGTTGCTAACCTGGGTATGAGTATGCAGGGAATGACCCTTGACGTACAGGAGAAAAAAATGTTTCCTAACATGGAGGTGACCACAGTGAAAATGGGAGGGAATATTGTAAACAAGAATTTGTTTGATGGCACTACCGGGTACCAGGAGCAAATGGGCCAGAAGAAGGAAATGACCAAAGAAGAAATTGATGAAAAGAAAGCACAGACTTCAATTTTTGAACAAATAGATTACTTGACAGGTAACTACAAATTAAAGGTTGCGGGAACTGAAAAAGTAGAAGGTAAAGATGCTTATAAATTGGATGTCACCTTGCCCGGTGGTAAAAGCCAGGTTGAATATTACGACATTCAGTCGCACCTTTTAGTTAGGGTTGTTAAAGATGTTCAGGCCAACAATATGACCATCTCCAACACTATAACTTTTGCCGATTACAAAAAAGTGGGCAATGTTATGTTTCCATACACACAACAAATTTCAGTTTCTGCCAATGGGCAGGAGCAAAATTTTGAAATGAAAGTGACTGATATAAAATTGAACGAAGGCGTAACGGCTGCTGATTTTAAGTAATCGTTTTAAAAGTTAAAGAGGCTCTTTCACTTGCGTGGAAGAGCCTCTTTGTTTATCCCAACTTTTGAGCAAAAAGAAAGGCCTGATGGGCCGAAACACCATAGCCCAGGGTGCAGCCCAGGTACTAT
>JBBQVY010000262.1:0-6417 GCA_038211085.1 Chitinophagales bacterium | reverse complement strand
GAATTTCCGACCCATTAATACCTATACCGGACCAGATGGCAATATGTATATTGTTGACATGCATCGCGGCATTATTCAACAAGGCAACTGGACAAAACCCGGCAGCTATTTACGCACCGAAATTGACAAACTGGGGATGGCTAATCATACGGGGCATGGACGGATATACCGTTTAGTACATGATGGTTTTACGCCACAACCAAAACCAAACATGCTGAATGAAACGCCGGCACAACTTATAAAATACCTGGATCATGCCAATGGTTGGTGGCGCGACAACGCCCAAAAGCAATTGGTAGTATTGGGCGACAAATCGGTTATACCAGCCTTAAAACAAATGGTACAAGGGCAAAACGGAACGCTGGATCATAAGCCATCTTCCATTGCCCGGTTGCATGCCTTATGGACATTGGAAGGGTTGAATGCCATAGATAAGAGCCTTTTATATACGGCTATGAAAGATGAGGACAGCCATATTAGAAGAGCTGCCGTTACAATAAGTGAGCCCTTAATTAAGAACAATGATGCCGACATGCTTGACAGGCTGGCCGGTTTAAGCACCGATTCAAGCTACGATGTGAGGCTGCAATTATTCTTATCGCTGTACAACAGTAAAAACGAAAAGGCTCAAAATATTGTGCAGGGTTTGATGACTAAAAATGCGGGAAATGATATGTTTGCCGCATCCAAAAAATCGATGGACAGGAATACGGACATCATTATGTATGGAAGCCGTTTGGCCTCAATGAAACCAGAAGAACGCAAAAGTATCCTGGCCGGTTCTGCTACTTTTTCGTCGTTGTGTGCTACCTGCCATGGCGCTAATGGCAAAGGATTGATGGTAGCCGGTTCAACAGAATTACCCGCTCCTCCCCTGACAGCCGCCACCAAAAGATTGGCCGGCAGCAAAGAAAATTTGATGAGGATATTATTGCATGGATTAACTGGTCCCATTGATGGCAAAACCTATCCTTCGGTAATGCCGCCATTAGGTGCTAATGATGATGAATGGATTGCCTCAATAGCTAATTATGTTCGCTACGAGTTTGGTAAAGTAAACTATAACCGCCGTCCAAACGATACTGTCAACCCCTTTATAACTCCGGATGATGTAAAAGCGATCAGAAAGCAGGCGGAGGGCAGAACTGCTTCGTGGACGTTGAAGGAGATGGAGTGAGGGGGAAAAAAAGTTGGTGGTTGACAGATGACGGATGACAGAAAAAAGTCAACATCAAATACTGTTGTTGGTTGGCGGTTGATCGTTGTTCTTTACAATTTACGGTAGTCTTAAGGCGTACTCTGATAATTAGTTGCTGTGAAGACTACCGTAAATTTTTGTCGATTTTTTGGCAATCAATAAGCGATGGTGAGGGGTTGGCAGTAGAAAGAAAACAACTATAAATTAAAAGTTAAAGAGTAAAATCCTTTGTGTCTCTTGGTGCCTTTGAGACTTCGTGGTTCAAAAAACATTAGATCTCTTCCTCCATACACCTCCCCGCCGCCGGGCCTCCGTGGTTCAAAAAAAATTGACCTTCCACCTTATGCCTTCCTCCCTATACCACCGCCATTTTGCATTTGGCATTTACCTTCGCCCCTATGGATTACTTTAAGCAACTACAGCATTTGTTGCAACTTGAAAAAGAAACAGACCGCCAAACATTTTTACAACAAACTGCTTCACTGCCGGTAACAACCCGCCGCGAAAATGGCCTGACATGGTATCCCATTGCCATACGTGATACAGAGATTGGCCGCGGCGATTACCTAACGCTTGAGGTTGAACGTACCACGCACCAGGATATCAACCACCAGCTTCGATTTGGCATGACGGCGGCGCTCTTCAGCAACCACAATTCAAAAGAAGATCGTATACAGGGCACCATTACTCACATAAGCGCCAACAAGCTTAAACTTTCGTTACGGGTAGATGAATTGCCCGACTGGAGTCGTAATGGCAAATTGGGTATCGATGCATTGTTTGACGAGAATAGTTATGCGGAGATGGAGCAAGCTCTTCGCAATGCACAAGCATTATTAGAAAGTAAAGAAAAAGGAGGCCTCATCAAAACCTTGACGGGAGATAGAAGCCCCACATTCAATACGGAAGAGAAACCTATAAACATTCATGGGCTTAATGAAATACAACAACAAGCTGTCAAACAAATACTGTCAGCTAACGAGCTGGCTATTGTTCATGGTCCTCCCGGCACGGGTAAAACCACAACGTTAGTAAAAGCAATAAAAGCTTTGTACGAAAAAGATCATAAAACAATTTTGGTGGTAGCACCCAGCAACGCTGCTGTTGATTTGGTATCAGAAAAATTACATATTCAGGGATTACGGGTGGTACGAGTAGGCAACCCGGCAAAGGTTAACGAAGAGCAGCTTGCTTTAACCCTCGATAGTAAAACAGCCCTGCATACCCAGTTTAAAGAAATTAAAAGATTGAAGAAACAGGCCAGGGAATACCGTGACATGGCGCATAAGTACAAAAGAAGTTTTGGCCAAAGCGAAAGAGAGCAACGCAAGGCTTTATTTACTGAAGCAAAAAATATTAGTCTTGAAATAGAACGCACCGAACAATACATTACCAACGATGTGCTTAACAGGGCGCAGGTAATAACAGCTACACTGGTTGGTGCTAATCATTACAGTGTACGTCATCTTACATACGACACCGTAGTGATTGATGAAGCAGCGCAGGCTTTAGAACCCGCCTGTTGGATACCCATACTAAAGGCAAAAAAAGTGATCATGGCAGGCGATCATTGCCAGTTGCCCCCTACCATAAAAAATGCTGATGCTGCCAAACAGGGCCTGGCAAAAACACTCATGGAAAAATGCGTGGCGTTGCACCCGCAAGCCGTAACCATGCTTACAGAACAATACAGGATGCATGAACAGATCATGCAGTTTTCAAGCAATGAATTTTATAGTGGCGACTTGCAAGCAAATGAGGCTGTTGCAAAGCACACATTGTTTGCCGGTGATAAACCGGTTGTTTTTATTGACACGGCAGGTTGTGGTTTCGAAGAAAAACAAGAAGGTGGCGGTATTAGCAACGCCGAAGAAGCGAATGCTATGCTGCAGCATCTTATCGCCCATCTGCAATTGATGATAGCAAAAAGTGAAGTTGAAATCTCTCCATCTATTGGCATCATATCTCCTTATCGCCACCAGGTAGCCTGGTTAAAAGAGCAAGTGCTAAGCCAGCCGCAACTACAGGCATTTTTACCAAACATAACGGTGAATACAATAGACAGTTTCCAGGGACAGGAACGCGATATTGTTTACATAAGCCTTACACGCAGCAATGCAGATAATGTAATAGGCTTTCTTTCGGAGATACGCAGAATGAATGTAGCCATGACACGGGCCCGTAAAAAATTAGTGGTCATTGGCGACAGTGCCACTATTGCACAGTTTCCTTTTTATGCTGATTTTATTGAGTATGTTGAAAAAGCCGGTGGGTATATGAGTGCCTGGGAACTAATGTCAGACTGATGAGTATATCACAAAGTCTTGCAAAAAAGTAAACCCATATATGTTGCTGTTTTGTTTAACCGTTATTTTGAATGGCACATGAGCTACACCATGAAAAATCATCCATCACTCTACATCCTTTGCATAGCCTGCGTTCTTTTATCCTCATCAATATCTGCGCAGCAAATAACCGGCAACTGGAAAGGAAGGATAAACAACCAGCGGGTAGAATTAAAGATTATTCAAAAAGGTGATAGCCTGACAGGTACTTCCTATTACTCAAGCCTGACAGGTGCAAGCAAACGCTATAGCATAAAAGGATATTTTGATCCCGTGGATAACAGTGTTGTGTGGTGGGATGATGCATTGATAACAGCTAATGGCTTAAAAGAAAACAGCGATAATCTGCTGGCTGTAGCAGACTTTAATTGCCCCGGCGGTGGTCGCATGTACCTGAATGGCAAGTCCGCAAAAAAGGACGAGCCCAATAATAAAACAGGCAAAGTTGATCTTACCAAAACAGACCAGTCGGCCCACAAAGATGAATGGGATTTTGTTTTGGATAACTACAACCTGGGTGCTAATGATCCGAAAATTATTGATAGTGTTGAAGCCATAGCAAGTAACAGGCGTACACCTGTTGCACCAGCAACTCCGCTACCTCAACCAATTCGCAAAATCGTTACACCTGCACCTAAACAACCTGATATTGCCCGCAACAACCCACCTGTAATAAGGCCTGTAAAAGTGGCGCCTGCTCCACAACCAAAACAACCTGCGCCAATTCCCTTGCCCCCACCCGTTAAGACTGTGCAAAAAGCAGCTCCTCCTAAACCTGAGACCATTGATGAAATGTTTGTATCCAGGAAAAAAATGGTGACAAAAGAGATTGTACTGGAAGGTGATTCAATCAAACTTTCTTTTTATGATAATGCCGAAGTAGATGGCGACTCTATTTCTTTATTCCTGAATAATGCAATGATATTTACCCATGTTCGCCTGGCAGCAACACCATACATTATAACGCTGCCCGTTAGTGAACTTGCTGATAACAATGACCTTGTTATGGTAGCGGAAAATCTTGGAGCTATTCCGCCCAATACGGCCTTCATGATTGCCATGGTTGGTACAACCCGTTACGAAGCTTACCTGGAAAGCACCGAGCAAACAAGCAGTGTTATTCGGTTTATAAAAAAGAAGAAAGAGTGATGTTAAGGTGGTGAAGGGTGAAATCATTAACTTATATAGAAATATCTCTAAATACGTGCTGTCATGCTGAATTAACCACCAGGTCGGCCCCTGTGAAAAAATGGAAATGACGTTGGCATCGAACCGCATTTTGATTGAACTCTCTTTACTTTTTTTTGTGGAAAAAAAAGTAACAAAAAAAGCCAGTCGAAAACGGTTACACCGCGTTTTCGACGTGGTTTTTCAATTTAGCTATTGTATTTCGGTGGTGAAGAGCAGTGTAGCCTTGATGTCTTGACTGGTTTTCATAATCGCTAAAATTAGAATGGTATATTTTTGATATGATCTTTTAGAAATTGGTGATTAACTCGCAAACTTCTGCTGGAAATATTTGCACCTTCCAACAGTTATTGAAATTGGACATCAGTCGGTTGGGTGCCGAGCGAATGCGAAGGCATTCCGAAACATTGCGGAGCAGTTTCGGAAACAAGCGGGTGGAGTCCTATTTCAATAACGAAGCCAAGCGGCTTGAGCTTTTCTGTGAGTTTTTGCAAACTTTGCAAATGAAATACCTAATTCTAGTAATTAATTAAAAGCAGTTCATTGTAAATTTATTTCAGCATCCCCTGCAATTCGAATATAACTTTCAATAGAACATCATCCATCATATTTCTTGTTGGAAAGGTTTCTAAAATATATTTCAGCGTTGCATTTTTACGCCAGCGGCGTAACCTCTCTGTAGAATAAATAATTCTATGCCGCTTTTGCACCAGCGGTGCAACCCTTCTCTGATTACCTGGCTTGGTGGGCTGCCCCGCCGGGGCAGGTATTACTTTTATGAATTTGTAAAGCTACAGACAGGTTACGCCGCTGGCGTAAAGGGAAACCGCTATATTGAATTGGTAAATACATTTTTCATATCCTCATCTTAATCCAAAAGTAAAAAGGGGAAAAATACCCCCTTGTGTACCTGCTGGTCAATGCCTGTATTGGTATATATTGCCGCTCAAACTAACGCTTAATGAAATCACTCTTTTGCTGCTTATTACTACTCTTTTGCATTAATGACTTAAATGCTCAAAACGATACCCTTGTTACTTACTTCAACTCCAATTGGAAAGAATGTACAAAGGATTCAGCCGCCTATATTTCTAAACAATACAAAGATGGCGATCAATATAAACGTAATGACTATTGGCTGAAAAGTATGGCGCTACAATCAGCCGAAACCTATTCCGATCCGGGGCACAAAAATCATAGCGGCCCTGCTATTTGGTACAATGAGAATGGGGTGCTCATCCATAAAAATGATTTCGCAAATAATAAGCTTTCGCTGGCCAGTTATTTTTTTGACAATGGCACTAAAAAAGGACTGATCACCTACGGGAATGACGGAACCATTCTAAAGCAAACCGGGTGGGAAGAGAACGGAAAAGAAATTCCAAATTATATAGTTGAAGAAGAGGCGCATTTTCCAGGCGGGCTAGAAGCATGGAGGGATTTTTTGGTAAGAAAGATCAATCCGCGAACAGCCGTAAAAGCGGGTGCTTCATTAGGTATCTATACGGTAAAAGTTCAATTTGTTGTAGGCAAGCAAGGCGAAATTGCAAGTGTTGAAGCAGTTGATGTTCCAGCAATATGTCAACCCTGTGGCATGGAAGCAGTAAAGATCATCAAGGGAAGTCCACGCTGGAAACCGGCTGTACAATTTGGTCACCCGGTAATTTACCAGGCTATTCAAAACAT
>JBBQVY010000261.1:0-6436 GCA_038211085.1 Chitinophagales bacterium | reverse complement strand
TAAAAGAAGGAACAAAAACCATACATACCATTAAACAACGCTTTGGTTTTAGAACGGTTGAGTTTAGGCAACACGATGGCTTTTATGTAAATGATGTCCGAATAATTATGAAGGGGGTCTGTCGGCATAGCCAATGGCCTGAGAGCGGACGAACACTTAGCAGGCAGGTGCACCTTATGGATATCGGTCTTATTAAAGACATGAACATGAATGCAGTTCGGATGTCTCACTACCCACCTGACCGGGAGTTTTTAGATTTATGTGATAGTCTTGGTTTGTTTGTAATAGATGAGTTAACCGGTTGGCAAAAAGCGTACGATACATTGCCGGGCAGAAAATTATTAAAGGAAATGGTGCTTCGCGATGTAAACCATCCCAGCATTATTATTTGGGCCAACGGTAACGAAGGTGGATGGAACAGGGCACTGGATCAAGATTTTGACTGGTACGATCCGCAGCAACGGTTTGTAATGCATCCGTGGGAGAAATTTAATGGTACTGAAACAAAGCATTACCCCGATTTCAACTACGTAGCCAACTCAGTTGTTTATGGTGATGAAGTGTTTTACCCAACCGAGTTTATGCATGGTTTGTACGATGGTGGCCATGGCGCGGGCCTGGATGATTTTTGGAATGAAATGAATAAGCACAAGCATTTTGCAGGAGGCTTTTTATGGTCGTTGCACGACGAAGGTGTGGTACGTACAGACAGGGGAGGAGAGATAGATATAGCAGGCAACCTGGCCCCTGACGGCATCGTTGGTCCGCACCGCGAGAAGGAAGCGAGTTATTTTACCATTAAAGAAATCTGGTCGCCAGTGCATATAACCAATCAAACCATTGAACCACAATTTACAGGCAGGTTGCAGGTGGAAAACCGTTACCTGTTTACGAACCTGCTGCAGTGTAAGTACACTTGGAAAACGGTCAGCTTTCCATTACCATCCGCTACCAATCAACAGGCAAAAACAATTGCAAAGGGCGCTGGTTTTCTTCCTTCTTTATTACCGGGTAACAGGGGTGATATACAATTAAGTAATTTTTCAAGTGCCTCTCTGCAAGGTGCAGATGTTTTATATGTAACCATTATGAATACAGGCGGCGATACCGTTATAAACCGCAGTTGGGCATTACAATCAGGCAAACAAACACTACCTGACTTTAGCACGGCAAACACAGCATTGCAGGTAACAGAAAAGGACGATTTTTTAAGCATTAATTGCGATGGTATCAGCTATGCGTTTGACAAAACAACCGGGTATCTTTCCACAGTAAATAATGGAAAGAAGAAACTATCAATTACTGGTGGGCCTGCCCTTGCCGGAGCGGAAACAACGTTGGCAGGCATGGCCTATAATCAGCAGGGTGACAGCATACTGATGGATGTAAATTACAAGGTGACAAACGGGTCGTACAGGGTGCAATGGAAATTTAGAGCTGGCAACCCTGCACAATTAAATTATACTTATTCACTAAAAGGCCCACAGGATTTTATGGGTATCACTTTTAATTATCCAGAGGCAAACATTACTGGCATGCGCTGGCTGGGTCAGGGGCCATACAGGGTTTGGAAGAACAGGATGAAAGGGCCGCAATATGGTGTATGGCAAAAGGCATATAACAATACGGTTACCGGAGAAACCTGGCTCTACCCAGAGTTTAAAGGCTGGCATGCCAATGTTGGCTGGGTAACTGTTCAAAATACTGAAGCTGATTTTACGGTATACACCGGCAATGAAAATATCTTTTTACAAATGCTGCAGCCACAAAAACCAAAGGGTGCTAAAAATGATAATACCAGCCCACCCTTCCCCGCAGGGAGTATTGGTTTTATGCATGCCATATCTGCCATAGGGACCAAGTTTCAACCGGCAGAAGTAATGGGGCCGCAAAGCCAAAAAAACATGCAACTAAATTACGTTCCACTAACCGGCACCTTGTATTTTGATTTCAGGTAGATAAAATATTTGCTGTGTTTTCAAGTGCTTTTGTTGCATCTTAAGCACGCCTTAAACATACTGCTCAATAGATGTAAAAGTGATTTTGAACAAACCTTAGTAGAAAATAATTAAGCATATTTTTTTAACCTTATTACCTTATTCGATTAATAAAAAATAATACGCACTGGGTCAATAAGGTAATAAGGTTGGGCTGGTCGATTGGATGTTTTTCTATTAAGGTTAAAATGGGTGCATTTTACATTCACGCTGCTTAAGCTTCAATAAAATGCAGCAGACACCAACCATTATAAATAAATCATTTTAAGATGATTGGGGATTGCTTCGCCAAGCTACGCAAGGCTCGCAATGCCGATGCGACAATTTGAAATGTGACCTTTGGCCGCTTATTGTTTTTCAATTGATATTTTTGTTGCATGCAGAAACCAGTAATTGTTATAAAGCTTGGCACCGCAGCCATTACGCAAAGCACCGGAGTGATAAGCAGGCCTGTTATAAAAAAGGTAGCTGCAGGTGTAGCAGAGTTAGCAAAAACATTTAATGTGGTAATGGTTTCGAGTGGTGCCGTGGGTAGCGGTAAAGCATTCATCAGGAATTACAAAGGAACGCTGACCGAAAAAAAGGCGGCTGCCGCTATAGGCAATCCCATACTGATACAATTGTATCAAAAATATTTTGCCGACTACAACATACCAGTAGCGCAGGCACTATGCGAACGCTATCACTTTAGCAACCGTCCCCAATTTTTGCAGTTAAAAGAAACCTTTGAAACATTTTGGGCTAATGGCATTATACCCGTGGTTAATGAGAACGACCTGGTAAGCAATGTTGAAATAAAGTTTTCGGACAACGATGAACTGGCCACACTAATAGCAGTTGGGTTAAATGCACAAACGCTCATCATCTGTACATCGGTTGGTGGTTTTATGAATGATCAAAAAGAAATTCTACCCGTAGTTGAAGCCATTGATCAAACCATTATGAGTTATGTCAGCAGCGATAAAAGCAGTCTTGGCCTGGGCGGCATGCTTTCTAAACTAACCTTTGCAAGGCTGGCAGTGTCTCTGGGTATAAAGGTTATCATTTGTGGCCTTAACAATAAAGAACCTTTTGCTGCAGCCTTAGCCGGAACAAATGGCACCACCTTTCTTGCACAGAACAGCAACCTTAAGGCCCGGCAAAAATGGCTGGCCAGCGGCTCCATTACTTTTGGTAGCCTAACGGTGGATAAAGGAGCCGTAAAGGCTTTGCACCAGCGACGCAGTTTACTAACAGTGGGTATTGTGTCTGTAAGTGGAAAGTTTGGCGCTGGAGAAGTAGTGCAAATAATGGAAGAGGAAGGAAAAATTGTAGGTGTAGCTAAAGTACGTTTAGGCTCTGCTCAAATAACAGAAAGCCTTTCTCAAAAAAATATAATGACGGCCCATGCAGATGATATTGTAATGTTTTAGGAAATAGGTCATTAGTCATTAGTCATTAGTCAGTGGTCAGTGGTCAGTTGTGAGTTGTGAGTTGTGAGTTGTCAGTTGTCAGTGGTCAGTGTCATTAGTCATTAGTCAGTTGTAAATGGCCAATCTCTTTTACTTTAGCTTCTTAGGAGTTGCCTGTTTATAGAAACCAAAATTTGAGCTGTCTTTTAAGCTCCTTAGGTGCTTCCTGTGCTTAGGAGACTCCTACGGGGTCGACAACAAACTTTTAAATGGATGTTCTTTAAAAAGGATGGTCCTTTGGAGCAAAATCAACGTTAAGTAAACGACATTTATTGGTCAATGGTCAATAGTCAGTGGAACCTCATTATTCATTAAATACTATTCATTTTTTCACTCTTCACAATTCACCACTGACAACTCACAACTCACCACGCACCACGCACCACTCACTTCAACAGCCCCTTTACTTCATTCAATTTCATGAGTGCTTCAACGGGTGTTAAACGGTTGATGTCAATATCAGTCAGCATCTTTCTTATCTCTTCAAATGTTTCGCTATGGGCATCAAAAATGCTGAGCTGCATTTTGGGTACTACCAGTTTTTTTATGTTCCCGGCAAGCTGTGCTTTTTGCGACGTATCTCCTGCTTCGTCTGCCTCTACATGTTTGCTTTCTAATTGAAGCAAAACCTCGTTTGCGCGGTCAATTAGCTTAGGGGGCATACCAGCCATACGGGCCACATGTATTCCAAAACTATGGGTGCTGCCACCTGGTGCAAGCTTGCGTAAAAAGATGATTTTATTGCCAACTTCTTTGTTGGTTACATGATAGTTTTTTACCCGTGGCAATTTGTTCTCCAGCTCGTTTAATTCATGATAATGTGTGGCGAATAAAGTCTTGGGTGCATGTGGTGAGCTATGTAAAAATTCAACAATCCTCCAGGCTATGCTTATGCCATCATATGTGCTGGTACCGCGGCCAATTTCATCCAGCAACACCAGGCTGCGGGCAGTAAGGTTGTTTATAATACTGGCAGTTTCATTCATCTCCACCATAAACGTACTCTCTCCGCCACTCAGGTTATCACTGGCACCTACCCGTGTAAAAATTTTATCGGTTAATGGGATGTTAGCAGCACTTGCTGGTACAAAACTACCCATATGTGCCATCAAGGTTATCAAGGCTGTCTGCCGCAGCAAGGCACTCTTACCGCTCATGTTTGGCCCGGTTAAAATTATTACCTGCTGCCCTTCCGGGTCAAGCGAAATATCATTGGAAACATAACTTTCGCCAACAGGCAGGTTACGCTCAATCACTGGGTGACGGCTATCTTTTATTTCAAAGTAAAGGCCGTTGTGGAGTACCGGTTTTTTGTAATTAAACTGTAAAGCATTTTGAGCAAAACATCCCAGGCAATCCAGTATGGCCAGCACATTTCCGTTTACCTGCATGGGTGCAATAAAGTCCTGCAGCTCCAATAACAGGTGATCGTACAAGCCTTGCTCAATGGCTAAAATCTTGTCTTCAGCACCTAATATTTTTTCTTCATACCCTTTTAATTCAGGAGTTATGTAGCGTTCGCAGTTGGCCAGTGTTTGCTTACGCATCCATGTTTCGGGTACTTTGTTTTTGTGCAAATTCGTTACCTCAAGGAAATAACCAAACACATTATTGAAACCCACTTTTAAAGATGATATACCTGTAGCCTCGCTCTCTTTTTGCTGCATTTGTAGCAGGTAATCTTTACCGGTACTGGCAATGTTTCTTAACTCATCCAACTCAGCATGTACACCTTGTTTTATTACCCCACCTTTCGAGATCAATACCGGGGGATTGTCTTCTACCTCCTTTAAAATTTTCTCCAGAATGTAATGGCAGGGGTTTAATGAATCTGCCAATCGTTTCAGGTATGCATTGCCAGCTTGTATACCATGTGAACGAATGGCTTCTACCTGATGTAATCCCCTGGCTATTTGCAAAACTTCCCGTGGATTAATTTTCTTCAATGGTATTTTACTTACCAGCCTTTCAACATCACCGGCCTGTTTTATATGCTGAGATAATAACAGGCGAAGCTCAACTTCCTTTATTAAAAACTCTACCAACTCCAGGCGCTCGTTTATCTTATCAATGTCTTTTAAAGGCAACACAATCCAGCGCTTCATTAGCCGGGCACCCATTGGGCTAACGGTGTTATCTATTACCTGTAGCAGGCAGCATCCATTCTCCACAGCACTGCCCAATAACTCCAGGTTGCGGATGGTAAACCGGTCCATCCATAAATGTTCTTCCTTATTAAGTCTTTGTATAGAAGTTATGTGTTGAAGATTCGGATGCTCTGTATCTTTCAAATAATGAAAAATGGCACCCGCCGCAACAATGGCAAGCTGCAATCCTTCCACCCCAAAACCTTTTAGCGAGTGTGTTTGAAAATGCTTTAACAAGCACTCCTGGGCATAGGTACCATCGAACACCCAGCTATCTAATGTGTAGGTATAAAACTTTGATCCAAATGTTTCTTTAAAATGCTTTTGAAAGTTGCGTTGGTAAATCACCTCTGCCGGTTTCAGGCTTTGCAACAGTTTATCAATGTATTCTTCGTCGCCTTCGCTAACAAACATTTCACCGGTAGAAATATCCAGCAGGGCAATACCTGCAACACCAGCAGTAAAATGAATGGCAGCTAAAAAATTATTGCTGTTATGTTCCAGCATTTTATCGCCGCTGGCAGTGCCCGGTGTTACCATTTCGGTTACACCACGCTTCACAATTCCTTTGGCTTGTTTGGGGTCTTCCAACTGGTCGCAAATGGCAACCCGGTGGCCAGCCTTTACAAGTTTGTGCAGGTAAGTATCCAGTGCGTGATGCGGAAAGCCTGCCAGCTCACTGCTAAAAGCTGCCCCGTTGTTTCGCTTGGTTAATGTGATGCCCAACACGCGGCTTGTTACAATGGCATCCTCACCAAACGTTTCATAAAAATCGCCCACCCTAAAAAGTAAAATAGCATCAGGATATCGCTTTTTGATGGCATTGTGTTGCTGCATTAAA
>JBBQVY010000260.1:0-6436 GCA_038211085.1 Chitinophagales bacterium | reverse complement strand
GCTGATGGCATTATTGAAACCTGTAAATCGGCAGTAAACATAAGCATAGGTCTTATAGGTATTATGGCTTTGTTTATGGGCTTTATGAGTATTGCAGAGAAGGCGGGTGGAATAAGGTTATTGTCAAAAATTATAGGACCTTTTTTCAGCCGGTTGTTTCCCGAAATACCAAACGGCCACCCGGCCATGGGGCATATGATGATGAACTTTTCGGCTAACCTGTTAGGTCTTGATAATGCTGCAACTCCATTTGGTATAAAAGCTATGGAAAGCCTGCAGGAAATCAATCCTGAAAAACAAAATGCTTCCAATGCGCAGATCATGTTTTTGTGCCTGCACGCTGCTGGTTTTACGTTAATACCGGTAAGTATTATTGCGGTTCGTGCCTCGTTAAAATCAACCAACCCGACCGACATTTTTGTGCCCTGTATGATCACCACGTTTGTGGCTACATTGGCGGCAATGCTCATTGTTTCTTTCAAACAAAAAATTAATTTATTGCAACCTGTAATTCTTGCCTGGCTATTGGGTGTGTCTTCAGCAATTGTTCTCCTGGTGATGTACGTAACCTCGCTGAACGCAGCCGGTGTTCAATCGTTTTCCAGTATTTTAAGTAATAGCCTTATACTTTTCATTTTTCTGTCAATAGTAATTGGTGCATTGTACAAAAAAATTGATGTGTTTGATGCTTTTATTGATGGAGCAAAAGGTGGTTTTGAAGTGGCGGTAAAAATAATTCCTTACCTGGTAGGCATGCTGGTAGCCATAAGTTTATTGCGCACCAGCGGCACTTTCGATGTTTTAATAAATGGCATGAAATCGTTCTTCGCTTTTTTAGGAACCGATACCCGCTTTGTAGATGGATTGCCGACTGCTTTGATAAGGCCCTTAAGCGGGGGAGGTGCACGTGGAATGATGATTGATACCATTAAAAACTTTGGTCCGGACTCATTCCCTGGTCGCCTTTCATCTATTTTACAAGGAGCATCCGACACCACTTTTTATATTATAGCTGTATATTTTGGAGCGGTTTCTATTAAAAATACCCGCTATGCGGTTGGGGCCATGTTACTTGCCGATCTTGTCGGGATAGTTACATCGGTATTGCTTACCTACTTGTTTTTTGGGTCATTGTAAGTGAACTTGACACTGCATTCTGTCAATTTTTCCGTTATCACTATCATTCATTGCTTTGGCATTTTATTTGACTTCCACCGTTACAACATCTTTTAAAAATTATATTATGGCTAAAGGAAATATTCGTGTTCAAACGGAAAACATCTTTCCAATTATTAAAAAATTCCTATACAGTGACCACGAGATTTTTATTCGTGAGTTGGTTAGCAATGCAGTGGATGCTTCGCGTAAGCTAAAAACATTGTCTTCTATTGGTGAGGCAAAAGGCGATTTGGGCGAATTAAGAGTAGACGTAGAATTTGACGGAAAAGAGAAAACCATCAGTATTATTGACAGGGGCGTGGGTATGAGTCAGGAGGAGGTGGATAAATACCTGAACCAGGTTGCCTTTAGCGGTGCTGAAGAATTTTTGAAAAAATACAAGGGGCAAAACGAAGAAAATATTATTGGAAAATTTGGTTTGGGCTTTTACAGTGCCTTCATGGTAAGTGATAAGGTTGAAGTGTATACCAAGAGTTTTAATGAAGAAGAACCTGCCGTTTACTGGAGTTGCGATGGCAGCCCGGAGTTTGAAATGTACACTATTGAAAAACCTGACAGGGGAACAAGAATAGTGTTGCATATTAATGAAGACAGCAAGGAGTTTTTAGATGCTGATAGAATAAAAGGTGTACTGACAAAGTTTTGTAAATTCTTGCCAATACCTATATATTTTACTGATAAAAACGCCCCTGTTGAAGAAAAGAAAGAGGGTAATGAAGAAGTTGCAGATGACCAAAAACCTATCAACAACACATCTCCGTTATGGACAAGAAAGCCTTCTGAATTAACTGATGAAGACTACAAGAATTTTTATCGTGAGCTGTATCCTTTTGGTGAAACTCCATTGTTTTGGATCCATTTGAATGTTGATTATCCTTTTAACCTTACAGGTATTTTATACTTCCCTAAGATCAAGCAGAGTTATGAAATTCAGAAGGACAAAATTCAATTATACAGCAATCAGGTTTTTGTAACAGACGAGGTGAAGGATATTGTTCCTGAATTTTTAATGTTGTTACATGGCGTGATCGATAGTCCGGACATTCCTTTAAATGTAAGTCGTAGTTACTTGCAGGGTGATCCAAATGTCAAGAAAATTAACTCCCACATCACCAAAAAAGTAGCCGACAAATTGGAGGAGATTTTTAAAACTGATCGTAAGTCATTCGAAGAAAAGTGGGAGAGCCTTGGCTTATTCGTGAAGTATGGTATGATGACTGATGATAAGTATTTGGAGCGGGCTAATAAGTTTTTAATAATGGAAGAGGCAGGTACTAAAGGCGAAGAAACTAAGAAGTTTTATACCCTTGAAGAGTACAAAATGGAAGTGTCAACATTACAAACCAACAAAGACGAAAAGGTTGTAATCCTCTATACCACTGATCCTGTTCAACAGGATGCCTACATACAGGCTGCAAGAGCCAAGGATTATAAAGTTTTGAAGTTTGAAACACTTGTTGATGCTGCCTTTATTAACAACATGGAAATGAAATGGGAAAAGGTGCAGTTTACCCGTGTTGATGCTGACATAGTAGATCAGTTGATAGATAAAGGTGAAGCCCAGGCAAGTGTTTTGAGTAAGGACGAAGAAGAGAAATTGAAAACAATGTTTGGGTTTAATATACCTGAATTGCATGCTACGGTTGAAGTTAAAGGCTTGAGTGAAAGTGCACCTCCTGTGGTAGCTACACGACCAGAATTTATGCGCCGTATGAAGGATATGGGTGCCATGGGTGGAGGTATGAGCAGTTGGTACGCTAATATGCCCGATGAAGTAACACTGACAGTTAATGGAAACCACAAAATTTTCCAAAATATTTTAAAGCAGGAAGATGCCCAGTTACAGGAAAAACAAGTGAGAAACCTTGCTGATCTTGCTCTGTTATCCCAGGGATTGTTAAAAGGAAGTGAGCTTACAAACTTTATTAACAGAAGTGTGGAACTAATGGAAGAAGAAAAGAAAAATGCTGAGGCTGTATAAGCTATTACGTATTAATATTTAAGGGAGTGGGGTAATCCTGCTCCCTTTTTATTTTGAGAGTAGTCTATAAGTCAAATAGAAAATGATCTTGAGAAAATTAATTTGAGAAAAAATCAGCATTTGTATCTGACAACCTGAAATCACAGACTTTTAATTGAAGGCTTTTAATTCCATTCCACTCATTTTCGTCAATAGTAAAAACAATATCAATTAAATTTCCACTTTCTATAATGGAGAATTTTTCAGCCATATTAAACCCTATTCCTGTAAGAGTTGTACCATTTTGATTAACAACAAAACGAATATGCTGCTCTTTAACAACTTTTGAATAACCTTTGTCTCTTACATTCCTTACAAAAAATATGGGCCGCATGTTCTCAGGTCCAAATGGTTCCATCTGACAAATCAATTTATATAGGGAATCAGTTATATCTGCAAAGGAAATCTCAGCATCAATAATAATCTGAGGTATGAGTAGTTCATCAGCTATAGTAGCGCTCACCACGTCTTCAAATTTTTTTGCAAATCCATCCACTTTGCCCGGAAGCAAAGTCATTCCTGCCGCTGCAAAATGACCCCCATAACCTAATAAATGTTCCCTGCAAGCATAAATAGCTTCGTATAAATTAAATCCAGGTACACTTCTGGCACTCCCCGCAACAACTTCTCCACTTTTGGTTAAAACTACTGTGGGGCGATAGTAGGTTTCAATAAGTCTGCTAGCTACAATGCCAACTACACCCTTGTGCCAATGGTCATTATATACAACAGTTGTTTTTCTATTTTTTAAAATGATATGTTCGTTTAGATATGCCAGTGCTTCCTCAGTTATTGTGCTGTCTGCTTCCCTTCTTTCAGTATTGTCTTTATGTAACATTTCGGCGAATAAAAGAGCTTTATTACAGTCCTTTTCAATAAACAACTTAACTGCTTTTCTTGCGTCATCCATTCTTCCTGCCGCGTTTACTCTGGGAGCAATTACAAAAACGAGATTTGTAAGAAACATTTCTTTTTGTGAACCTGCCAATTGCCTGAGTGCTTTAATGCCTTCACATGGGTTTTCATTTATCATTTTTAAACCATGAAAGGCTAATACGCGGTTTTCATCTACAATCGGAACAATATCAGCTGCTATGGCAGTTACAACTAAATCAATATATTTTAAGTAAGAGGAAGGTTGAAGCTGGAGAGTTTCAGACAGAGCCATCATCAGTTTAAAACCTACCCCACATCCACAGAGTTCTTTAAATGGATACTTACAGTCTTTTTGTTTAGGATTTAATATGGCTACGGCTGGTGGTAATTCAGCCTCAGGTAAATGGTGGTCGCAGACTATAAAGTCAATATCCAATATTTTGGCATATTCAATAAGGTCAATTGATTTTATACCACAGTCCAAAGAAATGATTAATGTAATCCCATTGTTTTTAGCATAGTCAATGCCTGCCTTAGAAACGCCATAACCTTCCCGATAACGATGTGGAATATAAAAATCAACTTCGGAGTAAACATCTTTCAAAAATTGGTACATACATGCTACCGAGGTTGTTCCATCAACATCGTAATCACCAAAAACCAATATTTTTTCATTGTTATTAAAAGCTGTTATTATTCGTTCAACTGCTTTTCTCATATCCTTCATTGCCCAGGGGCTGTAGAGGTGTGCCAATTCAGGACGGAAAAAGCGTTTGGTAGACTCAAAAGTGGTATAGCCCCTTTGAACCAAAATTCTACATAATATTCTACTTACTTTGAGCCCCTGGTAAAGGTTTTCAACCGCTTGTTCATCAGCTTGAAGCAGTTTCCATCTTTTCATCATATCAATACTTTCTATCAGTGGTATAACGAACCAATTCTTCTAATGCATTTCTCACTTCAGTTTCAGGAAACTGGTGTAAAATAGAAAGAGCAATGTCCCGATACTCAAACATTTTTTGCGTTGCATAAGTAATACCTCCTGCTTTTTCTACCTGTTCAATTACAAATCTTACACTCGATGCTTTGGTATTCTCATTTTTGATAATGTTTATAATTTGCTTTTTAACAGGAGCAGAAGCCTGGTTTAAAGTATAAATTAAGGGAAGCGTGAGCTTTTTTTCTTTGATATCGTTTCCCGTAGGTTTGCCTATATCCATGGTCCCATAATCAAATAAGTCATCTTTAATTTGAAATGCTATACCAACCATCTCACCAAAAGACCTCATTTTCTCAATATCATTATCGTTAGAAAACGTAGTTGATGCTCCTGCGGCACAAGAGGAAGCAACAAGTGAGGCTGTTTTATTTTTTATGATTTCGAAATAAATCTCTTCGCTAAGGTTCAAATTCCTTGACTTTTCAATTTGAAGCAATTCTCCCTCACTCATTTGTTTTACTGCTGTAGACAATAATTTCAATGTTTTAAAGTCGTCATTATCCAGCGATAAAAGCAGTCCTTTTGACAATAAATAATCCCCAACTAAAACCGCAATTTTGTTTTTCCAAACAGCATTAATGGAGAAAAAACCTCTCCTCTCAAATGACTCGTCTACAACATCGTCGTGAACCAAAGTAGCAGTATGTAAAAGTTCGACTAATGATGCAGCTCTAAAAGTTCTATCATTTATTTCACCACCCAGTTTGGCACTTAATAAAACAAACATTGGTCGTAACTGCTTTCCCTTCCGTTTAACTACATATTGCATTATTTTATCAAGCAAAGCAACGTTACTTTTTACAGCTTGCTTAAAATGAACTTCAAATTGCTCTAGTTCTTTACTAATAATTTTGGTTGCTAATTCCATAAATATGAAGCGCAAGTTAAAGTATACCTTTAGCGCTTGGGAGATAAAAAAGAATTTGTGTAATTGAGAAAAAGTTTCTACAATGTATACCATACATAGCTCCAAAGATTCAACGTAAAATACTTATATTAAATGTGGTATAATTTTTTAACAATTTGAGTGAGCTTCAAATTAAATTGTAAAAATTTGGTATTTCAGGGTCATTACATATTTTTGCAAAATAACTTAACAAAAGTTTTCTATTTCAAATATCATAAAACACTTCTATGGCAAGCAAAAAGTACATTTTAATTCTAGGCTTCATATGCCTGTTTTCCCTTGCGGGTTTTTCTCAGCAGGGAGATGCAGGATATGATTGGAGAGATTCGTCAAAAATTTCCACAAAGTTAATGCCTCAACAAAGCGAGTTTTTGAATAATCAATATCCCTACCCTGCGCGTCCAAGAGACCAGTGGGAATTAGGTCTTTCAGGAGGTTTATCTATGGTTATTGG
>JBBQVY010000259.1:0-6658 GCA_038211085.1 Chitinophagales bacterium | reverse complement strand
TGTGCAGCCCAGCAATCACTCACATATATTGAAAAAGGAAAGCCATCAGCAAAATATTCTTCAATGGTGCTGTATCCTCTGTTAAATGATGCAACGATAAAGGTAAGCAAGGGTGTTTGCCAGGCATGAAACCATCCCTTTTTGCCTCCAAATGATGCGCCTGTCTCATCGCCTCCCACTACCGCACTCTGCTGTATTTTGCGCTGAATGGTATGGTACATCGTTAATGCCTTTTGAGTACTGCGTTCCAGCAGGTTATCAATGCTTCCTTCACTAATGGAAAGTCCAAATAAATCTTTTAACAGGACAGTCATACGTTGGTAAGGAATATACTGGTAAACCGACAGGTAACTTACCAATGCCTCCACACTTGGTCCATACTGTATAGGCGCAGTAAGATGAGATGGCATTGCAGCGGTACAACATTTGCCGCAGTGACTGCATACTTTACTGTAAGAACGATGCGCTACATAACGAGTTTGTATGGGCGGAATAACTATTTCATGCCTGCTTTCCTTTAGTATAGATGCTATCTGCTGCAAATCTTTGCCACAGCCATTGCAATAGTCAGGAATGTAATTAATCGTTTCACCGGGCACTTCTTTTATCTGTAGTGTTATTCCTTTATGGCCTGGTTGCCCACCCGTTTTACGATCTGTTTTCACACGAAGGCTTTTTGCATTAGGCCGACCTATTTGATGGGAAGGAGGAGTATGACCGGTTCCACTGTTTTTGCCATTACGTAATAGGCGTATTTGTTCCTGCAAAACTTCTACTGTTTTAATAAGCTCAGCAACCTGTTTCTTTAACTGATGGTATTCTGAAAGTGGTATGGTGATAGTAGGTTCGATCCTCAAAAAGAATCTTTAAACTCGATATGATGAAATAATTTTTATAAACAGCAGGTGGATAACTTTGATGCTTTATAGAACCTGAGTAGTAACTAGATATTTAATAAATCCTTAAAATTGGAGCCATGAAAGTGCAGCCTAAAAAAGAGGTATCGAAAATACAAACCGACCATTTTGAAAAGAAGTATATGGCCCGACCTGGCTATAGACACTGTTATTTTTGGGTTTCACGACGATTGCCTGAAAATTTTATTACTGGAGTATGAGAACACCAACCTTTATGCCCTGCCTGCCGGCTTCATAAAGAAAGAAGAAGACCTTAATAACGCTGCCCGGCGGGTGTTGTTGGAACGTACAGGTCTTACCAACATATACCTTGACCAGTTTTATGTTTTTGGTGATCGAAGCAGGCATGACCCGGCTCCCTTGAAACAAATTATGAAGGCGAATGGCCTTACTGCTACGGCTGATCATTGGCTTTTACGGAGGTTTTTAACTGTTGGATATTATGCCCTGGTTGATTATACAAAGGCCGTACCTATACCCGACCAATTGTCGGATCGGTGCGAATGGTACGAGTTGAACAACCTGCCCAAACTGATGCTCGATCACAAAGACATTGTTATGAAAGCGCTGGAGACCTTACGTGTAAATCTTGATCAGAAGTTGATAGGCTTTAACCTGATGCCGGAAAATTTTACCATGCAAGACCTTCAAAGCCTGCACGAGACTATACTGGGTGAAAAGTTGTTACGTACCAGCTTTCAACGTAAAATGCTTAACCTGGGCTTGCTGGAAAGGTTTGAAAAAAAATATAGTGGGCCGAGCTCATAAGGCACCTTATTTATACCGATTTAAGGAGGACAAAAGTTAAGAATTATCTTCTTGCAATTGAAGCAAAGTATTGGTAATAATAAATGAAAATGCCCCGGTTTAATCCCAAGATTGTTTGGGTGCCCATTTGTCTACTGTATCCATTTTAAAATATCCCAGGTGAATGTGGTCTTCTTTTGCATTGGGCAAGGCGGCATCTAATTTCAGGCTGTAACGTTCCTTTGTGCTGGGAGGGAGTATATCCCGGATGGCAAAGATTTCGTCAACATCTACACCAAACTTATCATCCACGTGGGCATTGGCTCCTTTAAAACCTGTATGCCGAAAGAAAGCGGTTTGCTTAGCCAGGATGATGGCCTCATCTTTACCGGGTGCGGCCACTATCATTTTATAATGAAATTCTTCAAATTCTCCCTGCTTATACCCACCGAGGTTTATAAAAAATAGTTGGGTATTACTCATGTATCCGGGTTGGTCAATCACCTCAACACAAAAGCCATTAACAAGTGTTACTTCTCTCCATGCATCCAGGTGCAGTCCTTTTTTTGCTTCGGGCCAAAAGTCCAGTACCTGCGGTAATACATCCCGAATGGATTCACCAAATCCAAAAAATACATCGTGCTGTTCGGTGTGCCTGCCGGGCAGCGTAGCACCAATGAGAAGCATAAAAAGTTTAATCATTTATTCCTATTTCTTCTATATCATAAAAAACAGGACCAGAAGTAAGGGCAGGTTTGATAACTAACAGCATTTTTGTTTTGTACTTAAGATTTGCAACCTCAATTTGTAAGATCATCATGATAAACGCCATCAAATTTTGCTCACTGATTTAATGACTTTTACAATGAACTAAGCAACCATTTCATCAAATCTTTCCCTCGTAAGTACCCACCGTTTTACCTGTTGTTCAAAATTTAAAGAACCTGGTATGGTTACGTACGCTTTCTCAAATTCAAATCCTACCCTTTGTAAGGTTTTATTAGGAGCATCATTTAAGTCATAGGGCTGGCAATACAATTTTTTCAGTTTAAGTTTATTGAAGAAGTACGGTAGCGTTAGTTTAAGCAGAGATGTACCCATCCCCTTATTCCGTGTGCCACCCTGCCACATGTGTAAATGCATGTGGGCCTCTTCTCCAAAACTTACAGGATTAAGATTGCAATGACCTATAGCCTGTCCATTACGCTCCCATATAATGCAATAAGCTTTTTTGTTTTCGACAGGAGTGGATATTTGTACTGAAAGCATTTCAGATAATTGATCCGCCTGTGGAAGCTTATTTACATCCACACCCATGCTTTCATAAAAAGCAGCATCATGCTTACTCCAATAATCAATTATAGATTGGATGTCATTTTTGTGTAATTCCCGTACAGATAAAACCTGATCGTCCATTTTAAGAAGGTATTTACTTTTGAAGGATAGTTGACTGCAATTTGATTAAAACTATGAATAAAGAAAAATGAGTTTACAACTGCTGGTGATGGTCGTACTACGACCCCGCAAATTTGACGGGGCTGGCTGCAACAATGAGCCATCTGTATTCAAATGCGCAGAACAAAAAGGTTTCCTCTTCTTTTCAAGGAGGGGACGAATGTTTTTATAGCTTGTTATAAAAACATTCAGGGGTGGTTAAACTGCTGCATATAAAAAAGCTCATCATCAATAACAAACCCGGACTAAAGCCCTTACGCCAACAGCTCCGCAACCACAGTACTTCCGCAGAAGCCACCCTTTGGACTTACCTTCAAAAAAGCCACTTAGAAAATCGAAATTTTCGTCGCCAACACAGCCTCGGAAAATTTATAGCAGGCTTCTATTGTCCTGCGGAGAAGTTAGTGATAGAACTTGATGGTGAAGATCATTTTTGGGAGCCGGGGATGGAGAAAGATAAAGTCAAAAAAGATTATTTAGACAGCATAGGAGTTAGAGTGTTGCGTTTTGAAAACAAGTGGGTGTTTGAAGATATTGACTGGGTATTGCAACAAATTAAAGCGATGTTTAACCACCCCTGATTGTCCCCTCCTTGAAAAGGAGGGGACACTGATATTTGAGTTCCCCTTCACCCAAAGTGTTCCTATTTCATAGCAGTATGCTTAAACCTATGAATCACAATATGATCTTTTGTAATAGAATAAATAAGGAGGTAATGCTTAGAAACAAGTGTCTTTCTGAAGCGGGAATGTTTGGAACTCTTAAACCCTATATTAGGCTGCCTTTGAAGAAGCTGAACTTTTAAATTAAGAGAAGACGAGACCTTGTCAAGCACATCTTGCGACCACGTTTCGGAGAGGTATGCAACAACTTCCCAAAAATCTTTTAGGGAAACCGAAGTCCATTTTACTTCTTTTTCCATTCCCCAAATTCTTGCATAAGTTGCTGGTGGCTAATAAAATTACTTTGCTGATATTGCGCTTCCGATTCCATCACAAGGTGTTTGTCTTCCGGGGCTAACTCGTCCCACCAATCCTTAACCAAAGGCGATAAGAGCAATTGTTTCGCTTCTTCTAATAGTATTTCATTGTCACAACTATCGATTAATTGATGGAGTTCTTGTTTAGTGATATCCATACTTTTTCTTTTTTCAAATTTAATCATTTTTTTAGATTGCTTTGTGCATCCAAAACTCTTCATCCAAAGTGTTCCTACTGATAAAAAACCCGTCGGCGTTGTTCGAGAGTCTTCCCAAGGATGCCGAACACTGAATAAATGGAGGCCTTAGACCTCATGCCTTTGCAACACTTATCCCCGCAGGCGGGAAGGCACTTATACCAAATCACCAACAAAGCCAAATGACAGCACAACAGATGAACGTACTGCGTCCCCGCAGATTTGACGGTGCAGGCAGCAACAATGATTCATTTCTATTCAAATGCCTACAACAAAATTTACACCACAGCCAGGCACCCATATTTTTCCCTAAATTTAATCCATGAAAAAATATGAAGTATCAGTAGAAGATGAAAGTGCGGAACTATTAACCATTCTCCTGCAATCATTGCCTTATGTAAAAGAGGTAAAACAAACCAATACTATCAATGCATATACACTTGCATCTGAAGAAGCTTTGGCGAAAGATTGGCTGGTTGAAGAAGATGATGAACTTCAAAGAACTGTTATTGCACCTATCATGATTTACTCATAAAAAATGCTGGGTGCTGAAACAAATTAAAGCGATGTTTAACCACCCCTGATTTTATGCTGCGCAAAAAAATCGTCCCCTCCTTGGAAAGGAGGGGAAACCTACAAAAGGAACTAAACTTTAAAACGAAAGTTGTTTACCGAAGATGTTTGAAATGGGGGATCAATTGCTTTGCTATAATGCTGCAACCTTTATCGCCGGGATGAAGCCCATCATAAGTAACGTCAACTGCTTCGGGCGGATATGGGTATTCATCTGTTTCAGGATTGAAAGGAATGCCTATGTATTCGGGGTACGTAAAATTTTTATAGCTACCTGTGTTGGCATCTTTAAGCCGCTTAAATTTCACCATGTGTTTCAATGATAATTTGCGGTTGTGGAATACGTCAGCCACTTCAATTTTTTCAAGTTTCGCAATGGTGACAATTGCATTGGCTACATCTTCGAGATTCTGTTCTTTCTTAGGTTTGTAAGAGCCGTAAGCATTATTTTTAAAATTTCTGAAATACACAAAGTCTGACCGCTGCATAGGTGTCATTAATATAATTTTTGCTGAAGGGTTCAGTCTGCGCAGTTTGTCAACTATAATGCGAAAAGAGCCATTTACAGTTGATGTTCCGGTATTGTTTTGATAGTCGCTAATGGTACCAATGGCATGGCCGCCCCACCAGTCATTTGTTCCCAAAAACACCGTATACACATCTGCTTTTTGCAGGTCCAGTGTATTAATCTGTCCGGCAATCTTACCCGCCGTCCATCCGTTATAACCTTTGTTTATGTAATGAATGTTTGGCAGCTTTTCAACAACCTGGGTCATATATCCTTTTGTAAGATGGTTATTGGTTTCTTTTAAATCATCGTTGATGTACGTAATAGAATCTCCAATAGCCACCCAGGTAATTTGCTTTGGTGCCGCACCTAAACTCATTGCAGCAATAAGAACCAGTACATATAGCTTCTTGATCATGCACAATTTTTTTATCTGTTTGTTTCTACCATTTTGTATCAATCTTAAGTAGGCCCCAAACGCAGCCAGCTTCAACAATTAAAACTTATTCTACTCATTAATTAGTTACTATAAAAACCGTCATTGTCCTTGGGCCATGAGCACCCAATACCAGCGACTGCTCTATATCGGCTGTCTTGGATGGGCCTGCTATAAACACGCCAAAACCGTACTCGCTATTGCCTATTAAATTATAAGCCAGGTGCATATTGGCTACTATGTTTTCGGCCTGAACAATTACCACCAGGTGTTCGCCAATAAAAGGAAGCACCCTTATTTTATATTGATCTTCTGTTAACCACACCGCACCGTTTTCTGCAACAGCAAAAGCAGCTTCGGCTATTACCACATCGGCATCGTTAAAAGTATGATGCCGTACCTGTTCATCTTTTATCTGGTACCTGTTAAGCTGAGGTACAGCAGAAATAATCCTTTTCGCATCGGGAAATATTTTATCTACTTCCGGCAAAACGGCTTCTAGTGTTTCTACCAAAATTGACTTACCCCCAATAGATTGCAAGGTTTGTTGAAACTGCTCTATACCTCCCGCAAATTCTGAGACAAACTCTGACGGTAACTCTACAAATGGAGGTTGAGCTGATTGAACAGCTGCTAATATTTGATCCCTGCTACTCATTTTTTATGATGTTTATACCATTGTGTAAAAGATTGCTTCGGAGGCTCCGGTAAATCTCTTTGTTTGTACCAGGGATTAAACCTGTTATTAATGGATGAGGGAAATACCCTCATGATCCACCTGCCTGCTTTGCCTGCAAAATTAAAAAGGCCGGGCTTTGAAAGCGTGGCAGCCATACCCTTCATAGC
>JBBQVY010000258.1:0-6659 GCA_038211085.1 Chitinophagales bacterium | reverse complement strand
TTGCGCCAGTTCTTCATACGGAGTAAAGTATTGCAGCTTGGCATCATTGTAAGGCTTTTCAGTTTCGTAAAAATAATTTTCTGCCCATGGTCCGCCATACGATACCAGCAGGGTAGGTGTTACAATCATTTTTGATTCGGCAATGGTATTGATCAAATCCTTATACAAAGGGTACACGGGTATAGCATGCTCATGGCCGGGGTAACCATCCATTAAATTGGCAAGGTTTAATTTAAAGTCAAGTCCACCTTCGGTAGTAGGCATTAACTGCTGGTTCTTTGCTGCCATAATAATCCACTCTCTTTGCCTGCGGTTTCCTGTCAAATACATTTTTATGTATTTGGTGTGGTAGTACTTACTGTATTGTTTTAAAATGTTATTTGCCTGTGAAGAGTCTTTAACATTATAGTACCAGAAACCAACACCAGGTCCGGTTGAATAAATGCGGGGTCCAACCATATCGCCTGCATCAACCATATCGGCATAGGTTAGCACATCAGTAGTTGCGGTTTGAGGGTCTCTTGTTGTGGTAACACCATAGGCAAGATTTGCAGCATAAATCCAAACCTGGTTTTTTTGCAAACCCCAGTTGGGCCACATGTGGGCATGCACATCAACAAAGCCGGGAACAATAGTCTTACCTGTAACATCAATAATTTTTGTACCCGGCGATTGGTTGAGTGTTCCTGTTGCACCTATGCCTGTTATACGATTGTTTTCTATAAGTACATCTCCATTCTCAATTACTTCGTCACCCTTCATGGTTACTATTCTTGCCCCTCTAAATAATACACTTGCTTTTGGTAAATCTTTCTTGTAATAAAAGAGGATGTCTTTTTCTTTTGCCAGGTATTTAGGCTCATCCTTTTTAGCCTTCTTTTTGGCTATCGAATCCCTTGCCGCCTTTACACTGTCAGAGGCAGGTTCCAGAATGTTTTTTGTTTTCAGTGCCAGGTCAATTGAATCAGCCTTTCTTTTTAATTCAGCTTTATCAGCTATTCTAACGCTGTCATCAAAGGCTTCTGCTGCTTCTACATCATATACAAAATGCGTGCTGCCCAAACTCCAGTGTACTTTTTTTCCGTCAGCTTCCCATGTAGGAAATTCGCCACCAATCTCTGTAAGTTTTCTTGCAGGAAACTGTGCATTGGCAGCATCGGCCAGACTGATCGTTACTGTTTTGCCGGTACGTGGAATGGTCATTACATAAATGTCGTTATTGATTTGAGCCAATGCCCTGTCGTTAGTTGGCGATATATTAATCTGACCGGCATTAGAGGGAGGATTGTTTTCTTTTGCATCTGTTTCGTCTGTCTCTTGTAACAGGCAATCATTCAAAACCGGTTTACCTTTTGAGTAAGCTATGCTGGTGCCGTAAGTGGTAATACCCGTAATTTTTGCATGTATCTTTTCATCGGTACCATCCCATTTTATGCTGATGAGGTTACCTGCGGAATTGTTCAGGTATATCCTTTCGGCTTCCTTGCCAAAGTGAGGATTGAACCGGCTGCCCAGGCGATCAATAGTGGCAAGGGTACCACCGTTAGAAGGCATCCAGCAAAGATCATCTTCTGAATCATCATAACGTGGGCCTATGGCATCTTTAAAATTTTGCAGGCTGCTCTTCACAAAAACTATTCTATCCCCAGCCTTATTAAATACAGGAAATTGAAACAATCCAGCGGTTTTGTTAAGCACTATAGGTTTTGATTTTCCTGCAACATCAGCCTTGTATAAATTACTTCCACCTGCAGACCACGACGTGAACACTATAGATTTTCCATCGGGGGACCAGTTAGGTTGCGCCTCAATAAAATTGTTGGTAGTTACTCTTTTTGGCGAACCGTTCGGATAGTCCATAATGTACAGCCTGTTCAAAATAGTCAGAGCCAGCATTTTGCCATCAGGCGATGGAACGGCATCGCGTATTTGATTGGCTAGTGCATGGCTGGTATCGCTTACAGGATATTTAAATTCGAGTTTTTCACCCAGTTCCAAATCAGCATTTACTGAAAAAGGAATTTCAGTTGCTGCGCTTCCATCAACAGGTATGCTATGTATTTTACCGCCGTACGATGCAAGCAACGCCTTACTGTCCGGGGTAAAGCACATGCCGGGTAACACACCCATAGGTGCAATCGATTCCTGCTCATCACGCTGAACGGGATAAGCCAGCCATTTTTCATCGCCATTGGCAAGGTTGCGAATAACAAGACCGGTTTTATCTTCAAAGCGGGTACCATACACCAGCCATTTGCCATCTTTAGAAAGTACCGGGGTAAAGGCAGAACCATAACGGGAGGTAATGGTATTGAGCTTAGCATTGTCGCGGTCATAGACGCCTATCTCATATTGAGGCAATTGGGCATTGTAATTCCATGCGCCATTACGCATACTATAATATACATACCTGCCATCAGCACTAACTGCAGGGTCAATGGTTTTCATATTGGGTGGGCCTTCAACCAATTGTGTTCCGCCGCCACCATTCTTATGTATCATGAATATTTTTGGAATGCGTCTTCCCTTTGCATACACAATGTATTCACCATCCGGTGTCCAGGCTGCGCTGGGAAAATCCATATTGGTTTCCTTCGTTAACTGAAGGGTATCCTGTTTCTCCATATCAATAGACCATAGATTGTCGGAGCCACTGCGGTCAGAGGTAAAAAGTATGCGCTTGCCATCGGGACTAAAACGGGGATGTGTTTCTATGGGCAGACCTTTGGTAAGTTGCATTGCTACACCACCTGTTGCGGGCATGGTAAAAATGTCACCCATCATATCAAATGCTATGGTTTTGCCATCAGGGCTTATATCAAGCGATGTCCAGGTACCTTCTGTGGTTACGAGTTTAATTTTCCTGGCTGGTTTTAAGGGTAGGTCTTTAAATTTTTCATAGGTAACAGAATCTTTTTTTGTAGAATCTGCTGTCACATGATCAATTAAAAAAGGGGTAAACCCGCCCTTGGCGAATAGAATAGAAGTTACTAATGCTGCCCCAAGACCGGTTGAAATAATTTTTACAAAACGCATAAATACTAAAGGGTTTAATTTTTAAATGTCGGGAACATTTACAAATTGATGTAAAAATTGTTTGAGCACCTTTTTAAGCAGCCTTTTTTAGGGGAAAATAGGATTAACCAGGTGCTGAATGTTGCCTCTTGTGGTAAGTCTGATGACTACTTCATTGTGCAACTGTAGTAGATAACCCGACAGTAGCAGAACTCTATAAGTGGATTACGACTATGAAACCCTGTAGGCCTGGCAATTTTTCTCGTTAAAAATTGGCCAGTAATAAAAAGTCTGATTATGGTTAAAAATGGTGTACAACTTTTAAAATGTCTTTTCTTTTTGTCAGGCATTATACTTACAACTTTACAAGAGATAAGAAAAGGGCTTGAAATGTAATTCATCACCCCCTTTTACAGGGAAAATGCCAGTTTTGGTTTCACTTTCTGTTCAATTTTAAATAATAAAAAAACAAACCGGCATTTTTAATTTTATATAATCACATCTTGTGTATCTTAATACTTTATAAGCCTAGCTAACAGGGTAAAACCGGAAAGTAAAATGGCTTAATTACAATTACTATAAAAACATAAACCATTATGGCAAAAGCAGCAACAAAAGCTGTTAAAAAAGCAGCAACAAAAACGTCAACCACGGCAGCACCTAAAAAAGCGGCCGCCCCAAAAAAATCAACTCCTGTAAAAGCAGCACCTGCAAAAAAAGCAGCTGTTAAAACGCCTGCAAAAGTGGCAAAGAAAGTTGCTCCTAAAAAAGCAAAAAGAAAACCAAATGCAGCGTTCATGGCTCCTTTAACAGTAAGCAATCAATTGGCTGATGTTATTGGGAAGAAGCCGATGCCACGTACCGAGATCATTAAAAAAATCTGGGACTACATTAAGAAGAATGGCTTACAGGATAAAACCAACAGAAGAATGATCAATGCCGATGAAAAGCTGGGTCTGATATTTGGCGGTAGGAAACAAATTTCAATGTTTGAGCTTGCAAAGGTTGTAAACGACCAGATACAAAAGTAACATCCATCTTTTTGTATTATGTCTGTCTTGTCAGGCAACAAACTTGATTAAGTAGCCACATACAATGCAACGCTATTAAGCAGGCATACCAAACTTTTCTTGCTTATATTTTTGACCAGGCCTTATATCGGCCTGGTTTTTTTATGCAATTATAAAGGTGGCATGTAAATACTTTTTTTTGTTCTTTCTTAAAGGCAAAACATTTGTTCAAACCTAAATAGAACTATGCGAGTTATGTGTTGTTTAAAAAGCGCAACCAATGAGTGTTCGGCCTGCAAATTTAAAATGTCTACACCATGAAATTGATAAAAAAGGTTTTTGATTTTAAAGGAGCACCCATATTGGCTGTTGCCTTTGTAGCATTGTTTATTTTGGAGACAAGGCGGCAACTTCGTAAGCGAAAGCAATTGAGATCAGAAAGAATAATTACCAATTCCATTGTTGCTTTACCCGCATTTTCGTTGCTGAGGTTTTTGTTTTTACCAATCATGGTTAAGCTTGCTACAAAAAATGTTTTGTGGCGTTTAGGAGTAGCAAATGGAATGAAGGCAAATGCATTTGTAAAATTTATGGTAGCATTTCTTATAATGGATTACACCAATTATTTGTGGCATATTTTAAATCATAAGGTTCCTGCTTTGTGGCGATTTCATTTGGTTCACCATACCGACCGCGATCTTGATGTAACAACTGCGCTGCGTTTTCATTTTGGCGAAATGATTGGCTCTGTATTTTACCGCGGCACATTTGTGGTATTATCGGGGGCAGCACCCCTACATGTGTTACTGTACGAAATACTGTTTGAAGGAGCTACGCAGTTCCACCACAGCAACTGGAACCTTCCTATAGCACTTGAAAGAAGACTAAACAAAGTGATTGTTACACCACGTATGCATGGCATTCATCATTCAGAAATAAAAGATGAAGCAGACAGTAATTATTCGGTTATTTTTTCGTGGTGGGACCGCATTCATAAAACCCTTCGTCTTAACGTACCGCAGCATGAACTGGTGATTGGGGTGCCCGGTTATCAGCACCACGATCAACTAACCATAGGTAAATTGTTAGCACTTCCTTTTTCAAAAATAAAACAGTGGGATAAGGAACGCCTTTCGAGGAAGGTGCCAAAAGCACTTGAGTAAAACTTATTGTTTAATAAACATGAAGGTTATAACAGTAAAGGCAACCATCAGGTGAACAATCATCCAGGCACGCTGGTAAAGAGGACGCTTATTAAAAGCAACTTTTATATCAAATGGATCGAACACAAGGGCCAGGCCTAAAAATATAGTTGCCTGCGAAAAATCTTTTTTTAATAAAAAGAAAAGGCCTGTAATCACAAACAGTACATAAGCCGGTTTATTAAAACTTGTGACTGCAGGTTTGCTGTTGGTTTCTGTTGTCATAATTTATATTTTACCGTATTAGTATCCTATTAAAATCTACAATTACAACAAGTATCAAATTTCTTTTTCAAGGGATGTAATATTTTCCTGGAGTAATTTTAAATGCTTGCCAAAGCTTAGCTTAAACATCCATTTAGCAAGGTAATAAGCAGCAGGTACCATAACAATTATACATATAAGTAAGGCAATTTGTACCACAGGGTGGCTCATAAAAACCGTTACCGGTTTGTTAGATCCCAACACGCCCCCTAACATAAAACCACCGGCTACACTTATAGGGTAAATAGCCACAGACACCCGCATTTGTAATGCAATCCATTTTGTAAATGTCTCATGATGTCTCTTTAACTCGGTAAGCACGGGGCTGGAAGTAATGGAGACATTTAGTTTTTTATACTGCATAAAGGCGCTGTAAACTGTCCAGGCAGAAAATACCAACTCAATAAATATCGCAAGCTGAACTTGCCAAATATGAAAGACCGCTACAATTATTATGTAAGCGAAACAAATAACAATACCGAAAATCATATTAATAAATAGCGATCTTTTCAGCTTTTGTAAAGGGCTTTTAGATGATAAGGTTTGTAACTTTCTTTGGTTCAAAAGAGATGAAAGTTCTTCATCCTCATTCGTGTTCATTTGCTTCCACTCCGATTCAATACTCATGAACTATTGCTTTAAATAAGTGGCTAAAATTTGTTTGATACGATGCAATTTAACTGCCACATGGTTGTTGGAAATTCCCACTATTTCTGCAACTTCTCTGTTGTCGTAACCATCAAGATTAAGAGAGATAATTGCACGATCGGTTTCTGGTAATTTTTTAATGGCAGTTTGTAAACGGGCAACGTCTTCGCGGTCGGTCGACTGGTTATTTACAGATGGTGCTACACTTTCCAGGGATTCTTTATAATCCACGGGGTGCTTTTTGCGCTTTTGAGTTAGTAAGGTATTTAAACAGATACGGTACAACCAGGTGCTGAATTTCGACTCATTTCTAAATGAGGCCCATGCCTTCCACGATTGCAGTAACACCTCCTGGTAGAGGTCTTTCTTTTCCTCTGCATCGTTGGCATATAGACCTACCAGTTTAAAAATGATACCCTGGTTTTGCCGTACCTGTTCTAAAAATTCAGCTTCGCTCAAAGTGCAGTTTTTAATGGAGTAACGGTGTAGCCCAAATTGCGTAATTGGGCCACTAAACCTG
>JBBQVY010000257.1:0-6665 GCA_038211085.1 Chitinophagales bacterium | reverse complement strand
GATATGATTAATGATTACATGAGCTATGCAGATGATGATTGCATGAATACTTTTACCAACGACCAGGTACAAAGAATGTGGGCCACGCTTAAAATGCAACGGCCAGGCTTGTGGCAACCGGCAAACCTTGCTGCTACCGGTGTGCTGGGTACCGATGGTTGCGTACCTCCCTATTTAAATGCACAGATTAATATGTTGGAAGGCGTTTATTGTGCCGGTAACAACTCAGTTTCTTTTTCTAACCCAACTGCAGGCAATACCGCAACTTCCTACGAATGGCAATTTGCCGGAGGCACCCCTTCTACTTCTATTTTAAATAAAGTCAATGTAACCTATGCACTGCCCGGTAACTATACAGTTTTGCTAACAGTTAAAGATGGAATAAATAAACGGACAGACTCTCTTAATATATCGATACTGGATTGTAAGCCCGATTCCACCACGCTTCATATGTCTCAATGGTATTTTGGAAATTATGGCTCTTTAGATTTTTCATCGGGTCAGCCTGTACCCACCAAATTAGCATTGAACAATCAAAGCATACAAGGGGAGTCGACATACCCCGGACAGCTATCTTATATTGCCGGTACCATAAGTTTGTGCGATAGCACCGGCAACCTGTTATTTTATAGCAACGGGGTAAGTATATGGAACAAAAACCATAAAAAAATAACCAGGTCGCCCATCTTTGGTAAAAGCGATATTAATGCATCTTCAGGGTTTTACTATATTCCTTATCCCGGACAAAAAGGCAAATATTTTATGGCCGGTGTGTATCCCAATTTTGATGAAACGCCATCGGGTGTAAGGTTTTTATTAATAGATACAAACAACGATTCCGTTCAGCTATATAAAGAATTTAGTCACTCCTCTCTGCCCGGCAGATTTTCGCAATTCTTAACCGTGGTGCCACATTGTAATGGAACGGACTATTGGATTGTTGTGAAAGGATTTGGAATGCCCGATACAAAATTTTATTCTTTTCTGGTAACTCAAAATGGTATAGATGAAAAACAGGAGCCTGTTATTTCATCAGGCTTTGCACACCCCGGCTTTGGGGGCAGCGGCAACCAGTTAAAGGCTAACCGGCAGGGCAATAAATTAATTCTTGGCTCGCCGCATGGTTATTTGGGTGTTGAAGCAGGAGCATTGTACGATTTTGATAACCGCACCGGCAAACTATCTAACGAACTAAAAATTAAAGATGTTGCCGGGTATAGCAACATACAAACAGGCGTTGCTTTTAGCCCCAACGGAAAATATTTTTACCTGTTCAGAAGTTCAAACTTTGCTACTAACGGAAAGCCGTATTGGTTGTTTCAATACCGCGTAAGCGATCTGCAGTATAACATCATTAATACTTTGGGCTTTTATTTTGCCGCATCGCTACAGCCTGGCCCCGACGGTCACATTTACGTTAGTACCCAGGAAAATTATGTAGCCCGCATTACAAACCCTAACCAATGGGCTACCGTTACGCTTAGTGATTATTTAATTAACATGCGGAAATTAGATGACCGCATTAGACCAAGTGTGAGTATACCCAATTTTATTGATGCCCTGCAACCTTCGCCCTCGCATCCTGACTTTGAAATGGCTGCTGTAAACTGCAATACTTATAAATTTACAAGTCTGTGCTTTGACCGCTATACTGCAACCTGGAATTTTGGCGACGGCTCACCCGAGCTAACGGGAAATACTGTTCTGCATCAATTTACAACTGCTTCCAGTTTTAATGTAACCCTTACCTTAAGCAGCAACAATATAAAATTGGGCAGTGTTACCAGGCAAGTAGATGTATTACCGGTTAATGCAAGCATTACCGGACCAAATAATGTTTGCACAAACGCAAACTATTTGAACCAGTATTTTGGACCAATATTAAAAGAGGTTAATTATAAATGGAGTGTAACAGGCGGAAGTATAAGTGGCCCAGACAATGTGAGTTATGTAAATGTTTCGTGGTTGCCGGCAAACAATAAAGGAACCATAACATTGCAGGTTAGCCGGCAGGGATGTACGTTTAATGATACAAAGACGGTTTTCATTTCCGCAGGACCTTTATTTAGCTGGAACCTTCCTGACAGTGTTTGTGTTTTCGACAGTTCCTTTCAGCTTTCAGCAAGTCCTAGGGGGGGAAAGTTTACCGGCGCCGGGGTAAGTAATGGCTTGTTTTCACCAATGAAAGCAGGTGTGGGAAATCATACACTTACCTATACATATTCAGATGAAATAACCTGTTTGGGCCAGATTGAAAAAACACTAAAAGTGCGCAGGTGCAACATACCTGCTAATCAAGTAAATGATTGCGCCGAAATGTTTAATACCATACAAATAGCGCCAAATCCGGTTAAGGATGTATTACGCCTAAAATCGCCTTACGTTTTAAAATTTGTACAGGTGTATAATGCTCTGGGGCAGAAGATGTCCGAAGGGCAAATGATCAATAATAGTTATCGGCTGCCAATATCAGGTGCAGGTTTATATTCGGTACGGGTATACTGCGAAAGTAATCATTCATATAGGGTGTTCAGGTTCTTAAAAGCAGGAGGGTAAACCGTTTTTGATTGCAGAAAGAGCTACAACAAATCATCAACTTTTCTTAAGTACAATTTTTTGATTTTCATCCTTGACTACCTGCGAAAAACTTTCGGCTACAGCCTTGTACTGTTTAGCCGAAATTATTTTTTCTTTTACTGCCAAATATTCACAATTGAGGTAAAGAAAACCTGCGGGACCCATTATTAAGCATATTAAATAGTTGAAATTTTCAATGGGGGAGGTGAAGAATTTATTCTTAATTTATTCTCTAACCTAATTGTTTGTGCAGATATTACATACCATAGCATGAACCATTGCAACAACGAATTTCTCCCTCTTAAATTATCTAAAACAAATATTTTTTAAATATAAAAATTCTATATCATTGCAATAGATAATCATGATTATCTCCCCATACTATAATCTTTTCATTTTATTATTTAACTAACCTGGCTGTATGAGAACAGTTCCATTATGGGCATGTAGCATGCTCTTCATTTTGTTTGCTTTGCCAGCTCAAAGCCAAAAAAACAAGTTTAAATTGGGGGAAGTTACTGTCCTGGATTTTGAAACAAAATTGTACCCGATAGATAGCAGTGCACATGCTGTTGTATTGGTCAACATTGGCTCTGCCCAATATGAAGTGGACAACTCCGGAGGCTTTAATATTATTTACCAAAAGCACAGTCGTATCAGGTTGCTTAACCGCAATGCATTTGATGAAGCCACTATTACTTTACCATTGTATTCATCTGGCTTTTTTAAAGATAAAATAATGAAAATAGAAGCTTACACCTACACCATGCAGGGTGATAAACTTGTACAAACAAAGCTTGAAAAGAGTTCAATATTCGAGGAGAAAGTAAATAACAATTATACCCGAACTAAGTTTACCATGCCTAACCTTATCGAAGGTTGTATCGTTGATATTAAATACACCATAGCATCACCATTTGAGCATAACCTTAAGGATTGGTATTTCCAGGAGAACATTCCGGTATTGTACAGCGAATATACCTGCTCGGTGCCCATCATTTACGACTTTGTATTTATAAAACAGGGCTTTAATGCAGCAAGGCCGGTGGAGAAAACTTCTGCTTCTGCAATATTTACTTTAAAAAATAATTCAGCAACAGAGCGCACTGCTTATTATACCTTAAATACGGAGGTCAATACTACCAAATGGGTAATGGAAAACATACCTAAAACAACTACTGAAAGTTTTAGTAACTCCTTAAAAAACCGTGTTGATAAGGTTGAATTTCAACTATCAGCTATACGCTACCCAAATGAGCCGGTGCGGCCAATAATGAATAGTTGGGAAAAGGCCGCAGAGCAAATGTTGAAACGTGATGATTTTGGAATGGAACTTAGCCGCAATGCTGGTTGGGTAAAAGATGAACTGCAAAAGATTGCAGGCACTAAAGACATAACCAGGGATGTTGCTAAAAAGATATACTATTATGTAAGGGATAATTTTACCTGTAAAGACCATAGCGCCCTTTATACTGATAACAATCTTAAAAAAGTATTCCAGTCTAAAGCAGGTAATGTTGCAGAGATTAACCTGTTACTGGTAACCATGTTGCGTGCCCAGGGTTTTGTATCAAACCCAATAATATTAAGTACCCGCGACAATGGAAAGGCATATGAAATTTACCCCATAATGGATAAGTTTAATTATGTGATTTGTGCTTTAAATATTGATGATGATCAATACTTGCTGGATGCCTCTTACAACAAAATGGCTTTTGGAAAATTGCACAATAGCGCCTATAATTCTTTTGGCCGTACAATTAGCGAAGCGCCTTTTCTTGTGGCTATGGAAGCAGATTCAGTAATGGAAACCGAAATAACAAAAGTAAGGTTACTGCTAAATGAAAAAGATGAACTGGAAGGTGAATTGGCTGTTTATAAAGGTGGCTTTGGTTCTTATAACATTCGTGAGCAGCTTACAACAAAGCCTATTGATGAATATTTTAAAGGGATTCTTACGGCTTTGCCTGCGGAGTACCACCCATCTAATTTGGGCTTAGATTCCCTTACCAACTACGAGGAGCCGGTAAAACTTCATTGCGCCCTTAAAATGGATAAGCCCACCGAGGATATTATTTATTTCAGTCCAATGCTTTATAACACACAAAAGGAAAATCCTTTTGTGGCGGGTGATCGCAAATACCCTGTAGAATTGCAATCTTCATTTAAAGATATATTTAGCCTTATAATGGAAGTGCCAAAAGGTTATAAGGTGGATGAAATGCCAAAATCTGTTCGAGTAAAATTTAACGAGGATGAAGGCATGTTTGAATACCTGGTATCTAATGCTAATGGTCTATTACAAATAAACTGTACGCTGTTTTTAAAGAGAGCCAATTTTGATCCCGAAGATTATGCCAACCTTCGAGACTTTTTTGGTTTTATAGTTAATAAGGAAGCAGAGCAAGTTGTATTTAAAAAATTATAGCAGGTAGTATGAAAAAATTTATATTGTTGTTGATGGTTGTGGTGTCTGTTTCATCCAAAGCACAGAATTACGATGTTAAATTAATACCTGATTCGTTGCTTAAAAATGCAGATGCTGTTACCCGTGTAGAAGAACTGAAACTAACGATCTTTTCTACATCCGGTGCACGCATTACACACAAATGGGCGGTAACAGTATTAAACGAGGCAGGTGCCCGCTTTGCAGGTTACTCCAATTCGTACAGTTCCATGCAGGAGCTAAGTAATATATCAGGCGATCTATTTGATGCCAATGGCGCAAAACTTAAAAGTGTAAAGCGAAAAGATATTGCAGATATGAGCATGGAGGATGGCTTTAGCCTTATGCAGGATGCCCGTATAAAACAACACAATTTTTACCATGCCCAATATCCTTACACCGTACAATACGAGGATGAAGTAAATCTGAAGGGCATTATTGGGTTACCTACGTGGTCGCCGGTAGAAGGCCAGCGGTATGCTGTGCAATCCAGCTCGTTTATTATTGAAGCACCACTGGATTATAAGTTTAGGTATAAAGAATTGAATTATGAAGGCAAGCCTGTTATTACCAACAACAAACTGGCAATATATCAATGGAACGTTACCAATTTTAAGCCCTTTATTCGCGAACCTTACCAGCCTTATTACCGCGAAATAATTCCGATGGTATATACTGCCCCCAACAAGTTTGTTTACGGTAAGGTTGAAGGTGATATGAGTACCTGGTTAAGCTATGGAAAATACCAGGTTGAGCTTAACAAGGGACGCGACGAACTGCCTGAAAATATTAAGCAGGAAGTACATCGCATAGCTGATGTACAAACAACTAAAACCGAAAAGATAAAAGCTTTATATAATTACCTGCAGGCCAATACCAGGTACATTAGTATACAGTTAGGTATTGGCGGGTTGCAACCCTTTGATGCAAAGTATGTAGCTGCCAACCGCTACGGCGACTGCAAAGCATTGTCAAATTACATGAAAGCCCTTTTGAAAGAAGCAGGCATAGAAAGTTTTTACAGCATCATTCATGCGGGAGAAGGGGAGAAGTATTACCTGCCCGATTTTGTAAGCGATCAAACCAATCATATAATTGTTTCGGTACCATTGGATAAAGACACTATGTGGCTTGAGTGTACCAATCAAACCGTGGCACCGGGTTACCTCGGCTCGTTTACCGATGACCGATATGCGCTGCTGATAAATGATGATGGAGGGCATTTGGTTAAAACTCCTGCCTACACCAAACAACACAATGTGGTTCGCCGCAAAGTAGCCGGAGAAATTGTTACAGGTGGCCAGTTAAATGCAAAAGTAATTAATACCTATACCGGTCTTGAGCAAGACGACCTGCATGGTATTTTACATGCTTACACACGTGAACAACTATTGAAATATTTAAAACGATCCATTGACCTGCCTACCTACGATGTAGCCAACGTCGATTACAACGAACAAAAAGATCGCATACCGAGCATAAAAGAAAACTACGAATTAGTTGCTCCCAACTATGCTTCGGCTACGGGTAAGCGTTTATTTGTACAGCCCAATATATTATCCCGCGAAGCTTTTAAATTAACGGATGTAGAGAACCGGAAATTTGATATTGTGTACGATTTTTCGTTCTCACACCTGGATAC
>JBBQVY010000256.1:0-6707 GCA_038211085.1 Chitinophagales bacterium | reverse complement strand
TACAAAAACAATGGTTCCAACAGGTAAAGGTGTAACTGAATCTAATGGTGCAACTTCAGGCAATTATGAAGATATGCTGAAATGGTTTGACAATTTAATGGCTGACACTTTCGGGTAATAGAAAAGTACCAGGTTTTGCATCAATTACGTTTGATATACAAGCCTGTGCCTACAGAAATAAAAACAGTTCCTAACATGGCATTCATGCCAAAGGAGACGCTTGTCCGTATTCCTACAGAAGCATTTCATGAAACCCCGGCGATCATTTTACTTATATACCAACCCGGAAGAAGTCTACCAGCCACTTGTAAATTGGCTTACCTCTGCGTATTGAATCTCTGTTGATCCAACCTATCTTGCTTTGACATGGATAACATTTTTAGACAAAGACCTTTAGCGTCCAGCGCCTCCCTGATAGTTTTATGCCTGTCATTTTTTCTTTCTGCAGTTGCTCAATCTAAGAGCGCAACCCAAAAAGTTTGGCGTATTGCGTTGCAACGTAAAGACGGCAAGGAAATTATTTTTCAATTAGAAAAAAGCAGGCTACAAGGCAAAACAACATTAGCAGTGGTGAATGCAGGAGAAAAAATTAAACTTACCGATGTTTCCGCTGCAGGCGACTCTTTATTTTTTACTATGCCGGCTTTTGAAGCAAGTTTTAGGGTTAAGGTGCAGGCTAATGGTAATATGACGGGGATGTTTATGAAAGCAACTTCAGGAAGCATGCAGTACTGGTCACTCTTTGGCAAGGCCAATGATCTGGTTCGATTTAAAGCCACACAGGGCAACGCAAAACATAATATTTCGGGCAAATGGAATGTTAGCATTACCAGGCCTAATGGCACTATCAGAAAAGCACTGGCGGTGTTTAAGCAACAGGGCAACCGGCTTACCGGAAGCTTTCTTACCCCTGCGGCAGATTATCGTTACCTCGATGGAATTGTAACCGGGGACTCTATGTTGCTTTCAAGCTTTGATGGAGATAATGCCCGTTTGTTTGAGGCAAAAATTGATATAAAGAATAACAGCTTAATGGGCGTTTTTTATAACGGCTACAACGGCAAAGAAGTGTGGACAGCAACAAAGGATTCAACCATTGCTTTGCCCGAAATAAGTGATCCAACCAAACTGCGTGAAGGCTATACCAAACTATATTTTACTTTTAATGACCTGGATGGAAACCCCGTTTCAATAAAGGATGAGCAATATAAAAACAAGGTGGTAATCGTGCAGCTTATGGGTAGCTGGTGTGCCAATTGTCTTGACGAGACAAGGTTTTTATCTGGCTTTTACAAGGAAAATAAAGCCAAAGGCGTTGAGATTATTGCACTGGCTTATGAATACACTACTGACAGGGAGCGTTCTAAAAAAAGTATAGAACGATTTAAAAAATTGTACGATGTGCAGTATCCTATGCTCATTACAGGTGCAACTGCAGGGGATGATCAAAAAGGTGAAAAAACATTGCCACAGCTCACCGCTATTAAATCGTTTCCTACCACGGTGTTTATTGATAAAAGGGGTATAGTAAGAGAAATACATACTAATTTTTATGGTCCTGGTAGTGGTGAATATTACGAGCTTTCTAAAAAGAGATTTACCGATACCGTCAACCGTTTGCTTGAAGAATAGTTGTAAGGGCAAACAACTATTTTTGAACCACAAAGACACAAAGGAACGAAGAGCA
Source organism: Chitinophagales bacterium (assembly GCA_038211085.1). Taxonomy (GTDB): domain Bacteria; phylum Bacteroidota; class Bacteroidia; order Chitinophagales; family Chitinophagaceae; genus Segetibacter. The sequence goes on along the minus strand of JBBQVY010000256.1, from coordinate 5,020 downwards.
CGAAGAAGAACGAATTGTGAATTGGGAGGTTTTCGGCGTTTCTGTCAACCAACATTTATTTTTGAACCACGAAGGCACAACGGCACTAAGGGGCACGAAGGAAGGATGAAACGTGAAGCGTGAATAGGGAGGTTTACGCCGTTTCTATCAAATGTCATCTGTCAACAAACATCTATTTTTGAACCACGGAGGCACAAAGACACGGAGGGGTACGAAGGAAAAATGAAAAAGTGAGTAGAGAAGTTTATCGTGTTTCTTCATCTGTCAACCAACAACTTTTCCTTAATATTACTTCACTAAAATAAAGTTCATATGAAAAAAGCTTTTTGTATACTATCGTTCAGTATTATGCTGGTGTTGTTATCTACTTTTTCTGCCTCTGCACAGGCAGTTGACGTGTCAGGCAAATGGAACATGAAAGTGGAAACAAGTGCCGGCAGTGGAACACCCGTATTTGTCTTAAAACAAACGGGTGAAACAATTACTGGCACATACACAGGCCAGTTAGGCGAAGCAGAGATAACAGGCACCTTAAAAGGAAAAGAAATCAAACTTGAATTTAAGGCCGGCGACTATAACATTGTTTATACGGGCACTGTTGAGGGCAATACGATGCAGGGTAAAGTTGCGATTGGTGATGTGGCGCAGGGGACTTTTGCGGGGGTGAAGGAGGTGAAGTAACTTATTAGATTTTTAGATTTGGCTTTGGGGGGTGTTTTGTCGCCACGGGTTCTCGTTAACAGGCTTTAATCTCAACTTGTTTCCCCCAATGGGGAGTCCTTTCGGGACATTTGTTTTTATAACCAAATTGATTATTTCATTCGGCGGATAAAGTCATCAATGAGACGAGGTCCGCTTTCACTCATATTAATAAATCGCGATAGCCGTAGAATTCTTGGACTGCCTGGCGGTTGTGAATGAAGAAGTATATGGGCTTGAATAATAGAAAAACCATTAGCGAGTTCTTTTAACTCAAACAGACATTCTGGTGGGCCACCAACTTGTTCTTTATATCCCTCAGGGTATCCCGGCAGCATGTATTTGACAGATACAATGCGTTCAAGGGCGCTTCGATGTCCATAAACAATGTGGTGTACCTGATAAGGCATTATCCCGAATTCTGTTTTTTTATCAACTCGCCAACAACTGTGTATTAGATGAAGATGCGCATCTGTCACTGCCTGGCCTACACCAACCGCTTCAAGATTTCCGTACATAGGCAACTCACCAATGCGTGATTTGATAGACTGCTTTAATTGAATTAACTCATCGCTGTCAGTATCTTGTTTTACCCACCTGGCAATAGGGTGTGCCTGTATGTGCTTAAACAGTCTTGGTAATTCTACATCATCTATTACCACGGGAATGTAAGCATCCCTTTCAAAAGCATCCGCTGCTTCCCCCCTAACCCAGAATGATTTTTTGGAAGCTTTTGACCAAATAACAATTACACAGCGAGCATTGTGCAACGCCCGTTGAATTTCCTCATTCCACTCGGCTCCAGCTTCAATTTTGCGATCCCAAAAGACATTCCAATTTTCCTCGCCAAGACTATCTGCGAGTCGCTTAGCAACTGCCCTATCCTCACTTGTATAGCTAATGAATATATCGATCATGTTTTAAAATTTTTGTCTTAAAAAGTTCTTCAACCGATATCCTTATGAAAACAGTAAGAAACAACTCATTAAAATGATGACTGCTCAATAATGTACGGATTAATATCCCTAATTCAAAATTGTAGATTTTCTGCCTCTGCACAGGCAGTTAACGTGTCAGGAAAATGGAACATGAAAGTGGAAACAAGTGCAGGCAGTAGAATACCGGTATTTGTTTTAAAACAAACAGGTGAAATAATTACCGGCACCTACACAGGCCAGTTCGGCGAAGCCGAGTAACAGGCACCTTGAAAGAAAAAGAAATCAAACTTTAATTTAAGGCAGGCGATTATAACATTATTTATACGGGCACTGTTGAGGCCAATACCATGCAAGGTAAAGTTGCGATTGGTGATGCGGCGCAGGGGACTTTTGCGGGGGTGAAGGAGGTGAAGTAGAGGGTTTGGTTTTTAGGTTTGGCTTTGTAGTGTGCTTGCGGGTTTTTGTTAACTGGCTTTGTAGTTTGGGTCGAAAGCAAAAAGTAAAACGGCATCATCTATTACCAATAGTTTGCAGGTGAAGAATACCTGTAAAGGTAAAAAGGGAAATTATCCTTTAAAGCAACCATAAGGATCTTGTTCAACCTCCATTAAAAACCTTTTTAGATTTACCACTGTTTGCAAAGGTGTATAGGACTGCCATTTTAATGTAGATCGCAGCCAAAATATTTGCCCCTCTTTCCTGGTTTGAATCCACGTTGCTTTAGCAAATGCATGCTGGCGAATAATGGTTGCATCATTCCAATCAGGACGAATTTCAAATAATAATACAGACTGCTTGTCCAGTTTCCAACCTATATCTAACTGGTTTCGTATTTCCACCGGAGGACGATTTTCGGCAATAAAGTTCTCCATCATCACACTTACTTGTTCAAGTTGTTGGGGGGTTAACGGCATTTTTAAAATCTTTTGCTTCTGTTAGTGTTTTTCCAATAGCAATAATTCTGGTTTAAGCGGGGTCTTCATAGTATAGCTTGGTGTTTGGATGAGACTTTGGGTAGTATGCCGGGGTCCCTGGTCTACGCTCGGCTAAAAATGGGAGACCTCAGCAGGACGAAATGATAGTTTCCGGCACTTACACAGGCCAGCTTGGCAAAGCCCCGGTAACCGGCACTTTTAAAGACAAAGAACTCAAACTTGAATTTAAAGCAGGCGAAGTAGAGGAAGTTAACTATGAAAATACTTTCATCAGACATTCAACTATTACAAATCATTTAAGCTGAAGAACACTAAGAAAGATAAGAGGGAATTTATCCTTTAGCAATAACTCTGGTTTAAGAGGGGTCGTCATAGTATAGTTTAGTGTATTGCATGAGAAGCTATGTAATATGCCGGGGTCCCTGCTTTCCGCTTGGCTGACAAGAGGAGACCCCAGCAGGACGAAGTGGTAAAATACTAAAAACTCACGATCTCTATGACAGGTTCCCTCCTATGCTCCTTAGCTATGTGTAGGAGAACCAGTGAGGACAAATTGCCTGTCTGCGTTTGATATTTGTTTCTCAATTTCCCAATTTATAGTCCTCTAATTTTGTGTCTTAAAACTTGTACAGGTATTGCCATGTGACGCCCATTTTCGGAAGTAGCACCTTGCTCATACCCGCGAAAAACAGGAGGCAAGCTGGGGCTGGAGCTTAATTTGTATCTTTATTACAAGTTCAAAAGAGTTCGGTAGCAGAGTAATTAATCTCTTAAGAAACCTAAAAGTTTAGGAGATCGAAATTTTATTTAGTTGTATTTATCAATTTCTGTCTTTCATCTGTAAAACAAACGCCGTTATGAAAAAGCTTTCCTTCTTCCTCATTCTTTCTCAATTGACTGTACATGCTTTTTCGCAAAGCAGTGCAACCACACGCGAAGTACAAATAAAATTAGCCGTATTAGCAGCCCCGGAAGATAAAAGAGACAGTGCAACTGTTTATGGTTATTCTCCTGCCGGCGAGTTCACTTTATTAAGAAAAGGAACGAACGAATTTATTTGCCTTGCTGATAATCCCGCCTTTGGTGATTTTTCTGTAGCCTGTTATCACCGCGACCTGGAGCCTTTTATGCAACGGGGAAGGGAACTAAAAAAACAGGGAAAATCCTCACAGGTTGTCTTTAATACCCGCGAACAGGAAGTGAAGGAGGGAAAACTGCTAATGCCTAAACAGCCAACAACATTGTTCGTTTATACTGCCTCAAAAGCCGACTACGACAGCATCACCGGCCAGGTAAAAAATGGCTATCTCCGGTCTGTTATTTATATTCCTTATGCTACTGCCGAAAGTACCGGCCTGCCACTAAAACCAGCCACTCCCGGTTCACCCTGGATCATGAACCCGGGAACACACGGAGCACATATAATGATTAATCCTCCGGCGATGAAGGAGGGGGATAAATAGCAGGGCAAAAATTCAGGGTCGTGAAGAAGCTTTGTTTACGCTGGCCGAATAAATTTTTCTTTTTTGGTCCCGGCAATTGAGTTGCCGATGATTCATAGTTGAGTCGCACTCTTGTGCTGCTGGTATATGCATGGCAGTTCCGGCTTTTGCGGAAACGTTAAATGGCAAAGCAGTGGGTGGGCTCTTTTTTGTCCCGGCAGGTTCTCCTTTAATAGTTTTGTGGAAAAGTCAAGGGAACCTATCGTTCACATAAGAAAGCTCTTCATAATGTACCGGAACAAAACCATCCACTTGTTCTTAGAGTAAAACTCTGTACTACTATGTTCATCTTGTTGCCATGTTCCCTGCTATGCGGCTAAGCAATGTGTAGGAGAACGTGTCAGGACAAGAACTGCCTCGCCTAAAAAAATATCCCGGTCCCCCCGGTTACCTACGTTTTTTTATGTTGTTAATAACAGCGAAAGAACTGAATATATTTACGGATGAAGAACACCTGGGGAGGTAAAGCAATCTTATAAATTTATTAGCGAGCTCGCCAAAATGAACAAACAGAAGTAAGCCACTCTTCAAGTAAATGAACTCAAAATAATCCTATAAGAACTGATGAGTAGTATTAAAATAATTACATCAACTTTTAAAGAGGGCAAGAAAGATCTGGCGGTTTGTCCAGTCTCCAACCTATATCTAACTGGTTTCGTATTTCTACCGGAGGACGATTTTCGGCAATAAAGTTCTCCATCATCACATTTACCTGTTCAAGTTGTTGGGGGGTTAACGGCATTTTTAAAATCTTTTGCTTCTGTTAGTGTTTTTCCAATAGCAATAAATCTGGTCTAAGCAGGGTCTTTATAGCATAGCTTGGTGTATTGCATGAGACCCTGGGTAGTATGCCGGGGTCGCTGATCTCCGCCCGGTTAAAAATGGGAGACCCCAGAAGGACGAAATATCCTTCGTGTTTGCACGGTTTCCATTTCTATTCTTTCTA
>JBBQVY010000255.1:0-6720 GCA_038211085.1 Chitinophagales bacterium | reverse complement strand
GTATTATTTAGTGAAGGTAAGGTCCTTGATTTGTTGTGAGATTTTTTTAAAAGGATGCGATTTACAAAGTTGTTCAGGTAAAAACCCTTACTCACTACATCGGTTATAGCTTTTTTAATTTCACTCGGGTCCGTACTTTTTAATAAATATCCATGAGCTCCATTTTCCATCAGGTGATTTACAAAGCGCTCATCTTCATGCATTGTTAAAACAATCACAGATATTTGAGGATAGAGTTTGCTTATTTGTTTGGTAGTTTCTATGCCATCCTTTACCGGCATTCTTAAGTCCATCAAAATAACATCTGGCATAGCTTGCGATATGCCATTTAGCAACTCTTCACCATTTTCGGCCTCTAAAACAAATTTTAGATTACTGTAATGGCGCAACGATAAAATCACTCCTTTTCTGAAGATTTTATGATCATCTGCAATTGCAACTTTTATCTCTGCCATACACTACAAAAGTAAAAAATCAACTAAAGAAAACCATTTACCTTTCATTTTCGTCTTTAGGAATATCAATCGTTACTTTAAAAAAAGACTGGCTGCTATCTTGCTCAAACAAAATCTCGCCCTTTATAACTTTTAGCCGGCTTTGAATGTTTTTTAAGCCGAGCCCAACATTGCTTTTGCCAAGTTTAATAAAATCTTCATGAGTTAGTCCCCTGCCATCGTGGTGTAACCTGATGAGGATATTTTCGCTGCCATTGTGTTCAGTCAGGTGAATAAAACTCGCATTGCTGTGTTTTAAAATATTGTTGACCAGCTCTTGTATAACCCTAAAAACCAACAATTCTTTCTCAGATTTCAATCTTATTTTATAGTCATGAAAACGACAATTTACATTCATGGACCCAGAGCCATTAATCTTCTGAAAAAAATCATTAACTGCACTTTCCAAACCAAAGTTTTTAAGTGTAGGTGGCATTAGGCTATGAGATATATTTCTGATTAGTTGTATCGTTTCATCAATAATTTCTTTTGCACTAAATATAGATTGTAACTGGCTGGCTTTATCCTGGTTAACCAGGTTTTCGTTCAAGTACAAACGGGCTGTAGCTAATAAGGGGCCGGCATCGTCGTGCAAATCAGCAGCAATGCGTTGTCTTTCTTCTTCCTGCAGTTTTATAGAAGCACTTAGTAACACCTTTTGTTGTTCTGCCTCCATGTTTTGCATCTTAACCTGGTAACGAATAACCCTCCTTTGATGGAATATGATAAGTATGATAAATGCAATTGCCAAAAGACACATGACAATAGTACCCAAAAACATGGGGGAAATTCCATTCAATTGTAGTAGAGGCATACAGGGTGTAAAACAGACTTTAGGTTAGTTGAAATTTTTTCCTTAGTGGAGTGGTGTTTTTCATAAACATTGCTATTGTAAGCAAAATAGATTTTGGAATAAGAAAAATGTAATTAAGAACATAATCGTTTTGTTGTTCTGATTTGGGCAATGTGTTGATGTATAAAAAGAGGAATAAGGTACCGGCAGAATAGATTAGATAAGAACACACTACCCAAAACTGTGATTTCTTTTGAAAATCGAGATTGTCAGGCTTGCTGATTTCTTTAAAAAAGTAAACAATAGATAAAAATATGATGAGGATGTTCTCGATAACGGCACAAGAATCAAGATAATGAATACTACCATCTATCCTTATATAGTAATAAAAGAAAACGATAGTAAAGACCAGGCCGATAAATATAATGATGGAACGGTTTAGAACAGAGGTTAGTATAACGTAAAAATATCCAAATAGTAAAAGAGTTTCAACTAAAGTAAACATGTTAAAAGTAACATAATTGGCGCGATCGTTTTTTGCCTGATATAATGAGTACAGGTCCGCACAAAAACCAATAATTAACAAAAAAACAATAACCCGTAATCCTTTATCATGTATTCTTTTAGAAAGAAAGAGATAAAAAATTACGGGTATGATACCAAAAATGAAATAATATTCCTGGATTAATTTTAACACTATATCAGGTAAAGTTTAACCCAAATATATGTATTAAAACTTCAATCGGCCTAGCCCCATCCTATGGTTGTAGTTGTGTCTGTGCCACAATAAGGAGGACAATTGCGGGTCTTATCTGCAACAATTCCTTTCTTTTTAATAATTTCTCCGTTTTCTCCAATTTCAGTGTAGTTTAAAATGTTGTCTCCATTGGCATCTACACCTACTAATACCAACTGTTTAATGCCGATTTCATTTAAGGCATGAAACATTCTAATACCAACCACTCCCGGTTGGTCAAGTATTGCTTCAATTAAATTGCGGCCCATGAAATGGGCTAATACGTCATCCTGGTTTTGATCATAATAAGTTTTGATCATCCTGGCTCCTTTCTCATAGCCAATGTCTTCGCCAACCTCGGCTGAATAGCCTTTTGGTTGCTCAATTACTTTTCCTTTTACTACGATTAATTCGGTGTTTGTCATGGTGATTTGTTTTTGGGGATAGATTATAAGATGTGATAAATTTCATAGGAAACAATTTTATCCACAAGAGGTCAGTAGATATAAGAGAATGTTTATTTTGATTTAAAATATTGAATTATAATTGATTAGATAGTAAAATGACTATGAATAAAATTCACAAAATTAGTATAAATCCGAGTTAAATACCGTAAAATTACTATCTTGTTCAATGTGACTTTTCCTATTTCGTTGTGTTTTCTAATAGTATTATTTCTCGTAATTTTCAACAAAACGATGGATGTTTAAAATATTTTATATAGAAAACAATCATTCCTGTATAGCAGATGTATTCAAAAATTCTATAGATGCCAGATGAAAAAATCATAAAATTAGCCTTGGCTGACGACCATAAAATTTTTAGGGATGGTATAAGAATGGCTTTAAAAAACCGTGAGTTTATTAAAATTTTGTGGGAGGCAGATGATGGTAAAGACATGATGCACAAAATGAAAATAAAAATTCCTGATGTGCTTCTGATGGATATTCATATGCCTGAAATTGATGGAATTAATGCTATTCAGTTACTTCGCAGAGAGTACGAAGACGTCAAAATAATTGTACTAAGCATGTACGATGACAAGGAGATAATAACCCGTATGATGGAATATGGGGCTAACGCTTTCCTTGCTAAAACAACTGATGCCGATGAAATTTATCGGGCAATCCTGGGATGCATGAACAACGATTTTTACTTTAACGATCTTGTAAATTCTGCAGTTTTATTGAAACTTCAACAAAAAAGGTCTGTTCGTCGTTTTTATCCTAACACAGTTAAATTCAACGAAAAAGAACTTAAAATTTTGAAATTGATCAGTGAAGACAAAACCACTGAAGAAATTTCGGAAGAAGTATTTCTTAGTCCCCGAACGGTTGAAACCATCAGGCAAAATATGAAAATGAAAGTTGGTGCAAAAACTATTGCCGGACTGGTGATGTATGCTATAAGAAACAAACTTTTAAACTAATTGTTCTTCAAACCTTGAAACTGATTCATGTGTTGGCCTTAACGGTCAAACCCTGCCGGCATAGCAAGGTCTGACTTTAGTTTTTACCGCTTAAGCGGTTTTCGTAGAATAGTTGGAAAGATTTCCTTTTATAACTTATCATACTTTTAATAGAAGTTTGGATTGTTGAACAATACAAAGATAGTATCCATCAACACCCCAATATTGAGGACATATCCTCGTTTTTAAGCCTACGGAAAGGAGAATAATATATAGTATTTCTACGTTGAACAAGGACGGATTTAAATAATTACATTTTGCCTCCTTTCGTGGTTTTACATCAAAGTTTCTCTCCATATGATTTTTACCTGAACCCTTTACGCTATTATTCCCTTTGATTCACTTCCAGGTATTCAAATTGTTCAAGAGTAATTAATGTAGGAAATCTGATTATCTGATAATACAAAATGTGGATAACGCTTATATCTGCCGTTCTAAAACAAAGAATCAGAACTGTAGCAAAAGCATTCTAAGGCACATAGTATATTTTCTAATAAATTTGTGTAATATGGCTACGAATTGTTTAAAAAAGTTACTTAAGCATAACCCGGCAAGATTCAACATATAGCATACATGAATACTGAAACGAAGCAAAAAATAAAAGTGTTGATTACAGATGACCATGCCTTATTTAGGGCTGGGGTTAAGTCTACATTGTCTCATTACCCTGATATTGAATTTTTAGGTGAAGCTGAAAATGGAATGCAACTTTTAAATCTTGTTAAGTTTTTAAAGCCTGACGTTATTCTGCTTGACATCCAAATGCCTATTATGGATGGTATTGCCACTTTGCCTGAAGTGAAGAAGATTTTGCCGGACGTTAGGATTATAATGCTAACTATGAATGATGATGTTAGTATGATTAGCCGCCTAATGGAAATTGGCGCAAATAGCTACCTGACAAAGAATAGTGATAGCAGCACCATATATGAGGCAATTAAAACAGTTTATTCCAACGAGTTTTACTTTAATGAATACACCAATAAAGCAATTTTAAACGGGCTACGAACCAGGCGTGTACAGGAGAGTTCAAATATTGATGAAGCTGAACTTAGCGAAAAGGAAATGCAGGTTTTGCGATTAATGTGCGATGAAAAAAGCACCAAAGAGATTGCCGAAATTGTTGAGATAAGTCCCCGAACCGTAGAGGCAATTCGCGACCGGTTAAAATTAAAAACAGGCGCAAAAACTACTGCAGGTTTAATTCTGTATGCAGTAAAACACAATATTGTAGAAGGATAAAAAATTCTTTACAAAATGATAAAAGCCCGGCCACAGTCGGGTTTTTTGTTTTTATTTGATACATGTCTACGTATGCTGTATTAAATGGAAAAATGGTAAAGGAAGATGCCATTTGTATATCTCCAAACAACCGTTCATTCAGGTATGGGGATGGTTTTTTTGAAACGATTAAAGTGGCTAATGGAAAAATAGGTTTGATTGACTATCACTTTTCACGTCTCTTTTCCTCATTGTCAATTTTAGGTTTCGATATTCCTTCTCAAATAACTCAAGAGTACTTCCAAAATTTTATTGAACGACTTGTCATCAAAAATAACCATCCAAAACTGGCAAGAATAAGAATTACCATCTTTCGCGGTGATGGGGGAATTTATGACCAGGTAAGTCATTATCCAAATCATCTTATTCAAAGCTGGCCCCTGGAATATTCAGTAAACCAGCTAAATGAAAATGGGCTGGTAACCGATGTCTACCTCAAAGCCCGTAAAGTATGCGATGAGTTTTCACATGTTAAAAGCAATAATTTTTTGTGTTATGCCCTGGCAGCATTATGGGCTAAAAGTCAAAAATTAAACGATTGCCTGTTGCTTAACCCTTTTAACAATATTGCAGACTCAACCATAGCTAATGTGTTTATTGTTGTTGATGGTATTATTAAAACACCGCCTCTGAGTGATGGTCCTGTTAGCGGTGTAACACGCAAATACTTGCTTGAACATTTGTCCTCCTTAGGAATTCCATGTACCGAAACATCTGTAACAATCGATGACTTAGAGCAGGCTTCCGAGATTTTTTTAACCAATGCCATATCGGGCATTAAATGGGTAAAAAGTTTTGGAGTAAAGCAATATACAAACACCACATCAGCAAATATCTACAAGCAACTAATCAGGCCACTTTTTTAATTTGTAGAACATTTGGGTTTTTAGCCTGTTACACACAAAAAGTTATAGATGGCAGAACAAGTAAACATAATCTGGTTTAGAAGAGACTTGCGCTTACAGGATAATGCGGCCTTATATCACGCACTTAAAGCGGATAAACCTGTTGTACCGCTTTTTATATTTGATAGAAATATTTTGGATTTGTTAGAAGATAAACATGACCGCAGGGTTGAGTTTATAAGGGCCGCCATAAACGAAATGCAGCAAGACTTGGTGAAGTTAAAAAGTTCGATGGAAGTATATTATGGATTTCCTCATGACATAATGGAGCAACTATGTAAAAAATATAAAGTTGCAGAGGTATTTGCCAACCATGATTATGAACCTTATGCAACAGAGAGAGATAGTGAAATAAAAGATTTCCTTCACAAGCATGAAGTGCAATTCTCAACATATAAAGACGAGGTAATTTTTGAGAAAGATGAGGTGTTGAAGGACGATGGAACTCCATATACAGTTTTTACTCCTTACAGTAAAAAGTGGAAAGCTACTATGAAAGATTTCTACTTAAAATCTTACCCATGCAATAAATTTTACAAAGCTTTTTACAAACAGGAAGCATTGCCCATACCAACCTTGCAACAAATGGGTTTTCAACCTGTAGACCAACCATTTCCATCTAAAATGTTGAAGGAAGACATTGTTAGAAAATATAGTGAAAACAGGAACTTCCCCGGAAATGAAACAAGTACATCAAGGCTTGGCGTACACCTGAGATTTGGAACGATTAGCATCCGTCAACTGGCATCTATTGCTAAAGGATTAAACGAAACGTACCTAAACGAATTGATCTGGCGGGATTTCTATCATATGATACTCTGGCACTTTCCAAGGGTAGGTAAGGGGCATGCATTTCGAACCGAATATGAACACATACAATGGCGCAATAACGAAAATGAATTCAAACATTGGTGCGAAGGAACAACAGGATATCCCATAGTTGATGCAGGCATGAGGGAATTGAATGCCACAGGTTTCATGCACAATAGGGTTAGGATGATTGTTGCATCTTTTCTTACCAAACACCTTTTAATAGACTGGCG
>JBBQVY010000254.1:0-6727 GCA_038211085.1 Chitinophagales bacterium | reverse complement strand
GGCAGATACCCGTCCATATATTGAAATGCAAAAAGGAATTTTAGCCTGGAAGAAAGGAGACTACAGGTTGTCGTTAACCAATTTTAAAAATGCCATTTCGCTCTTCGATACAAAGCATAAAATCATCTGCGATTTTTTAATAAACGTTAGAAATTCCTTTGCCATACTCGACCTTCAGGACGAAAAAAAAGAGTATTATTTAAACAAGCTCAGTTATTACCAGGTTAATGGTCCGTACCAAAACTCCGCTGCCTGCTATCATGCATTGGGCAGTTATTACCTGTCAAAAGCCGATTATAATTTATCTATAACCAATTACCTGCGTGCCGCAAACCTGTATAAAAAATTTGCTGAAAGCTATTATTACAACGAGTTGATAGTTGTAGGAAACCTGTACGACAAATGGGGTAACCTTGATAAAAGCAAAGTATTATTTAAACCTGGGTCTGCCACTGAGTAAGGCCCGAGGTGATAGCAACATTACTGCCTATGCCCTTATTGCACTATCTAGCGCAAGCTTAAAAAATCAACAATACAACCTGGCCCTTAAGTACACTGATGAGGCCATTTCTTACTCAAATAAAAACCGTCCCATTAATTCCTTCGATGATATTTATGCAGTGGCATTATTACAAAAGGGCCTGATCTATGTCTATCAAAACCATCCTGATACAGCCTATAATTTTTTAATTAAAGCCAAATCTTTATCAGATCAGTTTCATCCAAAAATAACAAGCCTGCAAGCGTATAAAGCAACAGATAAAAAATTTGAAGTAGAAATTGTAAAAAATTATGATGTTGAATTACCGGTGTTTTAAGGCTTACCGCAGGAGATTGGCATGGTGCTGATGAATCTCTTCAACAATGCTTTTTATTCAGTGGGCGAAAAAAGAAAGCGTTTAGGCGATACGTTTCAACCTACTATCCGGATAAGCTCCAGCAAATTTGATGAGCAGGTATGTATTAAGATTAAAGACAACGGCCAGGGCATTCCGGCGCACATAACCGATAAAATTTTCCAGCCATTTTATACTACCAAACCTACCGGCCAGTTCACCGGTCTTGGCTTATCGCTTAGCTACGACATTATTACCAAAGGTCACGATGGCAAAATGAACGTAGAAACGGTGGAGGGAGAATATGCAGAGTTTATCATCACACTTTAATGATTCTCTGTTTGCCAGATTAATACAAATTTTTTGAGTGATGGTCTGCCAATCTTTTACCGTTTAATTTTAAATGTTTCAAGGGCATAGAAAGAACAACTGCTTCGCTATCCTGCAAAGGGGGAAAGCTTATATAATCTTTCGTTTTAATCAGCACCTACGTTAATAACTCAACACTTCATTGTATTTAAACAAACTTTAGCCGGGACCTTCCAAATTCCCTGGCACATCTTCTTTCTGGTTTTTAACCGCATCTTCGAAACGAGGGGTGGTACAGGACAGCTTACCGGTTGGATTGAATTATTGAATGACCCTTTTCTCTGAACCGCTTCATAATAAAATTTTTTAGGTATTGCATTTACTATTTTAAATCTCAATCTTGTGCAGGTTGATTCAACACAGTCATAATACATTTTTAAATCCTTAAATTTTATCAAAATGCCCTGGAAAGGAATTATCGCAAAAAACTTTTCTGTTGAAGAGTTTGACAGTTATTGCCACACCATTCAATGGACTGCATGGCGCCCTTCGTTTATTGTTGTTCATAATACGGCAATACCAAACCTCGCCCAACGCCCCTCGGGCCTTACGTTGCAACATATTAAGGGTCTTGAAAAATTTTATCGTGATGAGCAAAAATGGTCAGCAGGGCCACATCTTTTTGTGGACGACAAACAGATTTGGGTATTTACACCTTTGAACCTTTCCGGGGTGCATAGTCCATCGTGGAATAAGACGGCATTAGGAATAGAAATGCTGGGTAATTACGAAAAAGAAGCATTTGATAGCGGACGCGGCCTTGCGGTTCGTAAAAATACCGTTGCTGCCATGGCTACCCTTTCGGCCATACTGGGTATTGATCCACAAACTATGCGTATCCATCGCGAAGACCCTTTAACCACGCATGCATGCCCCGGCAAAAATGTTCGAAAACTGGAACTCATCCAGGAAGTTCAGGACCTTATGGTTAAGAGGCATGCCGGAGAACATCCCATCAAGCCTGTGCCTTAACTTCGCTTTACTATGCTAAGCAAACTATATGGTACCCTGCTGTTGTTATTAATATTGACTGCATGTACAAACAATAGGTCCGACAAAACCGACCAGCAAGCCGACAGCAGCTTCATTAAAGCAGACTCCACCCCTACTGTCAAAATAGATACACCGGTAATAGATGGAGCAATTTTAGCGTTTGCACGGGACAGTATTTTGCCACTTATGGAAGCAAAAGAATATGCCGGGCTTGCCAGTTTTATTGGTAATGAAGGCATCTTCTTTTCTCCTTATGGAGTGGCAGACACAACAAAAAGTAAAGTGTTATCCCGTCTGCAGTTTTTGGAAATATTAAAAAATAACAAGCAGGTTTTGTGGGGGCATGCTGATGGCACCGGAGATGCCATTCGGTTAACCATCCCTCAATACTTTAAAAAATATGTGTACGATGTTGCTTTTTTGAAAGCTGAAGAAACTTCCGTTAATAAACTAATCGATCCTGATTCGGCATTTTCAAAAGTCCCGTCTGTTTATGCCAATCATACTTTCGTTCAATTTTATTTTCCAGGATTTAATAAGGAGTATGAGGGTATGGATTGGAAGTCGTTGTTATTGGTTTTTAAACAACAACAATCAAAAAATTACCTGGTGGCAGTTATACACAACCAATGGAAAATATGAAGGTGCTACGATGCCACGCTAAGTTTGCCGAGGTTCGATTATAGGTACTTGTCGTTGCCAGACTGGGTTTGTCTAATCCCAATTCCAACGTTGTTTTTCTTCACCATCATTACTTGCATTTGATGTTTGCAGGTGAAGAACTCCCTGCAAAGGCTGAAGGCACGCAAACATAACAGGCAGGATTACCTGAAGCCCTTTATTGCAATTCAATTTTATCGATCATTAGTCTAAAATCTTCCGCTGTTTTATTACCAATTAAAAAGCCCAATTCTTCAAAGGTCTTACCAGTGTAATTCGGTTGATCCAGTTGCCGTCCTCTAAACGAAGGTGCCATTTTGTTGAATGGTATTTCAATAATTTGCCAACCAGGTTGGGTTGAAAAATTAAAAACGTAAGAATAATAATCCGATGCATTCGTTTTTACACGGAACTGGTAGTTCTTTCCATCACTGTGCAATCGAATGATAAACTTCGAAAATTGGTCAACCTGCATTCGGTCTCTTTCATAACGAATGGATGAAAAACCACCATTGTTTTCCAGCGAGACAGCACCATAAAATACACCGTGACCGTCATCGCTCATTTCAAATTTTCCGTTCGATCTTCCTCCCATAACCACATCGTCTACCACCTTCCACGCGGTTATAGGGCTATTATTACTAAAATCGAAGACGATAGTTGATTGCATCATTGTTATTAAAATTATGGTTGAAATAAGATGAGTCATCATATTGTTTTCCCTTCGGCTCCGCTCAGGGGGCGAACTACCCGTACCCTGAGCGGAGCCGAAGGGAAGGGGTAAAGCATCTTGCAAATCAAGGCTCAAACTACTATCTTTCTTACTGCTCACATAAAAATTATTTCTAACTGCATTAATTAATAATATGGCAAAGACTACACGTATTTTCTACATTCCCGGGTTTGGCGAAAAGGCAAATATTTTTGAAAAAATTGCTCCACACATACAATCAACCGGGAACATCTTTTTAGACAACTGGGAATTATTGGGAGACACGCCCAGAAAAGAAACAGATGTTTTGCAATACGCAAAAGAATTGATTGCAAAATATAATATCATATCCAGCGATGTAATCATAGGGCATTCTTTAGGCGGTTGGATTGCGTATCATATTAAACATGTAGTTAATTGCCGCATAGTACAAATAGCTTCATTCACTAATCCTGCTTTGATTATTTCACCTTTCTCTAATTTGAAGGTCATTCATTTCCTTGTTAAAAGCGGTCTGTATTTCAACCGCTTTACTATGCAACATTTTTTAAAAAAAGATTACGCCGGAAAACCTTCAAGAGATATTTTCATAGAAAGTTTTATGCGGGTGGAAAATGGTAATAAAAATAATGTCATGAACCAATTACGTTTGATTTACAAGCCTGTGCATGCAGAAATAAAAACAGTTCCTGATCTGCGCATTCATGCCAAAGGAGACCCTCTTGTACGTGTTCCTAAAGAAGCATTTCATGAAACCTCCGGCGATCATTTTACTTTATATACAAATCCGGAAGAAGTCTACAAACCAATTGTAAACTGGCTTTCAACTTAAAATTGAATAAGCGAATTTTTACGATAACATTGACCCGGTTAAAATCTATGATGAAATTTAGAGCGTTGGCATCTTAAGCCTTGATTAGTTGGCATCTTAGGCCTTGATTGGTAAACACTCGCAAGACGCTTACGCACAAAGCTGCGCCTTAGTTATGCGCTAGCTTGATGTGTTTAATTGATATTCATAAAACAACAGCAGTTTAAGCATTCCATAAGCTGCCCTTGAAAACTCCTCCCTCTATGGGTACTTTTGTTGATGCCGTGCACGCTAAATAAATTGAATTTTAAAGAAACTGGCACAAAAAATTTTAAGGGACTTGTGCAGTGGATAGTTTTTATAGCTATGGCACTACCTGTCCCGTTTACGGGTAGTACACTGCGCTGCAAAAGCATGGTTACTTACTTGCGTTAATGAATACCATACTTAGACCATTTGGAAGTTGAAGCTTTTTTGTGCAATCAATATTTTCAGCTTTATGCAAAACATATCGCAATGTCTGCGGCAAAACACAAAGCCTTTGGGGAGACATTGCTGATACGGAAAAAATAATATTTGCAAGGTATCTTTTGTCACCAAAACACCAGTTTTTAGAATATAATTTCACTACAAATTTCTTCACCAAATAAATAGTTACCGATATGAAAGACAATCATCAAAAGCTATATGCTTTAATAGTTCTGTTTTTTATTTCTGCCGCTTTGCATTCATGTAAAAAAGATGTTCAACCTGTGGATCAATCTGAGGCTGTTACTACAAAAACCCCAAACCCAGTCAATAACAATTTGCCAGGCAGAACATTAGCCGCCAATTGTTTTCAATGCCATGGAACAAATGGTCATGCACAGGAATTGGGGATAGCCGGAATGAGTGCGTCAGAAATCATAGGCGAATTAAATGACATGAAAAGGAAAAACCCGGGTGCCAACATTATGAATGTCCACGCACAGGCCTATACGGATGCTGAGATTAAATTGATTGCAGACTTTTTTTCAAAACAATAATAAACAATGCTGTTATGAAACGTAGAAACTTTTTAAAGAACCTTGGTGCTACAACTTTGGGAGTATCATTGCTGGAGAATAGTTTTGCTAATTTTTTTAAAGCAGGCACAGGTGTTTTGGGCCGCGTAGTCGTAGTTGGTGGCGGTATGGGTGGTACTTCTGTGGCCAAGTATCTTAAACTTTGGGGTGGATCTGCTGTTGATGTTACGCTTGTCGAACCCAACGCTACTTATATTTCCAATATCTTCAGCAATATGGTGTTAACAGGAGAAAGAACTTTGAGCCAGCTTTCTTTCAACTATTCCACGCTTTCAAATAAGTATGGAGTAAAAGTTCAGAATTATTTTGCAAGATCAATCGATCCTATAGGTAAGCATGTAACGCTTTCAAATGGAACTAATTTATCGTATGATCATTTAGTGCTGGCACCGGGCATTGATTTCGATCCATTGCCCTTAACCGGATCAGTTGCTAACAAGGCAAAAATTTTTCATGCATGGCAGGCGGGAAGCCAAACGGTAAATCTGGCAAACCAGCTTAAGTCTATGACAAATAAAGATACTTTTATCCTTACAATTCCGCCGAAGCCCTATCGTTGTCCCCCCGGACCATATGAAAGGGCATGCGTGGTAGCAGATTATCTTAAACGGGTAAAGGGAGGGGGTAAAGTAATTGTACTTGACGCGAACTCCGGAATCCAGGCCGAGCCTGTAAATTTCAAAAATGCTTTCAATACAATTTATAAGAATACTATCACTTACGTGCCCAATGCAGTATTATCAAATATCGACGCTGATGCCATGACGGTAACTACCACCGCCGGTAAATTTAATGGCAATGTAATTAATGCAATACCTGTTCACAAAGCGGGCAGCCTGATTACCCAATCAGGCATTGGTTTAGCAAATTCCACAGATGGAAAGTGGGCCGTTGTCGATCCGCTTACATATGCTTCTACCGCACTTGGCAGTATATATGTTTTGGGGGATGCTTCTTCTACTACCCAACCCAAGGCAGGACACATCGCCAACGCAGAAGCAAAAGTTTGCGCTGATGCAATATTGCAACAGCTTAAGGGAGGACCAATAAATGCAGCACCGGTAACAAACTCTGCCTGTTTTACACCGATTACCAACACTACTGCTTCATGGCTTACAGTAGTATATCGTTATGATCCTTCTACAAAAACAATGGTTCCAACAGGTAAAGGTGTAACTGAATCTAATGGTGCAACTTCAGGCAATTATGAAGATATGCTGAAATGGTTTGACAATTTAATGGCTGACACTTTCGGGTAATAGAAAAGTACCAGGTTTTGCAT
>JBBQVY010000253.1:0-6810 GCA_038211085.1 Chitinophagales bacterium | reverse complement strand
GATCGGTTGAGTTTCTGCGGATCTTAGCATCAAAGTTGATACCCCCGCCCTGCAATCCACCCGCTTCCAGCATTACCACCATGGCTTCGGCAAGTTCTCCGAGGTTATTGGGAAACTGGTCAGTATCCCACCCATTTTGGTAGTCACCACGATTTGCATCCAGCGAGCCAAGTACGCCAGCATCAGCAGCAACCTGTATCTCATGTGCAAACGTATGACCGGCAAGCGTGGCGTGGTTTACTTCAATATTTATCTTAAAATCATTTAGCAAATCGTATTGCCTTAAGAAACCAATTACGGTTTCGCAGTCGTAATCGTACTGGTGTTTGGTAGGCTCCATTGGCTTAGGCTCAATAAAGAAATTGCCTTTAAAACCATTGCGGCGGGCATAATCTTTACAGGTATGCAGAAAGCGGGCAAAATGTTCTTTTTCCCTTTGCATGTTGGTGTTTAATAGGCTCATGTAGCCTTCTCTTCCACCCCAAAAAACATAGTTTTCACCACCCAAAGCAATAGTAGCATCCAGGGCAGCTTTTACCTGTGCAGCGCCATGGGTTAGCACATGAAAGTCAGGGTTGGTAGAAGCCCCATTCATGTAGCGCATATGCGAAAAAAGATTGGAAGTACCCCACAATAATTTTACGCCGCTGGCATCCTGCTTTTGCTTTGCATAATCCACCAAAGCCTGCAACCGGCGATCATTTTCGTTTACATCATTTGTATAGTCAACCACATCAACATCATGAAAGCAATAGTAGGGCAAATTCATTTTTGTAATGAATTCAAAGGCAGCATCCATTTTGTCCTTAGCTCTTTCTACGGCATCCTGTTTTTTATTCCAGGCATGTATATGCGTTCCACCGCCAAAAGGATCAGAGCCATCATTTACAAATGAGTGCCAGTAAGCACATGAAAATCTTAAATGATCCTTCAGGGTTTTGCCTGCTACTACCCTGTCCTCATCGTACCAACGAAATGCAAGTGGGTTATCGCTTTCAAGCCCTTCAAATTTTACCTGGGCAATACCTTCAAAAAATTCCTTGTCGCCTAATGTAATTGACATAATGATTTATTTATGAATTATTTTAAAAATGATGGTTTGTTTTGACTTATAGTTTAATGGGCCAAAAGTTAGTTTCTTTTTATTTATATGTGGTGATCGGAATAAGAAATTCAGAGGGCGAATATCACAAATATTAACTTAATTGCAACCGATTGCAAGAACTATTTTTAAATTTAATACTTTAACAAAACAAGTCAGTCACCAGTCATCTTTCCCTTAAATTTTAAACATACAGGCAGGCTTCTATTGGGCAATATCATAGGTACCAGCAACAGACAAAACGCAGGATAATTTTCCTTCCAACTTTGCCTTTCGATACTATAAATAAAAAGAGACGATTGTATAAAACATCGATTATTTATGAAACATACTCTGCTTGCCCTTTATCTTTCCTTGCTATGCCTGTCAGTAAAAGCAGAAGATGGCTACCAGTTGTGGTTACGCTATAAACCTGTTAGCGATCAGCAGCTACTATCGGGCTATAAAAAAATTATTGCAGGCCTTAGTTTTTATGGCAACTCATCTACTATAAATATTGACCGTAGGGAGATGAAAGATGCACTGAGTAGTATGCAGGTAGTACCCACTCATAATTTCGATCTTAAACAATAAAGGCCCACAATTAAAATATTAATATGCGTTTTCAAAAAAATAAAAGCAATTTACTTTGGTTACTTACACTTATTGTATTGTTTGGTGGATGCACTTCTTCTAAAAAAGTACAAGCAGGTAACAAAACCGGAACAAAAGGATTAAAGGATTATTACCAACAATATTTTCCAATAGGCGTTGCTGTTTCGCCCCGCTCGTTAAGCACGGATGAAGCTAATTTAGTTTTGAAAGAGTTTAATAGTCTTACTGCTGAAAATGCCATGAAGATGGGTCCCATTCATCCGAAAGAAAATAAATATAATTGGGCTGGTGCTGATTCTATAGCCATCTTCGCGAAACAAAATAATTTAAAACTACGCGGACATAATTTGTGCTGGCATAACCAAACCCCAGCGTGGATATTTACAGATGGTGAAGGCAAAAAGATAACGAAGGAGGTTTTATTACAACGATTAAAGGATCACATAACTGCAGTTGTTAGCAGGTATAAAGGAACTATTTATGCATGGGATGTTGTGAACGAAGCTGTAAGCGATAACAAAGATGAGTACCTGCGCAAATCTGAATGGTTAAACATTTGCGGTGAAGAATATATTGCAAAGGCTTTTGAATATGCGCATGCTGCTGATCCCGCTGCTTTGCTTTTCTACAACGATTATAACGAAATTGATCCTGTTAAAAGAAGCAAAATTATAAAGCTTGTAAAGGGGTTACAAGATGCCGGTGTACCGATACATGGCATTGGCCTGCAGGGGCACTGGGCAGTTAATGAACCAGGTAAAGAAGTGCTGGATCAAACCCTGGCTGATTTTTCAAGCCTTGGATTAAAAATGCAAATTACTGAACTGGACATTTCAGTATATGCTAAAGAGCATCAAAAAAGAAATACGCTTGCAGCGGATACAGATACTTTGTTTACACCACTAAGAGAAAGCCTGCAGTTGGAGAAATATAAAATGTGCTTTGAGTTGTTTAGAAAATATCGGAACAACATTTCCGGGGTTACCTTTTGGAACATCTCGGACCGCAGTAGCTGGCTTGATAATTTTCCTGTGCGTAACCGGAAAGATTATCCATTACTGTTTAATAAAAACCTTGAACCCAAAAAGGTTTATTGGGAAGTTGTAAATTTCTAAACCAATTAAACTATCAAAATGAAAATACGAATGCTTACTTTTTTTCTGTCTGTTTCGCTTGCCGCTTTTTGCCAGCAGCACACAGTTGCCACCGATGTTTTTAAATGGAATAATAACGCCAAAGGAATCAAACATCCACTTATACATGGCAGCACTTTAGACCTTGCCGACCTAACCATTTACACTATAACATTAACCCCAAGGAAGGGACATACTAAACCAGTTACCTATACAAACAAAGAGCAACTGATCATTGTAAAAAACGGCTCTATACAACTTACTGCGGGCAAGGAGCATAGCATGCTTGGTGCAGGAAGCCTTGCACTTGTTGTAGCCGGGGACGAGCAACATATAACCAATACATCCAACCAACCAGCTACTTATTATGTTATCAGTTATACCGGTAAAGCACCCGTAAATATGGAGCGTGGACAAAGCGGTGGTGGTTCTTTTATGGTTGACTGGAAAGACATGGTAGTTAAGCAAACGGAGAAAGGACAATCAAGGCCTATATTCGACCGGCCTTCTTCTATGTTTCCGCACTTTGACGTGCATGCTACCACACTTAACCCAGGCATTTCAAGCCACGCTGCACATACACACAGGGTTGAAGAAATTATATTTATGATAAGTGGAAATGGCCGCATGCAGCTAGACAAAGATTTTAAAAAGACTTTCGATGGCGATGTAGCTTTTGTAAATTCCATGGTACCGCATGCCATCACCAACATTGGCACGGAGCCTTGTAGTTACTTTGCTATTCAATGGCATACTAATTAACTTTATTCAACAAAATAACATGAGCAACAACCAGCTTTTTACCAAATTAAACAATGGACGCCAGATGCCTTTACTGGGATTGGGCGTCTATGATATGCACCTTGCCGAGGCTGAGAAGGCCATAGAAACCGCATTGCAAATTGGTTACAGGTTAATTGATACTGCAGCCATGTATAAGAATGAAACTGAGGTTGGAAATGCAATCAGGAACAGCGGGGTACCCCGCAAAGATATTTTTGTTACAACCAAGGTTAACAATACCGACCAGGGTTACGATAATGCCTTACGTGCTTTTGATACCAGCATGAAAAAATTGAATATTGACTACCTGGATTTATACCTGGTACACTGGCCTATACGGGGTAAAAGGGAAGATACGTGGAAAGCCCTTGAGTACCTGGTGAATAATCAACGGGTACGGGCTATTGGAGTAGCCAATTATCTTATTCCATTTTTAGAAGAACTGGAAACTTATGCAACACTTGTACCGGTAGTAAACCAGGTGGAGTTCAGCCCGTTTTTGTACCTGAAAGATTTACTTAATTTCTGCCGACAGCGTAATATTCAATTGCAGGCATTTACCCCGCTTACCAAGGGCAAAAGATTTGATGATCCACTTATAAAAGAACTGTCGACTACCTATCAAAAATCGCCTGCACAAATTATACTTAGATGGAATATTCAAAAGGGCGTATCTGCTATACCCAAATCTTCCAATGAACAACGACTGCAGGAGAATTTTGACATTTTTGATTTTGAAATAACCGAAGATGACATGCATAAAATGGATGGGTTGAACGAAGATTTTAGAATTGTTGATGACCCCATCACTTTCCTATAGCAAGATTATTGCTTTTACTTCGGCAACCCGTTTACGTTATTAGTTTATGAAACGCGAAAAAGAAATCACGATTTACGACATTGCAGAGAAGCTAAAAATTTCTGCTGCAACAGTTAGTCGTGCATTAAGCGGAAGCAAAGTAGTAAGTGCCAATACCCGTAAAAAGATCAGCGATAAGGCAAAGGAAATGGGTTACAGAAGTAACAACTTTGCCAGTAACCTAAGAACAAGTACTACCCATACTATCGGAGTTTTAATGCATGAATTAAACAGCACTTTTATGTTGTCGGTGCTGAGCGGTATAGAGAAAGTAATTGGCCAAACCGAGTACGACATCATCATTGCTCACTCGGCAGAATCAGGTGAGAAAGAATTGAAAAATGCACATAATCTTTTTCATAAACGCGTTGATGGATTGATTGCTTCTCTTGCATTTGACACGCCTGATCTCTCCCACTTTGATGAATTTGTAAACAAGAATATCCCAATCATTTATTTTGACCGTGTTGAAGAAAAAAGTGGTGGTACAAAAGTGATTATTGACAACTTTAAAGCCGGCTTTGAGGTAACACAACACCTTATTGACGAGGGCTGCAAACGAATTGCACACATAACCGGAAACCTATCGCGAAATGTATACGACCAGCGTTATAAAGGTTACAAGGCTGCCCTGGAAAAAAATAAGATAAGGTTTGATGAAAAGCTGGTGATCATTAACGACCTGAAGAAAGAAAGTTGCATTGCTGCAGTTAAACACCTGATGCACATGAAAAATATGCCCGATGGCCTTTTTGTAACAGGTGACTTTGGTGCGGCCATTTGTATACTAACCTTTAAAGAAGCCGGTCTTAAAGTACCCGAAGACATTGCCATAGCAGGCTTTAATAACGATGCGATAAGTATGATTGTAGAACCGAAACTTACAACAGTAAACTACTCAGGGTTTACTGTTGGAGAGACGGCTGCCCAAATGCTCATCAACCATTTAAAAGGGCAAAGGGATATTTCGATGACGAACACGATTATTTTGAACGCAGACCTGATTATACGCGAATCTTCAAGGAAGAAAAAAGCATAAAAAAATGGCTTCAGGAACCCCAAAGCCATGTATAAAAATGCTGTTATCTAAATTACATCTCACCTCTGAATTTCATTTGCATGTCCAATAGTTCAGTCAATTTCTTTTGTTTGTCTTCTAACTGGCCGGTAAGTTTTTCTACTTTCTTTTCTTCGTTTTTTACTTTCTTAGTTGCCGATATAACATCTTTTGCTGCACCGTAAGCTTTGTTGGCATTACGCTTGGCTTTTTTTGCATCTCCTACATCACCATTAGTCGCTTTGTCAGCTGAGTTACTACTCGCACCTGATGTTTTCTGAGCTTCTTCTTCAGCAGATCTAACCTTATCACGATAATTTGGCAAATTATTATTTGCCTCCGCTAGTTTTAAGGTAATGTCAGCAATGTCTTTGTTTACCGAGGAAATATCCTTGTTTAGTTTTAATGTATCTGCAGCAGTTTTGTATTTCTGAGCACTCAACGCACCCCCCATAAACAAAACCATTAATAAGGGCAATAAGCGTAAAAACTTTTTCATAACTATTTTCTTTAAAGGTTAATTGGAGGCTTCTGCAGTTAATTTAATGCATAAGTCTCTGATCGAATATAGACTATAACCATGCCATCTTGCATCATGAACAAATTCAGTAACTTTTCTGATGTTAACCTGGCTTACAAATTAATGTAATCGCAATTTGGCTACCTGGATTTTACAATTACAACAACCTTCAACAAACTTAAACCCAAGGCAAAAAATTATTAGTAATTATTTATATACCCGCACGTAATCAACTTCCATGGTAGCATTGCTGAAAGCAGGATCTACTGAACCGCCAAATGTACCACCCATAGCAAGGTTGAGAATGAAGAAAAAATCGTGGTTAAAAGGAATAGCAGTGGAGTTGGTAACGGTATGCACCAGTTGATCATCTGCATAAATTTTGATTTCCGACCTCGACCATTCAAGTTTATAGATGTGAAATTCTGTTGTCGCATTTGCAAGCGTGATAGTCCTTCCATCAGCGGTACCACCCGAACGTCCGGGATAATGCAACGTTCCAAAAATTTTGTTGAGTTCGCTGCCACGGTGTTCCATAATATCTATTTCGCCGCAACCCGGCCAGGGGGTGGTGGCAATGTTGCTACCGAGCATCCAGATGGCAGGCCAGGTACCCACACCCGATGGTATTTTAGCTCTTACCTCCACCTTTCCGTAAGTAAAAGCAAACTTGTTAAGCGACAATAGCCTGGCCGAACTATAAATTCTTCCACCGAAAGTTTCCTTAAGGGCTTTAATCTTTAAAATTCCACCCTGAACAAT
>JBBQVY010000252.1:0-6905 GCA_038211085.1 Chitinophagales bacterium | reverse complement strand
AAGCATTCTCTGGTAACCGGCCTTTATACCTTCCCTCGGATCCTTTATCTGCACCTGGTCTAAATAGTTTTGATTACCTATTATTATACGCTCATTCAACGCTTTGAACTCTTCTGGCGTAAACCAGTTCTTCCTTGCAGGATCGTAGACCCACTTCTTTTGTTTCAGCGCTTCTGCTACAATGTCCTTACAACTTCGAATGTACATTGCAGATTCGGGTGGTGAGGGGTCAATGGGTTTGGGTTCTCGATTAATACGATATTTGCTCATTCCCATAGTACTAATATTTTTAGCAAAGTAGGTAATATGTGATAACAACATACCATAAATTGCACATCTTTACATGAAGAACAAAAATTTAAACGCCCTCGTATTGCCTTGCAGAAAACGATTATGACTTTAAACATGAGTATATCCGGGAGATTCAAATATTACCTCATCATAACCAAACTTCCTCCATTTTCCTTCGGGGTTATCTATAGCATGAAATGTTTCAACAGGCTTAAACCTGTTAGAAGTATAGCAGGTAATAAAATCCTGTAGGTCGTTTAGTTTTAGGGGGATTCTTTTTTATTGTACGTTGAATGTTGATGCGATAGCCATAGAACCAGATATCTTTTGTCCATGAATCTTTGCTGGATGGTTTGTTATCGAAGAACACCACATTTGCTTTTACGCCATTGGCATAAAGATACCGGTGGGCAAACGAAGAATGGTATGCACATCAGTTGGCTCCAGCAGCTTCTTGCGAACCGTATCTCCAACGCCGCCTTCAAACAAAATATTGTCGTGAATAACCACCGCTGCCTGCCCTGTTGTTTTAAGCATGGAGCGGATGTGCTGAACGAATTTCAGGTGCGTGTTGATGGTGGTTGCACAGAAGTCTTGCCTATTGTAGGTAAGGTCTTCTTTCCCTGTTCGCCTTCTTCGTTGGTAAAAGTCTGACTGCTCTTTTACCAAGCGGTGGATTGGCTAATACATTATCATAGTAAGTGCTGGGCGGAGCAATCAAAGCATCTGCCGGAGATATACTATTGTTGCTGTCTATATTGCTAATGTTATAAAGGAACAGGTTCATCAATGCAAGCCTGCGTGTGCCTCCAACTATCGCGTTGCCATAAAACGTATTAAATTTAATGAACTGCTTTTGTTCCTTATCCAAACTATTGAGGAAAAACAATATGTCCCCATTACAAGAGCTTCGATTTTTTACAATACACTAAAACTTACAGCCCCACTTATTCTTGCCTTCCTTCCTAAATTAGGATAAGTTAAAAACAATAGTTAAATTTCTAAAAAAGGAGATATAATTATGAGTTTGTTATTAGATCCTAATAAGAAATTTCCACAACATGAAGATCATAAAGCTTCAGATAGTGTTGACCCTAACAAAAAACTTGCCCATGTAACGTCTCCATCAGGTGCTGCCAAGGTTATTAGAACCGAGGGAGAGTTTGGTGATAAAGTGGCACTGGCATGTTTCAGCGTTAGTAATTTTGGAATATTCTCATCAAGTGAGAAAGGTGTCGGATTGTTTGTGGAAGGAGGGCAATTAGCAGCCCAGTTTAATGGTGGTATAGAGGTTACAGGTAATTGTAATATTACAGGCTCACTTCAATCCACTGGAAATTATGCCTGCAATGGAGACCTTGTGGTTGGTGGTGATATTCAACTTTCGGGGCAGGATTATGCTGAAGATTTTGATATAGTTGACATAGAAACTGCCCATCCCGGCACTGTAATGGTGCTTGACGAATCGGGTGGGGTTAAAGTAAGCGACCGCCCTTACGACAAACGTGTTGCAGGTGTTGTTTCTGGTGCCGGGGATTATAAGCCGGCTGTTATACTTGGTCGGCAATCTTGTAGAAAAAACCGATTGCCCCTTGCGTTGATGGGAAAGGTGTATTGCAGGGTAGATGCTTCTGAGACACCCATTGTTGTAGGAGATTTGTTGACAACTTCCTCTACACCGGGGTATGCTATGAAAGCTACGAACCCTTTGGAAGCGTTCGGTGCTGTAATTGGCAAAGCACTTAAACCTCTTGCTAGTGGTAGAGGTTTGGTTCCTATTCTTGTCGCTCTTCAATAAATATAAATATGTCCTCCCTTCGACAAAGTATCGCAACCCTTAAGCGGTATAATCAACAGGAAAAACTAAATATTAGTGATGTTTATCATTTCCTTTTTATGAAACGACCTGTTTCATTAAAAGGTATGATAGCTGAAATTAAGGCACTTCCAGAGGCGGTTCCCTTCCACTCCATTATTAAAACCGGAACTGCATTAGGTGGAGAAGTTACAATGACATTGCACAGGGATGGGAGTTATAATTTTAGTGGGTTTATGAGGGCAACGGGTGCATTATCGTTTTCGTTTAGGATAGGTGTAGTTGTTCGAAGTGCATCAGGAAAGGTAATTCTATCAGCCCAGCATACGGGGAAGGTATTTGGAACAGATTCTGTTGGTAATCGCAAAAACAAGTGGGATGAAACAATTAATCAATCGAAAAATACAGGAGCTATTCGTAATCTTTGGCCGGACATAAGTAAAGGAAGCATTTCTGTAACACGTAGTTCGGAATTAAGTGGAGTACTTGGTACTTCAACACAAGTTATTAAAGATATTGCAGAGTTTTTTATTGTTGCCCAAACATTAGGTGCACCTTTAGCGGTCTGCTTAATTATTGGGTCTGAGCTTGGAGACGCCGGTGTTGCCGTACCAGGAATGGGGGGCATTACAGGCATTGGTATTATTGCCGGAGCAGTGTATATATGGGGACCACTTGCAATTGGCCCTGCATTTATTATTGGAGTTGCCGCAGGAGCAGTCATTGATGCATTGATAAAAATTCGGCCTTTACGTGTTGAAGAACAGGAATTTGCAAAGCAAGTTTTTGGAGACCAACTTGAATTTAGTCATATTCGAATAACTAATCTTGTTGGACTTGGTGGCAGGCCATTTACAATCCCTACAATCGATAATCATGTTTTAGTAAATATTGGCGTAAACGATGACATGTTTCAAAATCCAATCACAACAAGTTGGGGTAGTTACACTGTCGCTGGTCAGTTACTTATTCATGAGCTAACACATGCCTGGCAAATTCAGCACGCATCTATTGAAAACGTATACGTACCTGGTTTTTTATGCGAAGGCATTCGGGAACAAGAAACCATGGGCAAAGCAGCTTATAAGTATGGACCCTCAGGACCTCCCTGGAACTCTTTCACTTTAGAGGGACAGGCGCATATGGTAGACGATTGGTTTGCCGGAACAGGAAGACAGGCAATTACCTCTGCGTTTGGTCCAAAGCTTGTTCCAATGAATCCTGAAAGCGACTACATAGGTTATATAGATAACAACATACAGACAGGTAATACTTGATCTCCCTATGACATAGTTAATTTTGCTTTTTTAATGCTTCAACATTTGTGTTTTATGATTATGGTATTTAAAACCGCGTACTATAAAAAATGTTTAAGCCATCAAAGCTCTTCTGACCTTCACCACAGTACTACAAAAGCTTAATTGAAATACCAATCGGAAAACGGGCAATTAGAATAACATCCAATTCCCTTCACCTTTAGGAGAAGGTGGCTGCAAGCCGGATGAGGCTGTTTTCCGAGGTCTTTTTTGTTACTTTTTGGACCAGCAAAAAGTGACAAAAAGATGAATAACGCATCGTGCTGAATTTAACCCAGATTGCAGTTACCCAGAAAGAAAATCAGGATTTTCCTGGGTTTGAGTTTTTTTAATTTCCGTAAGGGGGACTACAGATTTCTTACGGGTGAAGGGTTGAGATTTGAATTTTAAGGCTGTATAGATTTTGCTTACCTGCTCTGTTGGTTCACTGCACTGTCTGATGATGATTTGTTGATCATAGTCGTTATTCATTGTAGTGGTTACTATTTTTTGCGAGTTCATTATTCTGACTATATCCCGCCATTCGTTGCTGATGCCTTTTTGTTTACGTTGATAGCGGATAGTATTTACCACCCAATAAGCCAACAGGCCCAGATGAAGATGAGCTAGTGCTGCGGTATCTGTTTTATGATAAACCGGACGGAGGTCTAGATCAGTTTTTAAAACCCGGAAGGTGGCTTCTATTTCCCTTATAGTATTATAAATGGTCCATTGCACTTGTTCATCTTTCTGGTCAAGTGTAGTACGAAGCAAGTAATAACCCTCTTTCTTTTCAACAGCTTTTTGCTTCCAGCTTATATTAGTAACAGCTCCTTTATTATTTGCCTCGGTGCCTATATCGTAATACTTATGAATGCTTTGATATTTGGTTTTGAGCCTGCCGATTCGTTCCCATACTTTCTCCTGTTTTTTTACTCCGCCTTTTTTACCAATACCTTCTTTTATTTGTGAAAGCCCTTGTTCAAACCGCTCTGAAAAACGGCTGTTCATTCCAGATTCTTTCAGCGCTATGGCTGCACTGTGTACCCGAAGCCAGGTATCGGTACTGCCTTCTACTGTTACTTTCTGAAGGGTAAGTTCCTGCTGTTTTTTATCACATATCTTAACCGGTTTGCTTTCTGTATCTACCGTGTATTTATTCATCCCCGACCTTGATACACACATGTACTCAAACTTGTTTTTCTTAAGCAATTTCAGATTATCTTCTGTGGCAATACCTGCATCTAATACTACTACAGGACGACGTTCAGTGGATGAAGTTCGTGCTGATAATTCAGCGATGATCTGCTCTAAGGTTTTACTTTCTGCTATGTTGCCTTCAAATATTTGAGAATACTTTAAAAAGCCTTCTGTATTAACTACCACTGCAAGCACCACCAAACGTGCATCACTGCGCTTTTCTTTGCTTCTTCCAAACCTGGCTATTTTGCTGCTGCGCATGGACCCTTCAAAATAAGTATTGGTAAGGTCGTAAAGGATGATTTTATCGGTAAGGTCCAAGAGTTCATTGGTGCGTTTACTTAAGTGTTTTTCAAGGTCATCTTTTACTTTATATAACCGCTTACTGGTGTCGTAGAGTTTGTCTTTGGTTATCTTTTCTATAGGGTAACCTGTAAGTTCGCAAACTGATGAATTTTCTTTTATCCACTGGCTTGTGCGCAGTTCGCTTGCAGGATAAATTGCCCGGCTAATAATATGGGTAAGAGCTAATTGTATGTGTTCTTCCGGCCACTCATTTTTAATCAGAAAAGTGTGAATGTCTAATTGGTTAAGCACCTGCATACAAAGCCACTCTGCACCTGCTTCCCGAACGTTTTTGTTGTTTACCGTATCGGTATCTATACGTTGATAATCTTTGCCGGCAGCTATATCAAGGCGTTGCTTTTCCTTAATTTCTGCAAAATATTTTTGAGCTAATTTTTCTATAAGGGCTTCGGGGGTGGGGAATAAACTTTGCTTTCCTGTGTGGCTTTGCTTTACCAATTCATCTATGCGGACAGCAAGTGCTTTCTTTTGATCTGTTTCAGGTAATTGTTCCAGTGAGCCAAGATGAAGGATGGTTTGATGACGAACTGTATTATCAAAGCGATAGCTTTCGCATAAGCGATAATGTCTCTTTCGCTCACCGGTAGCTTTTATAGTTTTGAAGATCACTTTGAGAAACATCCATCAAAGCTATTTCAAACAAAAACAGGGTACAATTCGGGCTGCGGGGACTACAAAGCAATTTCAAAAAACGTGGTATTAATTTTCAATGTTTTAGCATTCGCTATCATATAAATAGTAGCTTCTTTAAACAATTATTGGTGGCTTTTTTAACAAGTAGAGGAGAGGAGGCTGCAATGTGGGTTAATGAAATGCCGGTGTCTGATCAAACAGCAGATTGCTTTCCCGAAATAACTTTGGGACTGGCAGTTCCTCGCAATGACGAAATAACCTGCTGAAAGGAAGCCAACGCACTCTCCAAATTTTCCGCTATCTCCTCAGCCAATACATCCGGGTCGGGAAGGTTATCCAAATCAGTAAGTGATTTGTCCTTCAACCACGTTATATCCAACGACGTTTTATCACGGGCAACAATCTCATTATAACCAAACTTCCGCCACCTTCCTTCAGGGTTATCAACTGCATGAAATGTCTCCACACGTTTAAATCGGTTGGAAGCATTATAGCAGGTAATGAAATCCTGCAGGTCGCTTAGTTTAAGTGGGTTCTTCTTTAGTGTATGATGAATGTTGGTGCGGTAGTCATAGAACCAAATCTCTTTTGTCCAGGGGTCTTTGCTGCTGGGTTTGTTGTCGAAGAACACCACATTTGCTTTTACGCCATTGGCATAAAAGATACCTGTGGGCAAACGAAGAATGGTATGCACATCGGTTGTTTCCAGCAGCTTCTTGCGGACCGTTTCTCCTGCCCCGCCTTCAAACAAAACATTGTCGGGTAGAACCACGGCTGCCTGCCCTGTTGTTTTAAGCATGGAGCGAATGTGCTGAACAAAGTTCAGTTGCTTGTTGCTGGTGGTTGCCCAGAAGTCCTGACGGTTGTAGGTGAGGTCTTCTTTTTCCTGTTCGCCTTCTTCGTTGGTAAAGGTCTGACTGCTCTTTTTACCAAAGGGTGGATTGGCTAAAACATAATCATAGTAGGTGCTCGGCGGAGCAATCAACGCATCTGCCGGTGAAATAGAATGATCAGAATCTATATCGCCAATGTTGTGCAGGAACAGGTTCATTAATGCTAGCCTGCGTGTGCCTGCCACTATCTCGTTGCCATAAAACGTGTTGAACTTAATGAACTGCTTTTGTTCTTTATCCAAACTATGGTTGGCGACAATAAAATCGTACGCCGCTAAAAAGAAACCACCGGTACCACAGGCAGGGTCTGCAATGGTGCGCATCGGTTCGGGACGAACACATTCTACCATTGCCCTTATCAGCGCACGTGGCGTAAAGTACTGACCGGCGCCGCTCTTGGTATCTTCCGCA
>JBBQVY010000251.1:0-6922 GCA_038211085.1 Chitinophagales bacterium | reverse complement strand
TTTTATAGTAACTGTTTGCCCTGGAAAAACGGTTAGTTCCTTAGCGCTAAATGCATCTGACAAATAACAAACCCATGTTTCAGAGTAGCCAGCTGCTTCCATATCGCTAGATAATTTAACAGGCTTTGGACGCATGAAGCGGGTTTCCAAAATGTTAGGGTTTGTGTTCAGTTCCCAATCTATTACTTCCATCAACTGGTCGTAATCTCCGATGCGGTCGGGTGGCGTACCGTTCCATAAAAGCTCTTCGGGAATGATGGCTTCGTTAACAAGCGACTGGTACATAGCAAATACATCTGAAGCTTTTTGCGGCTCGTAGGTACACATGCTTCCGGGTGCATGTAGCATTCCGGGAGGCACATCCCAACCCGTGCCGGGTTCCAGTTTAAATGCTTGTGAATAGGTGGTTATTTTATTGTCGCCTTTTGTAAAGTTTACCAGGCATTCTTTTATTTGTTCTTTAGTTGTGCCGGGGGCAATACCAAAAAATGTGTAGGGAAAATCGCCGCCGTGATTGTTTAACTGGGGCGGAAAATAATACGCCTCTGGTTTACCCAACTGTCCAATAGGTGCAGCATGCTCATCATTATGATGAATGTGATGCGGCAGTGGTCCCATGTTATCAAAAAACTTTGAATACATGGGCCAGCTTTGGTGTTCGTCCCAAAGACGATCACCAATTATTTCACCTTTCAATTCGTCGATGACATCTTTTAGTAAAACCTGTTGTTCACTATCTCCATCACCAATAACCACTTTGCTTAAGCCTTCGTGTTCACCCGTTAGCGGGCCATTTTTTGCAGGTGTAGTTGACGACAACCAACGCTCATCAATTCCCCCCCGGTTACCACCGAGAACGTAGTAATCATCGGGATGTAATTTTATTCTTCGGCCGGGTACGCAAAACGATCGGGGTACCCATGTTGGCGCAAGTCTTAAAATACCTTTTCCCTGCTCAAGTGCTTTTTGGGCCAGGCTTGTTTTTTCCAATGTTTCCATTAAGAGCTTTTTAAATTTTTTGAAAGTGTATCTATAACCTAAAAATAAGGACTTAATGCCGCTTCATCCGCAGGAAGGCCATACAATAAATCGAGGTTTGTAAAAGCATTGTTGGGAGGAATATTACCAGCAGGATAATAATAATCCTGGGGATTTGCCTTGACCCTGTTTCCGTATGCGGTTATTACCGCTACGGCGCGACCGGTTCTTATTAAATCAAACCAACGCTTATTTTCAAATGCCAGTTCTACCCTTCTCTCTTTATAAATAATGTCGCGCAGGTCAACCTGGCTTGTAGAAGTTACAGGAGATATACCTGCGCCAAAAGCCCTGTCTCTAACAAGGTTTATAAATGGTAACGCTTCACCACTTTTACTTTGCTCGTTCAATGCTTCTGCTAAAAACAATAATACCTCAGCATACCTGTAAATAGGAAAATTATTGCCGGTATTGCCATGTTGTGCATGTAGTGCAGCAAACTTTTTAATATAAGGGTATACTTTATTTGCCCGTAAGCTTTGGCTAAGCGTAACATAAGCAATGGATGCATCTTTTCTTTTATCGCCGGTCTCGTAAGCTCCGATGATATCGGGAGTTGGTGCATTATTACCTTCGCCTGAAAGGCCCTGCGGATTAGAAGTTCCTGTTATGGGTTGCAGTTC
This sequence comes from Chitinophagales bacterium, assembly GCA_038211085.1. Taxonomy (GTDB): domain Bacteria; phylum Bacteroidota; class Bacteroidia; order Chitinophagales; family Chitinophagaceae; genus Segetibacter. Next base: position 5,261 of record JBBQVY010000251.1, on the reverse strand, counting down.
GGCAGCCGTAATTGGCCGTGGCAATGAATTGTAAATAATACTTCCATTGTAACCCGCAGAACCTTCTAAAAACTGAACTTCAAAAACGGACTCTGCATTATTCTTGTTTGTATTGGTACCTGAAAAAGCATTGCTGTAGTCGGGCATTAATGAATACTCGGCACTGCTAACTATACTTTTTAAAAGCGTTTCAGCTTCTGCCCATTTTTTCTGAACGATGTACACATTTGCCAGCAATGTTTTTGCTGCGCCGGATGTTGCCCTGCCTGCCTCTTGTTTTGGTTTTGCTAAAAGTGATGTTGATGCTGCGGTCGCATCCTTTATAATTTGTGCATACACCTCATCAACTGTAGATAAAGGCAAGGCAGCTTCGGCCCGGTTTACTACCGGTGTGAGATGCAAGGGAACCTTTCCAAAATACCGAACCAGTTCGAAGTATGCATAGGCTCTTAAAAACTGGGCCTGTCCTTTTAAATTGGATTTTGAGGCGGCATCAAAATCAACCGCATCAATTGTTGATATAATTTGATTTGCACGGGCAATAATCTGGTAATCGAGCCGGTATTGATTGAGTACATGGGTATTGGTGGTAATGCCGCCGGCTGTAGGTATGCTAAAATCAGCTATATTTTCCTGCTGTTCGGTAGCCCCAAAAAGAATATTACGAAAGTAATATGTGTTGTCCGAATGCATTTCGCCCAGCAGGTATGCCCTGTCGTTTGTAATGCTTCTTAGCGGCACATAGGCCCCATTAACAGCCTGCTTAAAATCGGATTCTGATTTAAAAAAGGTTGTAGAACTTAAGGCGGTTTCCGGAACTATATCCAACGATTTTTTGCAACTAGTAATGGCAAATAATGCCATACTGGCTACTACAATTTTTGATTTCATTTTATAAAAAATAATATTATTAAAAATTAATGTGGTTGGGCACTTCTAATTAAAAATTAAGGTTAACGCCTAATGTATAAGTACGGGGAACAGGGTAGTTGGAAAGATCAACACCCTGGCTCAGGTTTCCACCATCACCATTACCGGCTCCGTTGGCACTTGTTTCAGGATTAGGACCACCCCAATAGTTGGTGAATGTGTATACCTGTTGAATGGATGCATACAACCTGGCTGAAGTAAACACTTTATTTTTAACGCCTATATTATAACCGAGTGTTACGTTTTTGATTGAAAAGAAGGAGGCATCTGCAATAAAGCGGTTGTTCATCCAGTCTCTTTCAATACCAGTAACATTACCACCGCCAACGGTAGTACCATAAAAACCTTTACCTGGGTTATCAGGAGATCTGAAACGGTATTTAACTTCTTTAACCAGGTTGAAAACGCCATCAAGATTGGCAGTGCTGTATAGGTGCCTAACCAAAAGTTGGTTGCCGTAAGAACCAGAACCTACTACAGTAAAATCGAAATTACCGTAGGTTAGTGTGTTAACAAGACCATAAGTAAACTTTGGAAATGGATTTCCCATGATTACCCTGTCGTCTTTATCGCCTCCGTAGGTAATGACACCATCGCCATTAGAGTCAACAATTTTTATACTGCCAACTGTAGAGCGGCCGGGTATCTTTGGATTTTTATCCAGATCGCCCTGGTTTAAATAAACACCATCAGCTATCAGACCATAGAATTGTCCGAATGGCTGACCAACCTTAGTTATATGAAATGTTCCATATACCCTGTCAATGCCATCGGCCAACGCCAATACCCTGTTGCGGTTGAAAGAAATATTGGCATTTGTGGTCCACCTGAGTTTTCCTTCTGTATTTCTTGTTGTTACAGCAAACTCATGACCCCAGAATTTTATTTCACCAATGTTATCGAAGAAACTGCCAAATCCCGACTCTTGTGCTATTTGAACACTATACAACAGGTTGGACGTTTTCTTTGTATAAAAGTCATAAGTGAACTGCACACGGTCATTAAATAATCCAAGGTCAAGTCCAAGATCGAGCTGTTTAGTTGTCTCCCACCCTAGTTTTGGATTAGCTAACTGGGTTACCTGTGCACCTGTAGCTACCGTGTTTCCAAACACTGCATTTACTGTATTATTTACAAGAGCATATTGGGTGTAATTACCAATGTTATTGTTGCCAATAATTCCATAACTGGCTCTAAGTTTTGCAAAAGATACTTTCTTTGAATTGGCCATGAATTTTTCGTCAGATATCACCCATCCTGCAGAGACAGAAGGGAACGTTCCATAACGATTGGCGGAGCCAAAGCGGGAAGAACCGTCACTACGCACCGAAGCGGTAAACAAATATTTGCCCTGGTAATTATATGTAAGCCTTGAAAGAAAAGATGTAAGTGCAAATTCATTTACACCATTATTAGTTCCACCACGATTGATATTAAGAGCTCCCTGAATGGTTGGAAGCCTGTCATCAGTATAAGTATCGGCCTGAACACGGGTAAATATCTGCCTGTTTTTTTGATAAGTAAAACCGCCAAGCAATTCAAAATGATGATCGTTAATACTTTTTGTATATGTAGCAAGGTTTTCATTTAACCAGCTATAATTTTCAAAATTTTGCCTGATTGAAACCGCCGTTGTAGGTATGGGCACATTTATAGCACTTGTAGCGGTGGAAGGATTAAAAAAGAAGAAATTAGAATTGGCATATTCAACATTAATAGTAGATTTTAGCACCAGGTCTTTTATAGGCTGGTATTGCAGGTATGCATTGGATATAAGGTTGGTATTTTTAGTTTCGTTTACCAATTCTTTTGCAGCCCTAACCCAGTTTGGATAAGCAAAAATGTTACCTGTACTTCCGGGAAACTGGTTAAACTTGGTAAGATCGCCGTTGGCATCGTAAATAGGCATAACCGGCCAGGTGTGCAGGGCGTTAAAAAGTATTCCAGTTCCCCTGTCGCCATCTGTACGTGGCGTGTTATCAAAAACATAGGAGGGCGCCAAATTAAACCCGATTTTAACTTTATCGGAAATGGCATAATCCGAATTCATTCTCAGCGAATATCTTTTATACAAATTGTTCAATACCACACCTTCCTGATTGTATACCCCGGCAACAAGAGCGGTATTTAATTTATCGGTACTTGAGGTTATACTCAATGAATAGCTTTGCAAAGGCGCATCTCTCAATAAGGAACCATACCAATCATTGTTTTTGCCTTCGTATTGCGCAGGGTTTTGAAACTCTACCGGTACCGGCTGCCCTGCATCTGTATAGTATTCATTTTTAAACTGTGCAAACTCAACTGCATCCATCATTTGCACTCTGCCCCGCTCTGGCACATATTGCATACCTGCAAAGGTGTTGAAGCTAACATTGGTCTGCCCTTTTCTTCCTTTTTTTGTTGTAATAATAACCACCCCATTTGCAGCTCTTGAACCATACAAAGAAGTAGAAGCGGCATCTTTCAAAATTGAAATGGTTTCAATTTCATCGGGGTTAAGGGTACTAATGTTTCCGGTTAATGGAAATCCATCTACAACGTATAAGGGATCGCTACCGGCAGAAACTGATAATTGTCCGCGTATTCTTACACTCATGCCCTGCCCGGGCTTACCGGTTGTCTGGTTAATTTGCACGCCTGCCAAACGCCCCTGTAGTTTTTGGGTAACCTGCGATACGGGTATATCTTTAAATTCTTTACCGGTAATGGTTTGAACCGCACCAGTCACTGCCTTTTTTTGTTGAGTTCCATAACCAACCACCACAACATTTTCCAAAGATTTTACATCCGCAGCCAATGTAATATTGATGGTGCTTCGGTTGTTTACTGGCATTTGCTGTGTTAAAAACCCAATACTTGAAACAATCAATGTTCCCTTTCCGCCAGGAACCATAAGTGAGAAATTTCCATCGGCATCGGTACCTGTACCATTGTTGGTTCCCTTTAGCAAAATAGTAACGCCGGAAATGCCCGTTCCTTTTTCATCTGTTATTTTACCTTTTACATTTACCTGTGCCCAGGAGGCAGCTGTAGATAGCAGTAAAAGAAAAAGCAGGCATACATACTTTGTCTTTTTTTGAATAATTTTTTTCATGATTACAGCAGTTCGTTTTTTGAAACATTCAAATTTGAATGTTTCGGGTTAAGTGTTAAGTTTAATATTGAATGGTGAATTGTGATAATGACTATGTTGGTGCAGTTCGTACCTGCCATAGTCTTTTAAACAATGACATTGGTGAATTTTTATTTTTAGAACAGATCATTTGTATAAGTTTATTTCATCAAAAGATTCAATTGTATCCGAAACTTTTCTATGTCGCTACTGCTCGAGTAACCATAATTTCCAAATCGTACTTCCTGGTTTCGCCGGGTTCCATGAAAACCAGTTGTTTCAATTCTCTTGCTTTGGCCTGGCCTATCAAAGCATTTGTTGACGGTTCAAGGCCGGTTACATATTCGCCTTTACCCCAATGTTGCCAATTCATTAACCACGGCAATTGTTGCTTTTTAAAGCGTATGTGCAGATCCAAACCAATTGAAGTATTTGAGAGGCCACAAACTGCCCAACCTGCTTCGTCGGCATCCACCTCTATCATTGCTACTTCTTCACCTGTTCCATTATGCCCGGCCAATGGGGCAGGGCATTTTTTATAGTTATTTGATTCATTAAAAATCTTATTGCTATTGGCAGGAGGTGTTTTCCATTTCCCACTCCATATAATGTCAGTCCCCTCATCAACCAACGGCCACCCAAAATTTAAATGATACAATAGCATGTGAGGCGCGGGGCTATTTCCCCTGTTGGTCACTTCATCCTTTATTATTATTTTGGCTTCACCCAGGGTTGCTGATATTTTTCGCCGCAGTTCCAGGTTAGGGCCTAAAGCCTGGGTTTCCTTCATGATACCTGTTACACTCATTTCCTTTTTGCCTGCATGTATATCGGGTTGAATTATAGACTCAACCTGTGCAGATAGGTTACTGATTTGTCCGTGCAATCCCCGGCTTCCATAAGCATCAGTTTCTGGACCTCCCACATGGCTAAGGCCACATGTTGTCAGCAATCCACCACCAAATGTTTTAAGCCAATCAAGCCCTGCGTTAGAAAAAGGCTGAGGAGCCGTTATACCTTTATGACTGAGCCATGCCAGGCTATGTTCATTATAAAAAGCATCAGCAATATCCATTGCACGATCCAACACTATTTTAAAACGAAGACCGGTGCCGGTATTTATCCAGGCAATACGTGTTCCCCTTCCCTGACCATTGTCCAAAATGGAAGTTTCTATACCTCCAAGTTGAGCTGAGTTAGAAATTTTATCTTGCCA